>JBIPLY010000126.1:0-9938 GCA_044369385.1 Acetobacteraceae bacterium | reverse complement strand
ACAGAGTGGACTGACGCCCCATGTTCAAGAAAATCATCCTCGCCCTGGTGGTGCTCGCGGTGCTCGGCGGCGGCGCCGGCGTCGCCTGGTTCAAGTTCATGCGCCCGCTCGATCCCTTCGCCGCGGCCAAGCAGGCGATGGACCGCGGCGACCTGCGCACCGCGCTGGTCGAGCTGCGCAGCACCGTGCGCACCGACCCGAACAATGCCGAGGCGCATTTCCGCCTGGGCGTGATCCAGCTGCGCGTCGGTGATGCGGTCTCCGCCGAGCGCAGCCTGCGCCAGGCGCGCGACAACGGCTTCGATCCGCGCCCGATCGGCCCGATGCTGGCGCAGACCTACATGGCCCAGGGCAAGTTCCGCGAGCTGCTGCGCGATTTCCCCACCACCGGGGTGGCACAGGACCAGTTGGGCGCCATCCTGGTGATGCGCGGCACCGCGCTGCTGCAGCTCGGCGAGCCCGACCAGGCCTATGACGCGTTCATCGATGCCGAAAAGGCCGCCCCCGCCGCGGTCGAGCCGCTGATCTCCACCGCGCGCGTGCTGATCGCCCGGCGCGACTTCCAGGGGGCGGAGACGCGCGTGGATCGCGCGCTGGCGCTGAACGCCAAGTCGGCCGAGACCCTGGTGCTGAAGGCGCAGCTGCTGAACCTGCGCGGCGACCGGCGCAACGCGCTCTCGGCGCTGGATTCCGCCATCGTCCAGGCGCCCGGCATGCTGGCCGCCCGGCTGGAGCGCGCCAACCTGCTGGTCGCCCTCGGCGACGACGCCAAGGCCAAGGAGGATGTGTCCACCGTGCTGCGGATGGAGCCGCGCAGCGCCGGCGCGATCTATCTCCAGGCGGTGCTGTCGGCGCGCGCCCGCGAATTCCAGGCCGCCGATGCCGCGCTCACCCAGATCTCGAACCTGCTGCCGCGTTTCCCGCGCGGCCATTACTTCCTCGGCGTGGTCAAGTTCAACCTGGGCCAGGCCGAACAGGCCGCCGACGCGGCGGAGAAGTTCGTCCAGCGCAATCCGCTCGACATCGACGGCATCAAGCTGCTGGCGCGCATCACCGCCACCGGCCAGCGCCCGGGCGCTGCGATCGCCGTCATCGACCGCGCGGTGAAGGCCGGGATGGAACCCGATGCCGAGCTGCTCGACCTTCTGGCGCGCTCCTATGCCCAGGACGGGCAGCGGCAGAAGGCGCTGGAGACCTATGAGGCGGCGGTCAAGATGGCGCCGGAGAACGCCGACATCGTGGCCCGTCTCGCCGCCACGCGCCTGGGCATGGGCGATGCCTCGGGGGCCGCCAAGGACCTGGAGACCTCGCTGGAACTGGCCCCGCGCAAGGTCGATGCCTCCGAGGCGCTGGTCGTTGCCGCCCTTGCCGCCGGCGATGTCGAGCGCGCCGCCGCGGCGTTGGCCAAGATCAAGGAGGCCGGCATCAAGAGCGAGAACATCGCCGTGATCGAAGGCCTGGTGCTGACCGCCGAGCTGAAGTTCGACGCCGCCCGCGCCGCCTATATCGAGGCGCTGCGCGAGTATCCCGGCTCCCTGCGTGCCCGCTTCAACCTGGCCCGCCTGGCCCACATGCAGTCCCGCGGCGCGGAGGCCGAGCAGTACCTGGCGGAGATCCTGCGCCAGGAGCCGGCCAACGACCAGGCGCTGTCGATGCTGGTCAGCATGTTCATGGCCGATGGCCGCATCGCGCGCGCCGTTGCCTTTGTCGAGGCCGGGCGAGGTGCCGCGCCGGCCAACAACGCGCTGACCGCGCTGCTGGCCGACCTGTATGTGCGCGCCAACGAGCCGCGCAAGGCGCTGGAGCTGGTCGAGGCGGCACAGAAGAACCAGGCGACCCCGGTCACGCAGCTCATTGTCGCCCGTGCCCGCGCGCAGGTGGCGCTGGGCATGCTGCGCGAGGCGCAGGAGGGCTTCCGCCTGATCCTGGCCGCCAACCCGAACGACGTGGCCGCGCGCCGGTCCCTGGTCGAGATCATGCTGCGCGACAACAGTGCTGCGGCCGCGCGCGCGCTGCTGCGCGACGGCCTGGCCGCCACCCCGGGCAATCCCGCCCTGCTGCAGACGCTGGTGGCCATCGACCTGCGCGAGGCCGGGCCCGAGCGCGCCCTGGCCACGATCGAGGAGCTGCGCCGCGACGAAGGCAACATCCGCGGACTGGCCGGCGCCAAGGGCGACATCCTGATGACCGTCAACCGGTTCAACGAGGCCGCCAGCGCCTATGTCGACGACCTGCGCGTGGTCGCGCGCTCCGACCTGGTGATGCGCGGCGTGGGCGCCATGAACGCCGCCGGAAAGCCGGAGGACGGCGCGCGCCTGTTGACGGAGTGGCTGCTGAAGTCGCCCGATGACATCGCCGCCCGCCTCGGCCTGATCTCCAGCGAGCTGATCGCCAAGCGCTACGACGTGGCGGAGAAGCTGCTCCTCGAACTGCTGGAAAAGCAGCCGAGCAACGCCGTGGCGCTGAACAACCTGGCCTGGCTCTATCACCAGAAGAGCGACCCGCGGGCCCGCAATGTCGCCCATCGCGCCTGGCTGCTGGCCCCCACCGCGCAGATCGCCGACACCTTCGGCTGGATCCTCACCACCCAGGGGGATGCTGTCGTCGCCCTGCCGCTGCTGCGCCAGGCCGCCCGCGACCTGCCGGCGGAACCGACCGTGCAGTATCACTACGCCTTCGCCCTGGCCGAGGCCGGGCAGCGCGACGAGGCGATCACGGTGCTGCGCCCGCTGCTGGCCCCGGCCCTGACCTTCGACGAGAAGGCCGACGCCGCCCGGCTGATGGAGACGCTGAACCGGCGCTGAACCGTGCCCGACCCGATCCGGCTGCTGACCTTCGCCACGCTGTTCCCCAACGCGGCGCAGCCGAACCACGGCATCTTTGTCGAGAACCGGCTGCGCCACCTGATCGCCGACATGCCGGTCACCGCCACCGTGCTGGCGCCCACCTGGTGGTTTCCCTCCAGCGCGCCCCGCTTCGGCCAATGGGCCACCTATGCCCGCGTGCCGCGGCATGAGCAGCGCCACGGGATCGAGATCCACCACCCGCGCGCGCTGACCGTGCCGAAGCTGGGCATGTACACCGCGCCTTACGCGCTCTACCGCCGGGCCCGCGCCTGGCTGCGCCAGCAGATGGCCGCCGGCTTCGCCTTCGATGCGATCGATGCGCATTACTTCTACCCCGACGGGGTCGCGGCACTGTGGCTGGCGCAGGAGTTCGGCAAGCCGCTCGCCATCACCGCCCGCGGCTCGGACGTCACCGAACTGCCCGATTTCGCCTTTCCCCGCCGCCTGATCCAACAGGCCATCGCCGGCGCCGATGCCCTGATCTCGGTCAGCGCCGGGCTGAAGGCGCGGCTGGTCGAACTCGGTGCGCCGGCGGAAAAAGTCACCGTGCTGCGCAACGGCATCGACACCGCCGTCTTTCACCCCGGCCCCTGGCCCGGCTTCGGCGACCGCGCCGCCGCGCGCGCGAGGCTGGGCCTGACCCGCCCCACCCTGATCTCGGTCGGCGGGCTGATCCCGCGCAAGCGCCACCACCTGACCATCGATGCCATGGCCGAGCTGCCGGGCTGGGACCTGCTGCTGGTCGGCGCCGGGCCGGAGCACGCCGCCCTGCAGGCCCGCGCCGCCGAACGCGGCCTGTCCGATCGCGTCCGCCTGCTCGGCCCGCGCCCGCATGCCGAACTGCCCGCCTATTACGGCGCCGCCGACGCCATGGTCCTGGCCTCCTCGCGCGAGGGTTGGGCCAATGTGCTGCTGGAATCGATGGCCTGCGGCACCCCGGTCGTGGCCAGCGACATCCCCGGCAACCCGGAAGTGGTGCAATGCCGCGACGCCGGGCTGATCGTGGGCGAGAACTCCGCCGCCGGCATCGCCGCCGCCGTGCGCGACCTGGCCACCGCCCCGCCGGACCGGGGCGCGACGCGGCGCTATGCCGAGGGATTCGGGTGGCGGGAGACCAGCCTGGGGCAGTATGAGCTGTTCAAGAAGATCATAGGATAGGAAGAATCTTCTTTTTGTGAACAAAAAGAAGCAGAAAAACTTTATCCGTTGGCACCCGGCTCCCCCGGGGAAGCGCGGATGCCAACAGGGAAAAGTTTTTTGGTTCTTTTCTTCAAAATAGAACTACTTCCTTCCTACGCCACCGCCATCCGCCGGATGTCCCGCAGCAGGAACACCGCCCCCACCGCGATCAAACACGACACCCCCGCGGCGAAGAACGCCGGCAGGTAGCTGGCGGTTGCGTCGCGCGTGATCCCCGTGGCCAGGGCGGCAAAGGCGCCGCCGATCTGGTGGGCGGCGAACGCCCAGCCGAACACGATCGCCCCGCGCGCCGGGCCGAAATGCTGGGCGGCGAGCTTCACCGTCGGCGGCACCGTGGCGATGAAGTCCAGCCCGAAGAAGATCGCGAAGATGGTCAGCGACACCATGTCGAACCCGCTGAACGGCAACCACATCAGCGACAACCCGCGCAGCCCGTAATACCATGCCAGCAGCTTGCGGCTGTCGAACTTGTCGGTCAGCCAGCCCGAGACCACCGTGCCGAAGAAGTTGAACAACCCCATCGTCGCCAGCAGCGACGCCGCCGCCACCTGCCCCACCCCGTAATCGGCGCAAAGCGGGATGAAGTGCTGCTGAACCGTCCCGCTGGTCGACAGCCCGCAGATGAAGAACGTGCCGGCGATCACCCAGAACGCTCGGCTGCCCGCCGCCTCGCGCAGGGTCGACAGGCTCAGCGCCACCGCGCCCCCGGCCGAGGCCGCCGGCGGGGGCTGGATCGCGCGCGCGCCATAAGGCGGCAGGCCGATGTCGGACGGCCAGTCGCGCGCCAGCAGCATGTAGGCCACCGCGCAGACGGCGCAGCCGATCACCCCCGGCCAGACCGCCATGCGCCAGCCGAAATGCTCGACCAGCCAAGAATTGGTCGGCAGGAAGATCAACTGCCCGGTCGCCGTCGCCGCCGCCAGCACCCCCATCACCAGGCCGCGCCGCTCGGCGAACCAGCGACTGGCGACGGTGGCGGACAGCACCATTGCCGTGATCCCGGCCGCGATCCCCAGCGTCAGGCCCAGCGTGATCCACAGATGCCACAGGCTGCTCATCTGCGTCGCCCCGGTCAGGGCCGCCACCGCCAGCACGGCCGAGGCCACCACCACCCGGCGCAGCCCGTAGCGCAGCATCAGCGCGCCGCCGAACGGTGCCATGCCGCCGAACAGCGCCAGCATCAGCGCCATCGCCCCGCCGATCTCGCCGCGCGTCCAGCCGAATTCCTGCGCCAGCGGCAGCACCAGCACCCCGGGGATGCCGATGGCGGCGGAAGAACAGACGGCGGTGACAAAGGTCAGCACCACCATCACCCACCCGTAATGGATGCCGCGATGCATCAGCCAGGGCGCAAACGTTGCTGCCAGCATGGGATTTCCAATCAGTCCAAGGGTTCTGCCAGGTCGGCCGCCGTCCGCGCCAGCCGCGCGGTCGCCACCAGGGTCGCGCGCGACGCCGCCGGATCGGCCGCCAGCGCGCGCGCCAGCACGAGTCCGCCCGTCATCGCCGCCAGCATCGCCAGCGCCCGCGCCCGGCACGCCGACGCCGGCAGACCGGGATGCAGGCACGCAATCTCCTCGGCCAGCACTTCGGCCAGCGCGGTCGCGCCCTGCTCCAGCGCCGCGGCCATCGGCGCGCCGGCCCGCGCCACTTCCGGCCCCAATGCCGGCAGCGCACAGCCCGCCTCCGGCACGTCGCGGTGCGCTTCGGTCAGATAGCCATCGATGATCGCCGAAAGCGCGTCCCGCCCCGCGCCCCGCGCCTGCGCAGCCCGCCGCCGCCAACGCTCGGCCGCGCGCGCAAGCGAGTCGACAACGGTTTCCGCCACCAGCTCGGCCTTGCTCAGGAAATGGCCATAGAACGCGCCATGGGTCAGCCCGGCGGCGCGGGAGACCTCGGCCACCGACACGCCCTCGATCCCCTGCCGGCGCAGCAATCGGCCGCCCTGTTCCAGCAGCGTGGCGCGGTGCTCGGCGGCGAGGGCGCGGGTGACCTTCATGGGTTACATGATGGTCATCATGATTGGAACGGCCAAGCCAGGCGCGCGCGGATCAGCCCCGCGCGGCACACAGCGCGCCAGATGTTTGGCCCCGGTCTTTCAAAGCCTGGGATCAAACATCCAGGGGATTCGAACCCTCGGCCCCGACCCTCGCAAGACTGGGATATGTCAGCGCAATGTCGTTCGATAAAGAAGGCTCCAGGCCCCCGGACCTTATGAGGCTTCGCAACACTCCGCCTGCCGCCCCGTCGCGCAGAAGCACGACACCATCACCGCCATATCCGCCCGCGCCGCCGCGAACTCCAGCTTCTGCCGGATCACCGCCGCCTCCGCCGTCTCGCCCCGCGCCACCAGGCAATCCAGCAACCCCCGCAACGCCCAGACATTGTCCGGATGCACCTGCGCCCGCGGCAACTGCCCGCCCAGCCCCAGGTCTTCCCGATACACCGCCTCCGCCTCCCCTGCCCGCCCCTGCTCCAGCAGCAGCGCCCCCAGCGCATGGCGCACCGGCTGCATCCACCCCCACGGCTCGTCGTACGGCAGCGCATCCTCCCGCGCCACCGCCAACCGCAGATGCGCGAACGCCGCCTCGTGCTCCCCCCGGCGATAGGCGATCTCGCCCGCCAGCATCGCCGCGGCCACCGCCAGCGCATCCACGCAGCGCACATTGTGCATATGCCGCGACGCCGGCACCCGCTCCGCCGCGGCCTGGAACAGCGCCTGCTCCGCCTCCGCCGCCGGAACCTCGCCCAGGGCGGCATGCGCCACCCCCTTGGCATAGTGCATCATCGCCACCGTGTTGCAGTACAGCACGGGATCAGCCGGCAACGCCTGTTCGATGATCTCCCGCCACTTGCCGAACCGCACCAGCACATGCTGGCGCACCGACACATAGCTCTCGAAGAAATCCGCCATCGGCGGCGAGGCGATCCGCAGCATCGCCTCCGGCATGGTGGAAATCATCTCATCCACCGCCGCCAGCGCCGGCGCGAACTGCCCCAGGAACATCGCCCCATACGCCGCGAAATGATAATTGTGGATGCGATACCCGGAGTAGAAATTCATCGGCCCGGCGCGCTCGTAATACTTGCGGTCCGCGACGATCGCCCGCTGATTCCACAGCATCGTGTCGTGGTAATACCCGCACTGCACATCGATATGCGTCGGCATGTGCACCAGATGCCCCATATCCGGCGTCAACTGCCGCAGCCGATCCCCGGTCACCAGCGCCTTTTCCGGTGTCGGCGACATCTCCATCAGATGCACATGCAGATGCAAAAGCCCCGGATGGTCCATCGCCCCCGGCACCATGCGGAACCCGGCCTCCAGCACCGCCTCCGCCTCCACGGTCCCCGCCCCCTCGGCCGGCAGCCCGGTCCGCAGGTCCCACATCTGCCACGGCGTGACGTTCAGGATCGCCTCCACGAACACCGCCCGCACATCCAGGTCGCGCGAATGCCGCCCCAGCACGCCGCGCATCGCATCGGCGAAATCCCGATCCCAGCCCGACTGGTCGTCCAGAACCTCGCGCTGCGGATAGCGCACCGCCAGCGCCTCGATCAGCGCCCGCTCCCCCGCCGTCGCCCCGTCCAACAGCGCCAGCGCCGCCCGGCTCGCATCATAGGCCCGCGCCAGCGCCGTCGCCCGCCCCGCCGCGTCCATCAGCTTCCACGGATAGTTGTAGTTCGGCCCCGCCGCATACCCCACCCCCCACTGCGCCATCGCGCACCCGGGATCGGCCTCCAGCGCCCGCTCGAAACAGGCCAGCGCCTCCTCATGGTGATAGCCGTAGCACCAGTTCAGCCCGCGGTTGAACCAGACCCGCGCCGCCTCGGACGCCGCCGTTATCTTCCGCGCATACGGCCCGACATCATACGGATAGTCCATCGCCGCCTCCTGCCCTGCTTGCCATCCCACCCCGCCCTGCGTACAGCCTGCGCCACCCGACGCCAAGGACCCGACCATGCGCGCCATCCAGCTCTTCGGCGACCGCGACGTGCGGCTCGTCACCCTGCCCGACCCCGCCCCGCCCGCACCCGGCGAAGCGCAACTCCGCATCCGCACCGTCGGCCTCAACCATCTCGACGTCTGGGGTTTCCGCGGCATGGCCTTCGCCAAGCGCCAACTCCCGCTCTCGGTGGCCGCCGAAGCCGTCGGCGAGGTCGTCGCCGTGGGCGCGGGCGTCACCCATCTCAAGCCCGGCCAGCGCGTCGTCCCCTTCGGCGCCATCACCTGCGGCACCTGCCCCGCCTGCCGCCAGGGCCGCGACAACCTGTGCGAAAACGTCGCCGGCGTGCGCGGCTTCCACATCGACGGCTTCGCCCAGGAACTGACCAACCACCCCGCCCGCCTGCTCGTCCCCGTCCCGGACGCCGTCGACACCGCCGATGCCGCCTGCGTCACCGTCGCCTATGGCACTGTCGAGCACATGCTGTTCGACAACGCGAAACTCGAGCCCGGCGAATGGATCCTGGTCCATGCCGGCGGCTCGGCCATCGGCAGCATCGCCATCCGCATCGCCAAATCCCTCGGCTGCACCGTCATCACCACGGTCGGCTCCGAAGCCAAGGCCGAAAAGGCGAAAGCCCTCGGCGCCGATCACGTCATCAACTACCGCGAAGACCGCTTCGAGGGCGTCGTCCGCCGCCTCACCGGCAAGAAAGGCGTCGATGTCGTCTTCGAGCATGTCGGCGCTGACACCTGGCAGGGCTCGCTGCTGTCGATGAAGCGCGGCGGCCGGCTGGTCACCTGCGGCGCCACCTCCGGCGCCGCGGGCAGCATCAACCTGATGCAGCTCTTCCAGCAGCAATACCGCATCACCGGCTCCTTCGGCTGCCGCGTCGCCAACATGGCCAGCGCACTCGACCGCATCGCATCCGGGGTGCGCCCGGTGATCGACACCGAGTATACGCTGGAGAACTACACCGAAGGCCTCGCCCGCCTCGAACACCGCGACGTGTTCGGAAAAATTCTAGTAAGTTTCTAAGAAAGCAGTTCTTTTTTGAAAAAAAGAACCAAAAAACTTTTACCCACTGGCACCGCGCCACCTATGGAGAGACGGATGCAAACGGATAAAAGTCTTTTTGCTTCTTTTTCTTCAGAAAAAGAAGACTCTTCCTATGCTTGATCGCTTCCTCGGCGCCCTCGTCGCCGGCATCTTCGCCCTCCTCCGCCGCATGGCGCCCGAGCGCGCCTCGAACCTGGTCGGCCGCCTCGCCCGCCGCATCGGCCCCTGGCTGCCGGAGCACCGCATCGGCCGCCGCCAGCTCGCCGCCAGCTTCCCGGACCGCGACCCCGCCTGGATCGAGGCCACCCTGCGCGACGCCTGGGAGAATCTCGGCCGCGTCGCCGGCGAATACGTCCATCTCGACCGCATCTGGGACTACAATCCGGACAACCCCGACGCCGGCCGCATCACCACCGACGCCCGCGAAGTGCTGGAGCGGCTGCGCGACGACGGCAAGCCCGCCCTGTTCTTCACCGCCCATCTCGGCAACTGGGAGCTGCCCGCCGTCGCCGCCCGCCGCCACGACCTGCCGACCGCCGTGGTCTATCGCGTCCCGAACAACCAGGCCGTCGCCCGCCAGATCATCGCCATCCGCGGCCCGCTGATGGGAAGGCTGATCTCCACCCGCCGCGCCGGCGCCTTCGAAATGGCCGCGGCGCTGGAACGCGGCGAGCACCTCGGCATGCTGGTCGACCAGTTCTTCGGCCGCGGCGTGCCGATCACCTTCTTCGGCCGCCCCACCCGCGCCAACCCCACCCTGGCCCGCCTGGCCCGCCGTTACGCCCTGACCGACGCCGACTGCCCGGTCTACGGCGTGCGCGTCATCCGCCGCCCCGGCCTGCGCTTCCACATCACCACCACCGGCCCGCTCGTCCTCCCCCGCGAC
>JBIPLY010000628.1:0-3095 GCA_044369385.1 Acetobacteraceae bacterium | reverse complement strand
ACGGGTAGCCCTTTTTTGGCAATGTTATATCCAAAATTTAAAGCCAAACTCGATTTGCCCATTGCAGGTCTTCCTGCCACAATAATTAAGTCGGTGTGTTGGAATCCTCCAGTCATAGCATCGAGGTCATAAAATCCAGAGGGAACGCCGGGGGGAATCTTGCTTTCGCTCCGGTCTTCAATTTCTTGAAAGGTATCAATTAAAGTTTCACCAATCGAAACTAAATCCTGTTGTGATTTTGATTGGGAAATATTGGCAATTTGTTCCTCTGACTTTTGGAGAATTGTCTCTAAAGGTTGACTGGTATCTTCTGCCAATTCAATAATTTTATGGGCAGATTCAATTAGGTTTCTTCGAGTTTGCTTATCGGCAATTAACAGCCCGTATTGATCAATGTTAACTGCTGAAACTGTGCGGTCTAATAATTGGGTTAATCCTAATTGTCCCCCGGCTTTTTCAAGTAATTTCTGATCGGATAACCAGGTAGTGACGGTCATTAAATCCGTGGTTATTCCCTCGGAATGTAATGCTAAAGCTGCTTTGTAGATTGTTTGATGCGATCGCAGGGAAAAAGATTTAGCAGTTAGCGTTTCCACAACTCGCCCCATAGCTTCGGGGTCTAAGAGAATCGCTCCCAAAACGGCTTGTTCTGCCTCAACATTTTGCATGATTATTGTTTCTGTCATTTCGCTCCATTTAAGTTTTTATTCATTTTTGTGGCGATCAGGTTATTTAGAAATTCCTGATTCTTTAACTTCTGTTCCTCCGAAATTTGTGGCTTGAGTCCGTTGGGTTTGAACTCAATTTGCTCACGGGGGATGACCTGCGTGGGACGCTCAAATTCTCGCGGGGCTTTTCGGTAGGCTTGCCAGTGAGTCTTGAAATCGTTGCTCAGGTATTGCAGTTGACCACTTTCGAGTGATCCAAGGTGAGACATCCCTCCGAGTTGAACGATTGCATATTGACTCGCATCGTCTAAATTATTCAACGGGAGGCGTTTAGCAAGCGATTCTAGGCATCTTGACCAACAGTTACTTACTAACTCACGTTCGGATTCTTTAACGAGGCTTACAAGCTCTTTTCCCGTGGGACACTTGCTAAGGTTGAAAATTGCCTCACGGATTGCAGTCTCAAATTCTTCAGCTGATAACTCCTGAGAGAGTTTGTCGAACCAAATTTCATATTTGAGTTCGGTGAAAATCGCGTCGGAAAAATTTTCTTTCAGGTTTTCGATTCCCTGATCAAAGATTTCATCGTTAAGCTCGGTCATGGTTAGGCTCCTAATTTTTGTTCGCGTTTGGATCTCAGGATTGCGAGGCGTTCATCCTTAGAAAGTTCGCTGATATTGCGGGTTTGGGTTGATTTGCCACCGCTAAACTTAGCTTTTGATTTCAACCACGACTCGGCATCGGCAAGGATTTTCAGTGGCTCGGATTTCCATTTCTGAGCAAGGGAGGATTTCGCATGGTTTGAATTACAGTCTTTGCCCCTGTAATGAGTGCATTTGCTTAATAGCCCCCTGTAATATTCCAAAAACTCAGGGTCGGGCGATCGCTCACCTCTCATGGCTCCGGTCGCCACAATTGCATTCCAAGTTTTCATATTGTCTGCTGTTGTGTCCGTTGGCAGAAATCGAGGATCGGACTCGACGGCGGCGGAATGTCTGATCACCGGATTAAGATTTTGTTCAGGTCGGTGATTTTCTTTTTGACTTTGCCACACAGCAAAGTCCTCGGTAAGCTCTTCCCCCTGGACTTCGTTTGAAATCAAAACGGCTTCGTCCTGAATCCCCCCCCACTCCGATTCCCCTTGGGGGGTAAGGGGGGTATTTTCTGGAGTCTTTTCTGAAGTCTTTTCTGAAATATCTATATAAGGAATGGGAAATTGGGATTCACCACCCTGGTAAATTGGGATTCCCGATGACAGTAAATTGGGATTTACCATATTCAGTAAATTGGGATTCCCGATTTCCTGTAGATTGGGATCTACCATTTGGGGTCTAGTTTTCCGTGGGCGAAAACCCACTGATTTTTGCCTGGGTTCGATATCGGAAATTAGCTCATCTACCTTGCTGTGATTCCGAAAGTAGAAAGTTAACCCCGACCTCCGGTCAACGTAGGAACAGTAGTAATTACAACCAAATTCCGATCCGCTAGATTTTGCTTCGTCATACTGGGTTTTGGAGTTGTAACGGACTCCAATCTTGTCAAACCCAGTCCTAAATTCTTCTTTAGAAAAAGCGAGTTCCTCAACCCAACTATCCCCAAGCCTGTAGTCCTGATGTCCGTTTTGAGGGGGTTCTAAAAACTTATAAAACCCGTCTGGATACTTTGCGAAACGATACTCAAGTTGCATCATAAGAATCGTGGCTACTACGCTCCCTGTTTGCTGCCTGAGTCCGGGGATATAGGGGACGGCTTCTGCAAAGGCGGCTAGAATAGATGGTTTCACGCCACACCCCCCAGATTGTCAAGAGCAGTCTGAATAATTTCTGTATTGAACTTATAGAGAAGTGTCCTATCCATAGGGTCAGGACTTGGTTTGCTTTCAATAAATCCCTTAGCTTTCAGAACTTTTAAAGACTCAATAACCTTGCTCTGTTTAAAAGTCCCACACAGGGATTCAACGATTTCATTTATCGGAATGTGAACCCATGGAGTGTAGATCAAAGAATCTTGATCCCAATCAGCATGACACCAAGTCCAATGTTCAAATGAAGCTAAAATCTGGGCAGCGCAAGCATCGCCACCGCATATCTGAACGTAATCCGATCTAATGATTGAATAATTTCCGGTGTGATGAATAAGTTCTTTCATACAGCCCCCACTTCCCACTTACTGGGATGAATTGTTTCGATATCACCGCTAACCATCCCGAGATTAATTAGCTCGCGTAATGCAAGTATTGAAATCTTCATATTTTCCTCAAAATTTTTAGGGAAAATGATGATCAACATCTTCGATCATCTCCCCGTTTGGGTTCTTCCGACGGGGAATTTTCCCCGATTTTCTGTGATGATTCGCAGAAAAATAAACAATTTATGACTGCGAAAATTGCTAGACTGATTGCGATTTTTTTCATTTCATTATTTAGGA
>JBIPLY010000602.1:0-3106 GCA_044369385.1 Acetobacteraceae bacterium | reverse complement strand
TTCAGTCAAGAAACAATGCAATCGTTAACATCCCATAATGATTGAGAAGGTAAAATCTTAGGAACTAATACCAAAACAAAACCATCGGGAATAGAGCCTATCGCATAATCAAAATCTTTCAACCAACCCAACTCAGTGGCATGATTAACTAAGGCATTAACATGGTTTTGGGGATATTCTTCACCGTACTGACAATAAACGATTTTAGAACGTCCAGAACCGTTGCTTGTTTTAATCTTTGTAAGTTCCGTATCGGTTGCTGGTATAACTTTAGAAACTATGCTTGTTCTGTAAATATCTGGATTTAATAACATTTGATTTTATCTCCTTTTGTTTGAATGTTTGCTTTGGTCGGTTTTATTTTTTAACCTACAAGTATCAAATTAGTCAAGAAACAAGGCAATCATTAACGAATACTCTGGATGTCTCCACAAATCGGACTCAAAATAGTATCAAATTAGTCAAGAAACAATGCAATCGTTAACTGGTAAACCTTGATTCTTGACTATTTACATTGTACACGAATAACGCAAAAAAAAACAAGTTTATTTATATATTTTTAAAAGGTCAAGAGCAATCGTCAACCTTGATAATCTCAATCTCGACACAAAGGGCTTTTAATCTCTCAAAAGCCACCACCGGATCGGCTTCAAAATCAACTGGACTAGATCCGGTCATCGGAGCGTCGGACACTGCACCCAATGGCTCGAAAGCACGGGATTTATTATTCCAAAAAAACACCCTGTTAATATGTCGCTCTATTGCTTCCGGTGTTTCGAGAAAACAATAGATAAGTCCTGCAACAATAGCCTGTCTGACATCGGTTCTGAATCGCCTTTTGTCAAGTTTAATTGTCCACAATTCAGATAAAAGTTCCTCATCTGTTTCTGCATCATACCAGAGACACTCACAAGAGAATGTGTGGAGGTCGTTGGCATGAATTTTTTGGGCGGGTTGAAATCCTTTTTTAGTTGTCTTCATAAAGATTAATTGATTTTAAGATTGCCAAACCTAGCTCTTTAGCCAACAACGGCGGCACGGCATTTCCGATTATTTGTTGACTTAAAGATTTGGATTCTGGGAATTTGTAATCATCGGGAAAAGTTTGCAGCCGTGCCGTCGCCCGTTGGTTAATTCGTTTAATTTGACTTCCCTGTACGATGTCCGCCCAATGGGTCGAAACACCCGCCATAGCTCGAATTGTTGGACAAGGCTTGTTCTGTGGAGTCGGTAAAATATTCTTGATACAGGCTCCCGCACGGGGGATTAATAGGATGGGAGAATGAGAATTACAGTGGCCGGATACAATTGTAAAACTTGGATCGTCTACAGTTCGGACTGTAGCCCGTCTAATGAGTTGTTTACCAATATCAATCAAGGCTTTTTCTGGCAAATAACCCAGTTCATTCAGTCGCTTAATCTGCCAGTCTGCAAGCTCACAATCACTCATCTCAGGGATTAAATCACTAATAGCTTGATACCATCCCTTTCTAGGCTTTGATTCGGGAAAATATGGGAGGGGTTCTGAGTTTTTGACTGCCCACATGATTAATCGTTTCCGGTTCTGTGGAACCCCATAATCCGCCGCGTCAAGAATTAACCAATGGTAGCGATATCCACAATCAATTAGCGATCGCAATATCGCCTCAAATGTCGGCGATTTAGCATATCCTGGTACATTCTCAAGGATCACCCATCGAGGGTTTAATGTAGCTATATAGTCCCGACAATACAACCCCGCATCTTTGTCTTTATGGTCAGGAATATCACCACGCCGCGCCATTGAATATTGCTGACATGGGGGACTCATCCAAAGCAGATCAACCCGTTCCATGAGATGAGTGCGAATTTCACCGACGCAAGAATTAAATATTTTAGTATTAGGGAGATTTGCTTGGGCAACTTTAGCAATTTTAGGATCTCGCTCAACTCCCCAAATAGACTTAAATCCTGCTGACTCTAGGCCTAAATCTGCGCCACCACCGCCTGTAAATAATGTTGCAAATGTTAGCATTAGAAACCCTCCTCAACAATTGTTAAGCCACAGCCGGGGAGGATTAAACTGGGATTGTTTGAGGCCATTAATTCAACCATTCCAGATGGTAAACAACGCCGGACTATTAATGTCATGCTGTCTAAATTTCTGTCAGTAGTTTTGACGCGATCGCCTTCTTTAAAAGCATAATCACCCAACAATATTTGTTCCCCCCTGACCATCCGAACAAATAGCTTTATTTTGTCCGAGTCTAGGGATTCTCGGACTCCACCCCATGCCCATTCAATTGTTATTTTATTTCTTCGACAATTAACAATCCGCCCAATATATCGAGGGTCGCTTTTAAGTTGGGCAATGTCGGTTTTTTTGAAGGGGGATGAATCGGAAACTTCCTCAAAATCTAGGGTTTCCGATCTATGTAAATTCCCTGTTTTTTCGTTAGTTATTTGACAGGTTTGTTTTATGGAATTAAATCCCTCAACCCGCCAAGCTGTTCCCTTGATTAAATAGTTTGGGCGGTGTTTGTGAGGGTCAATTTCTACCCACTCACCGACTTTTAAAAGTCTTTCAAATATCTTCTTGGTTGCTGCGGTCATGGCGTTAATTAACCTCTTTTTTGTATTTTCGGGTTGGTGTTTCTAATGCTTTCTTTAATGACCACCCCCGTTGAAGTCTTTGAGCAAAATATTGGAGGGTCATCGGGGGGTTTTGGTTTTTGTAAATCCATTCGACGGTATGTTGTCTTCCTCTGAAATAATAGGTTTTAAAAATGGGATTAGGGGGGATGATTTTGTCTTTAATCTCCTGGATTCTTTCTTCTGACAGTGGTTCGATTTCGTATCTGCCATAAGTTAGTGGTTTAATGATTCCAAACTTAAGAAACCGTTTTATTCTGGTATTTGCGTTTGCGATATTCAGGTTAAACTTATCGCGCATTTCTTGAACTTTAAAGGAAGTTTTACCTTGTCTCTGTTGTTCGTAAAACCAATTGATAATACTTCCTAAGTCTTCCCAACCAAGTCTATCCATTAGTCGTCAGAGTTTAAAGGTTGTACCGAAAACTGTTACTTCCTTGTTTATTAGTAGTAACATTGCTATTGCTTTGGATAA
>JBIPLY010000214.1:0-6959 GCA_044369385.1 Acetobacteraceae bacterium | reverse complement strand
CGGCCCAGCTCGCCCAGGCGGTGGCCAGCCTGGCGCGCAACGGCGACGGCAGCCATCGTCTGACGCTGCATCTGGACCCCGGTGAACTCGGCCGCATCGCGGTGGTGATCGACCGTGCGCCGGGTGCACCGGCCGCCGTGACCCTGACCGTGGAGCACCCGCAGACGCTGTTGCGGCTGGTGCGCGACCAGGATCAACTCGCCCGCGCGCTGGACCTGGCCGGGTTGGCGCCGGAAGACCGGGCGATCCGCTTCCAGCTCGCCGAGACCGCGGCCGAGACGCCGCGCGCCGAGACCCGCCCGCACCCGGCCGCCGCCGCGCCGCCGCCCGCGCCGGCGCAGCAAGACAGCCCGGCCCAGGGCAGTGTCGCGCGCCAGGACGCGGCGCTGGACAACCGCGGCTTCTCTGACCAGCGCGAGCCCGGCGGGCAAGCGCCGCCGCAGCCGCAAGGCCCGCGCGGCGGCTTCGGATCCGACGCCGCCGAGGCCGCGCCCGCCGCCGCGCCGCCGCCGCACTGGGCTGCGCGCCCGCGCGGCATCGACATCACCGCCTGAGCCCCACCCGGCGATCCGCGAAAGGACCCCCCGTCATGTCCACCATCGGCACCGCCACCGCCGCCACGGCGAACAGCGCCAGCAGCTCGGCGCTCGGCTCGCTGACCAACAACTTCCAGAACTTCCTGTCGCTGCTGATGACCCAGCTGAAGAACCAGGATCCGACCAGCCCGCTGGACACCAACCAGTTCACCAGCCAGCTGGTGCAGTTCACCAGCGTCGAACAGCAGATCGCCACCAACCGCAGCCTCGGCCAGCTCATCGACCTGACCCAGAGCGGCCAGGTGCTGCAATCCTCCGCCATGGTCGGCCGGACGGTCGAGATCACTTCGGACCAGCTGGCGCTTCAGGACGGCACAGCCAAGGTGAAGTTTGACGCACCCGGCGACGGGCCGGTCAACATCGCCGTCTATCACGCCAACGGCACCAAGATCGCCGACGGGCTGGTGCAGGCCAAGGCCGGCGCCAACGAATGGGATTGGAACGGGCTGAACGGCGCCGGGCGCCAGATGCCGGACGGCGCCTATCGCGTGGCGGTCACCTCGGGCATCGGCGACGTCACCAAGGCGCTGCCGTTCACCGTGGTTGGCACCGCCACCGGGGTGGAGCAGCGGGATGGCGGCGTGCGGTTGCAGGTGGGCGGGCTGACGGTGGACTTCACCGCGGTCAAGTCGGTGGCGCCGGTCGCGGCGAAGTAGAGCGATATCCGACCGGATGGAATCATCCGGTCGGAAGATTTGCGTTCTTGAACAAAGAGCTAGAGCGGAGGCCGTGCGTCTATCAGCACGGCTTTCGCTCTAGCTCTTCCGGAACCGCAGCACGCGGGAGCGGTTGACGATCATCCGCATCTCGCCGTCGGCGAAGTGCAGCAGTGCGCGTTGGGTCGATAGCCCATCCTGGCGCGCGACCAGCGCCATGTCGGTGGCGATCGGCAGCAGGTCCAGCGCGCGGCGCATCGGCCCCGATCCGTTCACCAGCACGGCGCGGGCGCCGTCGACGTCCAGGCGGAAGCGCCCGTCATGGGCCGGGCAGCGCCACTCGCCGGCCCATTCCGGGCGCACGCCGGCGCCGGTGGCCGGGCGGAAGCGGTGGGCGGCATGGCCGAGATGGCCGACGATCGCGCTGCCCTCGGCACGCAGCCGGATCGGCAGTTCGACGGACCGGCTGGCCGCCCAATCGCCATCAGGCCCTTGGACCCGGTACAATGTCGCCTGCGCGTCCAGCCAGGTCAGCACGCCGTCATGGTGTTCGATCCAGACCGGGGCGCCCTCGGCGACGAAGCGGCCCTCCGGCAGCATGGCCGTCGCCCGCGCCGGTTCGGCCGTGCCGGTGAGCGCGGAGAGCACGTTCAGGCACAGCGCCATCGGGTCGATCTCCTCCCGGTTGGACAGCAGCACCACGCCGGCGCCGAGATCGGGGGCGATCAGGAAGTGGTTCTTATAGCCCGGCAGCGATCCGCCATGGCCGATCAGCCGGTGATCGCCCAGCGGCGCATGCGCCAGGCCCAGCCCGTAGCCGGTCACCGTGCCGTCCAACAGCGTGCGCGGGGCGCCCAGCACCTCCAGCAGCCCCGCCGCCGGGCCGTGCCCGCGCATCAGCGCCTGGCACCATGTCGCCAGGTCGCGCGCGGTGCCGGTCACGCCGCCCGAGGCGGAGTAGTGCAGCCCGTAGCGGCCGCGCCGCCAGCCGTGCGGGCCACGGATGTAGCCGGTGGCCAGGCCCGCAACCGGCTCTGCCTCGTCCTCCGGCAGGTGCATGGTCAAGCCCAGCGGGCGGAAGAACTGTTCCCGCAGCGCCGCGCCGTAATCGACGCCCTTGGCCTCCAGCGCCGCCTGGATCATGCGGTAGCCGGAGTTGGTGTAGGAGACCTCGGTGCCCGGCGCGTAGTTCAGCGCCTCGATCGCGGTCACGAAGTGCCGCAGGGCGTGGCGGTCGATGTGCGCGGAGGGGGAGTTGCCGAGCAGGGTCAGCGTCGGCGCGGCATCGGCCAGGCCGCTGGTCATATCCAGCGCGCGGCCGATGCTGACCGCGCCCTGGGCCGGGCCGGCATCGATGTGCTGGCCCAGCGTGTCGGACAGGCCGATCCGGCCGTCATGCAGCAGCAGCCCGCACAGCAGGTGCTTGCTGATCGAGGCGTAGCGCATCGCGGTGTCCGGGCCGAAGCGCAGGCCGTGCTCGATGCTGGCATAGCCGCCACAGGACGCGGCGCGCAGGCCACCGGTGTCGAACAGCAGCACCGCGCCGCCGGGGCCGGCCTCGGCGTTCCAGGCGGCGGCAATGCGGTCGGCGGCGGCGATGGCGGCTTGCCAGTTCATGGCGGGAGACTCCTCAGGGAAGAAAAGGATTCTTCTTTTTGTGAACAAAAAGAAGCAAAAAAACTTTATCCGTTGGCGGCCGGCTTTCCCGGGGGAGGCGGGTGCCAACGGGAAAAGTTTTTTGGTTCTTTTTTTCAAAAAAGAACATTCTTGCTTGCTTCACGTCGGCACCGTGATCCGCGCCCGCAACCCGCCGAGCGGGCTGTCTTCCAGCGCGATATCGCCGCCATGCGCCCGCACCACATCCAGCGCGATCGTCAGCCCCAGCCCGGTGCCGCCATCCTTGCCGCTCTCGAAGGCGCGGAACACGTCCGCGCGGCGGTCCGCGGCGATGCCCGGGCCGTCGTCGTCCACGGTGATGCCGACGCCGCCGGCCACCGGGGCGGCGGTGATCGCCACATGGCGGGCATGGCGGCGGGCGTTGTCCACCAGGTTGGTCACCGCGCGGCGGAACGCCTCCGCGCGCAGCATCAGCGCCAGCTCCTCCGGGCAGACCACGCGCACCTCGGTCCCGGCGCGGCGCGCATGGCGGGCCACGTCGTCCAGCAGCGGGGCCAGTTCGGTCGGCTCGGCCTTCTCCGCGCCGACGCCGCGGGCGAAGGCCAGGTAGCCGCCGATCATGCGGTCCATCTCCTCCAGGTCGGCGGTCAGGTCGGCCATGTCCTGGTGGTTCGCCGCCTCCACCCGCAGCATCGCCAGGCCCAGGCGCATGCGCGTCAGCGGGGTGCGCAGGTCGTGGCTGACGCCGGCCAGCATCTGCGTGCGCTGCGCCAGGAAGCGGCGCACGCGCTCCTGCATCACGTTGAACGCCGCGGCGGCCTGGCGCACCTCGGTGGCGCCGGAGGGGCGCAGCGGGGGGGCTTCGTGTCCGCGGCCGAAGGCGTCCATCGCGGCGGCCAGGCGGCGGATGCCGCGCACCTGGTTGCGCATGAACAGGGCGGCGATGCCGAACAGCAGCACCGCGCTGCCGCCCAGCCACAGCACGAACAGATAGAGCGTGCCGGCGAACAGGCGCTTGCGCGGGACATCCACCTCCAGCAGCCCGCCCTCGAACGGGGTGCGCAGGATCACGGCCGCCGCATCGCTCTGCCAGTCCAGCGCCACCGGGCGGCGCAGGCGTTCGTCCAGCGCCACCAGCAGGCTGCGCTCCAGCAGCTCCAGCGGCGGCGGGCGGCCATGCGCCGGCTCCAGCTCCCCGGGCACCAGCCGCATCGGCAGTTCCAGGCGCTCCAGCGCGCCGGCCAGGATGCGCCCGCGCAACTCCGGCGCCCGTTCCAGCGCATCGATCACCAGGGCGATTTCGCCGGCGACCGCGGCGGACAGCCGGCGGGAGACGATGCTCATGTGGGTGCCGTAGAACACCTGCAGCGCCACCGCCTGCACCACCACCAGCGGGATCAGCACGATCAGCAGGCTGCGGCCCAGCAATCCGCGCGGCACCATCCGCTTCAGCCACAGCATGTCAGTAGCCGGGCTTCAGGATGTAGCCGCGGCCGCGCACGGTGTGCAGGAAGCGCGGCTCGCGCGGGTCGATCTCGATCTTGCGCCGCAGCCGTGTCACCTGCACATCGATCGCGCGCTCGCCGGCTTCGTCCATCTCCAGGGCGGCGGCGATGTCCTCGCGCGTCAGCACCTCGTTCGGCCGGGCGGCCAGGGCGGCCAGCAGCGCCGCCTCGCCGCCGGTCAGCCGCACCGCGCCGCCGGGCCCGCGCAGCTCGCCGCGGGCGCGGTCGAAATGCAGCGCGCCCAGCGCGAGCGGGCCGGTCAGTGCCTCGGGCACCGCGACGGGGGGGGCGGCGCGGCGCAGCAGGGCGCGCACCCGCAGCACCAGCTCGCGGGGGTCGAAGGGCTTGGGCAGGTAGTCGTCGGCCCCGGCCTCGAATCCGGCGATGCGGTCTTCCGGGGCGCCGCGGGCGGTCAGCAGCAGGATCGGCGTCATCGCGTTGTCGCGCCGCAGCACCTCGGTCAGCTCCAGCCCGGTTTCGCCGGGCATCATCACGTCCATCACGATCAGCTCGGGCTGCAGGATGCGCAGGCGATCCCGTGCCGCCGCGGCGCTGTCCGCGGTGCTGACGCGAAACCCGTTCTCCACCAGGTAGCGCGACAGCAGCTCGCGCAGCCGCGCGTCGTCGTCCACCACCAGGATCAGCGCTTCCTCCGTCACGCCCGGTCTCCTTCAGCGAGCCGCCCGCTCGCGGTCCCCTCTTTCGTGATCCAGGTACTCGCGCGCCGCCGCGTCCATGATGCCGCGCATCACCCGGCGGAAGCCATCCACGGCCCCGGCCCCGGCTTCGCGATAGGCGCCGGCCAGGCGTTCGCGCTGGCGTTCGAACAGCTGGCGTTCCAGCGCCATGCCTTTCTCGGTGAGGGTCAACAGGCGCTGGCGCCGGTCCACCTGGCCCTGTTGCTGGGTGACGTAGCCGTCTTCGACCAGGGCGGTCAGCACCCGGGCCAGGCTCTGCTTGGTGATGCGCAGGATCGCCAGCAGGTCGCTGACGGGGATCTGCGGGTTGCGGCCGATGTAGTGCAGGGCGCGGTGATGGGCGCGGCCCATGCCCAGCTCCTCCAGCACTTCGTCGGCCGCGCGGGTGAAGTCGCGATAGGCGAAGAACAGCAGGTCCTGGGCGGCGCGCAGCTCCTCCTCGCGCAGGAACAGCAGGTTGGCGCCGGCCGGCCCGGTTGCGCGGGGGTCGGGCGCGCGCGCCTCGGCGATTCGGCCGTCGGCGGGCCGCATCTCGCCCTTCACGTCGGGCATATCTGGCATACCTCGTAATTATGGCAGGATTGTTGACGTAGCTGGCGCAGGATTATAGCGTCTCGCCTCATAGAGCAACAATCTTGCGGGAGACCGGGCACATGGCGCTAGTTCCTTTCGACGACCGTGATGGCTTCATCTGGTACAACGGCGCCCTGATGCCGTGGCGGGATGCCAAGCTGCATGTTCTGACGCATGGGCTTCACTATGCCAGCGCGGTGTTCGAAGGCGAGAGGGCCTATGCCGGCAATATCTTCAAATTGCGCGAGCACACCGACCGGCTGCACAATTCGGCCCGCATCCTGGGCTTCGAGATCCCCTGGACCGCCGAGGAGATCGACGCCGCCTGCATCCAGGTGCTGGAGGCGAACGGCCAGACCGATGCCTATGTCCGCCCGATCGCCTGGCGCGGATCGGAGATGATGGCGGTGGCCGCGCAGAACTCGAAGGTTCACCTGGCCATCGCCACCTGGGCCTGGCCGGCGATGTTCGCCGATCGGATGGCGGGGATCCGGCTGGACATGGCCGAGTGGCGCCGCCCGCATCCGCAGACCGCGCCGACCGCGTCCAAGGCGGCCGGGCTCTACATGATCGGCACGCTGTCCAAGCACGCCGCCGAGGCGAAGGGGTTCCAGGACGCGCTGATGCTGGACTGGCGCGGCCATGTCTCCGAGGCGACCGGCGCCAACGCGTTCTTCGTCTTCGACGGCGAGCTGCACACGCCGACGCCGGATTGCTTCCTGGACGGCATCACCCGGCGCACGGTGATGGCGCTGGCGCGCGTCAACCAGATGAAGGTGGTGGAGCGCACCATCATGCCGGAGGAACTCAAGAACGCCAGCGAGGTGATGATCGTCGGCACCGGCGCCGAGGTGACCCCGGTGCGCGAGATCGCCGGCACCGCCTTCACCCCCGGGCGGATCACCGAGACGCTGCTGAACGACTACGAGAAGCTGGTGCGCATGTCGCCGGCGGATGTGGCGCGGCGGCTGGCGTAAGGCAGAAAGAGTCTTCTTTTTGTGAACAAAAAGAAGCAAAAAAACTTTATCCGTTCGCACACGGCTGGCGAACGGATAAAGGTTTTTTGGTTCTTTTTTTCAAAAAAGAACATGCTTTCTTAGGAGCGGTCAATTGCTTCGATGGGCCTTTGCCTGGGGCCTGGCCTCCGCCCTCGCCCTGCCGCCGCTGCACCTGGTCCCGGTGCTGTGGCTGGCGGTGCCCGCGCTGCTGCGCCTGATTGCCGCAGCACCCGGGCCGCGGCGCGCGGGGCTGGTGGGGTTCTGGTTCGGGCTCGGCCACCACATTTTCGGGCTGTACTGGATCACCGAGGCGATC
>JBIPLY010000499.1:0-3013 GCA_044369385.1 Acetobacteraceae bacterium | reverse complement strand
TGCCGCTGGCGGTCCCGGCGCTGGCGGCGGTGCTGGCGCTGTTCCTGGCCGCCACCTGTGCCGCCGCGCGCGGCTTTCCGGCGGGGTGGCCGCGGGTGGCGGCACTGGTGGGCGCCTGGGGCGTGGCGGAGCTGGCGCGGCAGTTCGTGCTGACCGGGTTTCCGTGGAACCCCTGGGGCAGCGTCTGGGCGATCCCCGGCACGCTGGGCGACACCATGCTGCAGCCGGCGGCCTGGATCGGCGTTCATGGGCTGACGATGGTCACCGTGGCGCTGGCGGCCACCCCGGCGCTGGGCCGCCGCGCGGTGGTGGCGGGATTGGCGGCGCTGGTCGGCTGGGCCGGGGTGGGGCAGTGGCGCCTGGCCACGCCGGCGCCACCCGCGCCGGGGCTGCGCGTGGTGCTGGTGCAGGGCAATGTCGAACAGGGGCAGAAATGGGATCGCGGCCTGATGGCGGTGATCTTCGACCGGTATCTGACGCTGTCGCGAGCGGCGCTGGCGGGGCTGGACGGGCCGGCGGTGGTGGTCTGGCCGGAGACTGCCAGCCCGTATCTGCTCGACCGGGACGCCGTCGCGCGCAGCATGATCGGTGCCGCGCTGCGACGGGGCGATGGGAGCCACGTGCCCGGGTTGCTCGGCGCGGTGCGCTTCGATGCGGAGCGCCGGCCCTACAACAGCCTGATGGCGCTGGTCGATGACGGGCCGCCGGTGGCGATCTATGACAAGTGGCATTTGGTGCCGTTCGGCGAGTACCAGCCGGCCTGGCTGCCGCTGCCGGTGGAGTTCGGCCCCAGCGGGTTTGCGCCCGGGCCAGGCCCGCGCACGCTTCATGTGCCGGGGCTGCCGCCGTTTGCCGCGCTGATCTGCTACGAGGTGATCTTTCCCGGCCTGGTTGTGGACGGTGCCGATCGTCCCGCCTGGATGGTGACCGTGACCAACGACGCCTGGTTCGGCAATTCCACCGGCCCGCGCCAGCATCTGGCCGCCGCCCGGCTGCGCGCGGTGGAGGAGGGGCTGCCGATCCTGCGCGCGGCCAACACCGGCATCTCCGCCGGCTATGACGCATTCGGCCGCGAACTGGGCCGCATCGGCATGAACACCACCGCCACGCTGACCCTGGCCCTGCCCGGCGCGCTGCCCGCGACGGTCTTCGCGCGGGTGGGATTGTGGGGGCCGGCGGGGCTCGCCTTGGTCCTGCTGGGGGTCGGCTGGCGCGGTCGGGGCCGGCTCACGGCGTCTTGAAGTCTCAAAATCTGCGACGAAGTCGGGTGCGGTTCATCATTTCTTGACGATTTTCGGTTGTGCCCCTATGGTCCGCGGCAACCAGACACGGGCCGATGCCCGAAACGACAGAATGGATGAACGATGCCGGGACCGATCGGGGACGCTGACGAGGAGCCGATCGGGCGCCCCGAACGAGAGTCACGCTCCAGCCCGATCGATGCCCATGTCGGCGGGCGCATTCGCCTGCGCCGGACCTTGATGGGCCTTTCGCAGGAGCGGCTGGGCGAGGCGCTCGGCCTGACCTTCCAGCAGGTGCAGAAGTATGAGCGCGGGGTGAACCGGGTTGGCGCCTCGCGGCTGTTCGACCTGTCGCGGGTGCTGGACGTGCCGATCAGCTTCTTCTTCGACGACATGCCGGAGCCGCTGGCCGCGGCCCATGGCGGGCTGCCTGGCGCGATGGGCAGCCGCCGCAGCTTCGGCTTCGCCGACGCGCAGGAAGGCTTCGGCAGCATGGGCGGCGACGAGGCGATGAACCGGCGCGAGACGCTGGAACTGGTGCGGGCCTATTACCGCATCACCGATCCGGCAGTGCGCAAGCGGATGTTCGAGCTGATGAAGTCGTTGGCGCCTGAGGACCCTGCGTAAGGAAGCGGTTCTTTTTTGAAAAAAAAAGAACCAAAAAACTTTTATCCGTTTGAGGGCGGCGCCCCTGACAGCGAACGGATGAAGTTTTTTTGCTTCTTTTTGTTCACAAAAAGAAGACGCTTGCTTAAACCCCCGCCGCCGCGAACCCGCGCAACCGCCGCGCGATCACCTCGCCCACCGCCTCCACCGCCCCGCGCCGCGGATAGCGCGCCCGCCAGACCAGCCGCACCGTGCGCCCGGCCGGCCGGGCCAGCGGGCGCAGCACGATGCCGGCATCCTGCGCCGCGCCGGCCGCCAGCCCGGGGATCAGCGTGGTGCCGTAGCCCGCCGCCACCATGTTGATGAGCGTCATCAGGCTGGTCGCCCGCATCGCGCCGCCCATCGCGCCGCCGTGTCCGCAGGCCGCCAGCACCTGGTCGCGCAGGCAGTGCCCGTCGGCCAGCACCAGGATGTCGGCGGCCAACGCCGCCTCTTCCACCAGCGCCTGTCCCGCCAGCCGGTGCTCGGGCGGCAGGGCGGCCAGGAACGGCTCGGCGAACAGCACCAGGCTGGCCAGGTCCGGCTCGCCGGCGTCGGTGGCCAGCACCGCGGCATCCAGCTCGTGCCCGCGCAACCGGCGCAGCAGGGCGGCGGTCTGGTCCTCCCACGGCTCCACCTCCAGCCCCGGCAGGGCGGCGCGCAGCGGGGCGAACACCAGCGGCAGGAGGAACGGCGCCAAGGTGGGGATCACCCCCAGCCGCAGCCGCCCGGCCAGCGGATCGCGCAGGCTGGTCGCCACCGCCTGGATCGCATCGGCCTCGGCCAGGGCGGCGCGCATGTGGCCGATGAGCTGGTCGCAGGCCGGCGTCGGCGCCACCGCCCGGCCGCCGCGCTCGAACAGCGTGACGCCCAGTTCCTCCTCCATCTTGCGCAGTTGCACCGACAGGGTGGGCTGGCTGACGCCGCAGGCCTCCGCGGCGCGGCCGAAATGCCCGTGCTCGGCCACCGCCAGCACATAGCGCAGGTCGCGCAGGTTCATTGGACAGGCTCCATGGATGGCCCCGGTTCGATTGATGCGCTCTATCGAACCATTCGGCAACTTGTCATTTCCCCTATCGCGCCATAGGTTGTATGAGCAGCGCACGCACAGCGGAGGAAGACGGACC
>JBIPLY010000487.1:0-3109 GCA_044369385.1 Acetobacteraceae bacterium | reverse complement strand
CATCGGCATCCAGCCCCACCTGGTGGCTGACATGCCCGCCGGCCAGCGGCCCGCCGCGCGGCCCGGAGATGTCGTTCATCATCAGCACCGGCAGCCCCGCCGCCTGCGCCCGCGCGCCCAGCAGCCGGATGCCCGCGATCGTCTCCGGATGCCCCCAGAACGCCGAGCGGCTTTCCCGGACGGTCATGTAGCCCGGCCCCTCGGCGGGCAGTTCCACCGCGCCGGCGATGCAGCCGGGCCCCGGCCCGCCCACGATGCGCACCGGGCCCGGCGCCGGCCCCGGCGCGATCGCCGGCACCGGGATCATCGCCGGCTGCCCCCAGGCCATCGCCGGCCACAGCAGCAGCAAGGCCAGCCAGCGCACGGTCAAACCCCCGGCGGCGGCGGCACCGACAGATAGGCCAGCCGCTTCATCTCCTTGCGCCCGCGCGCCACCGAATCCAGGATCAGCCCGCACGCGAAGGACAGCGCCGAGATCAGCGTCATCCCCGTCGCCAGCACCGCTGTCGGCAGCCGCGGCACCAGCCCGGTTGACAGGAACTCCCCGATCACCGGCGCGCCCAGCAGCACCGCCACCGCCAGCAGCAGCAGCCCGGCGGTGGAGAAGAACTGCAACGGCCGCTCCTCCTTCACCAGCACCACGATGGTGCGCAGGATCCGCACCCCGTCGCTGTAGGTCCGCAGCTTCGAGGTCGAGCCCGGCGGGCGGTCCTTGTAGGCGGTCGTCACCTCGCCGACGGGCATCTTCAGGTCCAGCGC
This sequence comes from Acetobacteraceae bacterium, assembly GCA_044369385.1. GTDB lineage: Bacteria > Pseudomonadota > Alphaproteobacteria > Acetobacterales > Acetobacteraceae > CAMDGX01. The sequence goes on along the minus strand of JBIPLY010000487.1, from coordinate 2,350 downwards.
ATGCACGGTGAACTCGGTCTCGGTCTCGAACCCGCCGGCCAGCGCCGGGAAGGATTTCACGAAGCGCCGGCTGAACACCCGGTAGCCGGACAGCATGTCCGAAATCCGATTCCCGAACACCAGCCGCACCATGCCGGTCAGCACCAGGTTGCCCAGCCGATGCCCCGGCCGATACGCCGCCTGGATGTCGGTCACCCGCGAGCCGTTGACCATGTCCAGCCCCTCGGCGCGCAGCAATTCCACCATCCGCGGTGCGGCAGCGGCCTCATAGGTGTCGTCGCCATCGACCAGCACATAGATGTCGGCATCGACATCGGCGAAGGAGCGGCGGATCACATTGCCCTTGCCCTGGATCGTCTCCCGCCGCACCACGGCCCCGGCGGCGCGCGCCACCGCCACCGTGCCGTCGCTGGAGTTGTTGTCGTAGACATAGATCACCGCCTCCGGCAGGGCCGCGCGGAAATCGGCCACCACCTTCGGGATCGCCACCGCCTCGTTGTAGCAGGGGATGATCACGGCAATGCGCGGCGGGAGGCTGGCGGCAGGGGAGGTCATGCGGGTCCTCGAACGAATTTGCCCCTTGTAGCCGGGCCGGCGGGATCAGGCGAGTTTCGCGCGCAGGTGATCGGCCAGCCGCAAGGCCAGCGCCACGATGGTCAGCGTGGGATTGACATAGCCGCCGGTCGGGAACACCGAGCTGCCCGCCACGTACAGCCCCGCCACGCCATGCACCGCGCAATCGGCATCCACCACCCCCTCGCGCGGATCGGCGCTCATCCGCGTCGTGCCCATGTGGTGGTAGCCCCATTCCAGGGCCTCCGGCCAGCTGGTCGCATCCGCGCCCACCCATTCCTCGATGCGCAGCCGCCCGCGCCGCAGCCGCCCGAGCTCGCGCGCGAAGGTCTCCAGCGCCACGCGCACCGTCCGCTTGTCCAGCGCGTTCATGCGCCAATCCAGCCGCACCCGGCGCATCCCCAGCGCATCGCGCTCCGCGCCGAGCATCACCCGGCTGTCCGGATCGGGCGACTGCTCGCTGCGCACCCGGATCATCACCTCGGTCGGCCCGACCTGCCGCGGCACGTATTGCCGATCGGCGAACCGGCTGTACACCCCGTCCAGCACATCGCCGGGATCGATCAGCGCGCTGCCCAGCGCCCGCGCCCGCTCCCACCATCCGCCGTGGCGCACTCGCCCCAGTGCCTCATACCCCGCCCCGGGATCGCTGCGCAGCCGCGTCGTGACATGCAGGCTGGTGTTCAGGATGCCCTCGCGCGCCTGCATCGCATCGCTGGGGCGCAGATGCATGATGTTGTAGGGCGAGGTCTCCCCGGAGCGGAACGCCAGCGCCCATTGCAGGTCGCCCGCCAGAACGCCGACCGCCGGCTTCCACAGCTCCGGATGCTCCATGAAGCAGCGCCCGACCATGTCGCGGTCGTTGCCCACCCCCGCCGGGCGCACATCGTCGGACGCCAGCAGCAGCCGCGCATTCTCGATCCCGCCGCAGGCCAGCACCACCGCGCGCGCCCGCACCTGTGCCGTCCGTCCCTCCCCCGTCCCTTCCGGCAGCGTGCGCAGCTCCAGCCGCTCCACCCGCCTGCCATCGGCCGCCAGCCGGATGGCGGTACAGTTGGCATGCAGCACTGCTGTCACATTCGCCGCTGCCCGAATGGCGTCGGCGTATTTCTCCCCCATCCGCGTCGGCGGGTGGCTGTTCTGCCAAAACTCCGGCACGAATCCGTCGGGCGGAAACGGGTTGTGGCGAAGGAACCGCGCCAGCCAGCGCCGCGGATCGTAATCGAACGGCCCCAGGTCCAGCACCGGCTGTGCCCGCGCGTAATACGGGTCCAGCTCCGCCCGCCCGATCGGCCAGCCGCTCAGCTTCACCCAGTCGCGCCGCGTGAAATCGATCGGCTGCAGCGGCGCGCTCATCCCCAGCCAGTGATTGGTCGTCCCGCCGAACCAGCGCAGCCGCACGGTTTCCAGCGAGCCATACTCCAGCCCCGCCATCTCGCCGCCATACAGCTCCTGCGTTGCGGCATCGAATTCCATCCCGCCGCTTTCCAGCAGCAGCACCCGCAGCTTCGACCCGGCCAGGCTCGTCGCCAGGCTGATCCCCGCCGCCCCCGCGCCGACGATGCAGACATCTGCCTCAAGCAGCTCAGGCGTCGCCGCCGCGCGCAGGTCCAGGAACATCGCCTGCGCCTACTCCTTCCAAACCGGGCTCTCCGCCAGCATCGCCCCGCCATCCACGATGATCGTCTGCCCGGTGACGAACTTCGCCTCGTCGCTGGCCAGGTACAGGAACGCATGCGCCACATCCGCCGGATCGCCCAGCGCGCCATACGGGATG
>JBIPLY010000622.1:0-3109 GCA_044369385.1 Acetobacteraceae bacterium | reverse complement strand
CGCTCATAGTTCCTCGACGGTCAGGTTGCCGTTCGTGTAGACGCAGATGTCGGCGGCGATCTTCAGCGAGCGTTCGGCGATCTCGCGCGCGGAAAGTTCGGTCGAGCCGACGAGGGCGCGCGCGGCGGACAGCGCGTAGGAGCCGCCCGAGCCGATGCCGATGAGCCCGTCCTCGGGCTCGAGCACGTCGCCCGTGCCCGTGAGCACGAGGCTGACCTGCCGGTCGGCGACGGCCATCATCGCTTCCAGCCGGCGCAGGTAGCGGTCGGTGCGCCAGTCCTTGGCGAGCTCGACGCAGGCGCGCATCAGCTGGTCGGGGTGCTTTTCGAGCTTCGCCTCCAGCCGCTCGAACAGCGTGAACGCGTCGGCCGTGGCGCCGGCGAAACCGGCGATCACCTTGCCGTCGCCGATGCGCCGCACCTTGCGCGCGTTCGACTTGATGACCGTGGCGCCGAGGCTGACCTGCCCGTCGCCCGCGATCACGACCTTGCCCGCCCGGCGCACGGCGAGGATCGTCGTGCCGTGCCAGGTCGTCGTCCCGTTTTCCGCCATGGGGGAAATGCCTTTCGTTCCAGACCCTTCGATCTAGGCGCGCGCGGCGCGCGGATCAAGCGCGGCGGCTTTATCCGTGGCCACGGCCGCCATTCGTCTGGTAAATACCGGGGGTTATGGCCGATCCCAAACCCGCCGTTTATCCGTTCCCGGCCCCGCGCCGCGCCGCCGTGCGCCGGGCCACCAAGGAAACCCAGATCGAGGTCGCCGTCGACCTCGACGGTACGGGCGTCTACGACGTCCAGACCGGCATCGGGTTCCTCGACCACATGATGGAACAGCTGTCGCGCCACTCGCTGATCGACGTCAAGGTCCGCGCCAAGGGCGACCTGCACATCGACTTCCACCACACGACCGAGGACGTCGGCATCGCGCTCGGCGAGGCCGTCGCCAAGGCGCTGGGCGAGCGCAAGGGCATCGTGCGCTACGGCGAGGCGACGATCCCGATGGACGAGACGCTGACGCGCGTGGCGCTCGACGCGTCGAACCGGCCGTACCTGATCTGGAAGGTCGCGTTCTCGAAGCCCAAGCTCGGCGACATGGACACCGAACTGTTCAAGGAATGGTTCCAGGCCTTCGCGCAGAACGCCGGGCTGACGCTGCACGTGGAAAACGTCTACGGCGAGAACAACCACCACATCGTCGAATCCTGCTTCAAGGGACTGGCGCGCGCGCTGCGCGCGGCCGTCGCCATCGATCCGCGCAAGGCCGATGCCGTGCCCTCGACCAAGGGCGTGCTCGGCGGCGGATCGGCCGACGGCACCGACGTGTGATGGGCCGCAAGCGCTATTCCGTCCACCTGAGCCCCTTCGCCGCCGGACCCGACCGCGACGCGCTGTTCGTCAAGGACGGGTTCGCGTGGGGCGCCTTCGCGTTCGGGCCGCTCTGGGCGCTGTTCCACCGGCTGTGGTGGCCGGCCGCGGGCATGGTCGCCGCGATGGCCGCACTCGCCGCCGCCGAAGCGCTGTTACCGCTGCCGCCCGACGCCGCGATGCCGCTGTGGCTCGGCCTGTCGCTGGTCTTCGGCTTCGAGGGCAACGACTGGCGGCGCGAAGGCCTTGCCGCGCGCGGCTTCGTCGAGCGGGGGCCCGCGTCGGGCGCCGACCTCGCCGAGGCCGAACTGCGCTGGTTCGCGGGCGCGAAATGAAGATCGCCGTCGTCGATTACGGCTCGGGCAACCTGCGCTCGGCCGCCAAGGCGTTCGAGCGCGAGGCGGGGCCCGGCCACACGGTCGCGATCACCTCGGATCCGGACGTCGTGCGCAAGGCGGACCGCATCGTTCTGCCGGGGCAGGGCGCCTTCGGCGACTGTGCGGCGGGCCTGCGCGCCGTCCCCGGCATGGTCGCGGCCCTCGAAGAGGCGGCGCTGAAGCGCGCCGTGCCGTTCTTCGGCATCTGCGTGGGCATGCAGCTCCTCGCCACGCGCGGGCTCGAGCACGGCACGCATGCCGGGCTCGACTGGATCGCGGGCGAGGTGCGGCGCATGACGCCCGCCGACCCGGCGCTCAAGCTGCCGCAGCTCGGCTGGAACGCGCTCGACTTCGCGCCCCATCCGCTGCTCGCGGGCTGGCAGCCGGGTGCCCATGTCTATTTCGCGAACTCGTACCATTTCGTGCCCGACGACCGCGCCGCGATCCTGGCCACCGCCGACTACGGCGGGCCGATCGTCGCCGCCGTGGTCAAGGACAACATCGCCGGCACGCAGTTCCACCCGGAGAAGAGCCAGGCCGTCGGCCTGCGCCTCGTCGCCAATTTCCTCGGCTGGCGCCCGTGATCCTCTTTCCGGCCATCGACCTCAAGGGCGGCAAGTGCGTGCGCCTGCTGCGCGGCGACATGGCGCAGGCGACGACGTTCAACGACGATCCGGGCGATCAGGCCGCGAAATTCGTCGCCGCCGGCTGCCGCTGGATCCATGTCGTCGATCTCGACGGCGCGTTCGCGGGTGCGCCCGCCAACGCACCCGCCGTCCGCGCCATCCTCGCGGCCGCGAAGGTGCCCGTTCAGCTCGGCGGCGGGATCCGCGACGAGGCGCGCATCGATTCGTGGCTCGAGGCGGGTATTGCGCGCGTCATCCTCGGCACCGTGGCGCTGCGCGACCCCGATCTGGTGCGCCGCGCCTGCAGGACGCGTCCTGGCAAGATCGTCGTCGGCATCGACGCGCGCGACGGCCGCGTCGCGGTCGAGGGCTGGGCCGAGACCTCCGACGTGCGCGCCGTCGACCTCGCGCGGAAGTTCGAGGACGCGGGCGTGGCCGCCATCGTCTACACCGACATCGACCGCGACGGCGCGCTGCAGGGGCCGAACGTCGAGGCGACGGCGGCTCTGGCGCGCGCGGTGCGGATCCCGATCATCGCGTCGGGCGGCGTGTCGTCGCTCGACGACCTGCGCGCGCTGAAGGCGCACGCGTCCGCCGGGATCGCCGGCGTGATCTCGGGCCGGGCGCTCTACGACGGGCGCATCGACCTCGCCGAAGCCGTGAAGCTGCTGGAGGCGGCATGAGCCTCAAGATCCGCATCATCCCCTGCCTCGACGTCAAGGACGGGCGCGTGGTCAAGGGC
>JBIPLY010000125.1:0-10045 GCA_044369385.1 Acetobacteraceae bacterium | reverse complement strand
CGCTGGTCGCCGGCTATGGCCTATGGGCACTGCTCCGCCCGCCCATCCCGCGCAGCCGGCGCCCAGGCTGGTTGGCCACCGCACTGATCGGTGCCACGGGCGGCATGACCGGCGGCCTTGCAGCGTTTCCGGGAGCGGTCGTCGCCGCCTGGTGCGGCTTGCGCGATTGGCCCAAGGAACGGCAGCGCGCGGTGACCCAGGCCTACATCCTCGTCATGCAGATCGCGCTGCTCGGCGCTATCGCTGCCATGGCGCCAGGCAGTGCCAGGGGCTCACTGCCTGACCTGGCGCAGCTGGCCTACGTCCCGGCAGCGTTGATCGGGGCTGCGTGCGGGCTGCGCCTCTTCCGCGGCTTGACCGACCGCCAGTTCGGGCAGGCGGTGAACATCCTGCTGATCGCTGCGGGGTTGGGCATGCTGGTGTGACGGATCAGCCGCGATCCCGGCCGCCGCGCCGGGTGGATGGAGGGCGCAACGCGCAGGGAGGCTGGCTGGGGCGGGAGGGATCGAACCTCCGCATGGCGGAATCAAAATCCGCTGCCTTACCGCTTGGCGACGCCCCACGCGCCGTGCCTCATAGACGAAGATCGCCGCCGGGGAAATCACCCGCCGACGAAATCCGCGCCATCGCCCCCCCATACCCACCAGGCTGGGTGCAATGTCCGGCGCGCCGCGGCTTCGGCCGCCGTGGCGGAGTCGAAAATCGCGAAACAGGTGGCCCCGCTGCCGCTCATCCGTGCCAGCCGGCACCCCGGGAGCGATCCGAGTGCGGCCAACACCTCGGCGATGGCGGGGCACAGCGCGATCGCCGCCGCCTGGAGGTCGTTGCGGCACGCGCGCAGATCACGAACCATCGCCGCCGTGTCGGCCCAGGCCGCGGGCAGCGCAGCCGGCGCCGACGGCGGGGTGCCGGCGATCGCGCGGGCGCGAAACACGTCCGGCGTCGGCACCGCGATCCCGGGATTGACCAGCACCATGCCGAATCGCGGCAGCGCCGGGGCCGCGCCAAGCTGGTCCCCCACCCCGCCCATCCGCGCCGGCGCCTGCGCCAGGCACACCGGCACATCCGCCCCCAGCCGCACCGCCAGCCCGTCGGGGATCGTCACGCCCCAAAGCCGCGCCAGCACCCGCAGGGCGGCCGCGGCATCCGCACTGCCGCCGCCGATGCCGCTGGCGATCGGCAAATGCTTGTCCAGCGTCAGATGCGCCCCGCTGGCCACACCCGCCGCCTCGGCCAGCCATCGCGCCGCGCGCAGCACCAGGTTGTCGGGCTCGGCCGCCAAGCCGGGGGCAAAGGGGCCGGCCAGCGCCAGCGACAGCGTCACGGCCGGTGCCGCGCGCACCGTGTCGCCCACCGCGGGAAAGACCGCAAGGCTGTCCAGCAGATGGTATCCATCTTCCCGCCGTCCGGTGACGTGCAGGAACAGGTTGACCTTGGCCCGCGCCGCCTCGTGCAGCGCGGTCAGGGGGTAATGCCCAGTTGCCGTTCGGCCGGGCGCAGGCGGCCCTCGATGCGCGCGCGCTCGTCGTCGTCCGGCTTCAGATCCAGCGCCCGGCGCCACTGGAACACCGCCTCCAGCTGCCGCCCGGCTTCCCAGTAGGCATCGCCGAGATGCCCGTTCACCGTGGCATCGCCCGGCTCCAGCTCGGTGGCGCGCTCCAGCAGCCGCACGGCCGTCGGGATGTCGCCCAGCCGCATCGCCACCCAGCCCAGGCTGTCGATGATCGCGCCATTGTTGGGGCGCTGGCGCACCGCCGTCTCGATCATCGCCTTGGCGCGCTCCAGGTTGCGGCCCTGCTCGGTCCAGCTATAGCCGAGATAGTTCAGGACATCGGGCTGGTCCGGCGCGAGGCGCAGCGCCAGCAGGAAATCCGCCTCCGCCCGGTCCCATTGCTGGCTGCGTTCCAGCGCGATGCCGCGGTCGTAATAGAGCGGCCAGTGCGCGGCCTGCGGCGCGCCGGTCAGCGCGACGGCCTTGTCATAGGCGCCGACCGCCTCGGCGAAACGGCGCCGCACGCGCAGGATGTCGCCGGCCAGGCCGTGCGGCTCCGGCCGAGCGGGATGGGCGGCCGCGATCTCGGCCAACAGCGACAGCGCCTCGTCGGGCCGGTCCAGCCGTTGCAGCAGGCGCGCGCGCCGCATCTGCGCCAGCGGATACAGCGCATCGCCCGACCCGATCGGCGCCAGCATCTCGATCGCCCGTTCCGGCCGCTTGCCGCTGCCCAGCAGCTCGGCCACCAGGATGCGCGCCACCGCGTGGTCCGGGCGCAGCTCCAGCGCCAGGCGCCCCAGCACCAGCGCGAAATCGTTCGTGTCGCGGCCGCGCGACAGGCTGGCGATCGCCACATAGGTTTCGGCCAGCCCGTCGATCGCGCTGCGCACCGGCTGGCTTGCCGCGTCGGCGACCAGGCCGGGCAGGGCCAGCATCATGTCGTCATTGCCGGCCACCATGCCCTGGATCGCGGCTTCGGCGGCTTCGTGGTTGCCCTGGCGCGCTTCCCAGCTGGCGATCTGGCGGCCGAGCTGCAGATGCCCGGTGCCGCCGTATTCCTGCTGCGCCATGCGATACAGCCGCCCGGCCAGCGGCGCGCGGTTGGCCAGATCGGCGATCAGGGCGGCGTGCAGCGCGTAGAAGGCGCGCAGGCGCTGGTTCTCCAGCTGCGGTTGCAGCGTGGCCAGCGCGGCATCGGCCTGGCCGCGGCCGAACTGGGCCCAGGCGATCAGCAGCGGGCGCATCACCTCGGCCGCCCCCTCGCGCGGCAGCGCGGCGAAGCGGGCCTCGGCCTGCGCCCAGGCATCGGCGCGGGCGTCGCGCCCGGCCAGCATCAGCTGCGCCGCCTGGTTGCGCCCCAGCAGCCCGGCCAGCCGCTCCGCCTCCGGCCGGCCGGCCATCAGCGTGGTCAGGAAGGCCTGCTGGCGCAGCTCCTCGTTGTCCATGTCGGCGGCCAGCGCGCGCTGGAACGCCTGGGCGGCGATGTCCAGATCGCCCTCGGTGACGGCGATGCGCGCGGTGAGCAGGGCGGCGGAGCCCGGCTGGACCGGGGCGCGCCGGCGCGGGCCGGGGGTTGCGGCCGGCGCCGCGGCGGCGACGTTGTCGGCCAGGGTGAAGCCGGCCGGCGCCGGCTCGGCGGCACCGCAGGCCGACAGCAGCGACAGGACCAGCAGGAGCGGGCGCCGGAGCGGGAGGAGGAATTGCATCCGGCGACCTTATCAAAGCCCCATCGCCCGCGCCATCATCGCCCGCGCCGTTCACCGGCCGTTCAGCATCGCCAGACCATCCTGCGCGCGCAATTGCGCAAGGGTGCGGCCGATGGCGATCGCGCGATCCACGAGGAACCTGGTCGACCGTGCCCTGGCGCGGCGCGAAGCCGTCCAGCGCGCCGATCTGGCCGGGGCGCTGCGCGAACAGGCGGCGCGCGCGGCCGAGGAAGCCCGGCTGGATGCCGCCATCGCGCGCGAGGAGGCCCAGGCCGCGCTGGCGGATCCGCTGCTGTCCGCTGCGGCCTGGCGCGCCGCCGCCGCCGCCCGGCTGCTGGCGGCGCGCGCGACGCGGGCCCAGGCCGAGGCCGACTGCGATGCACGGCGGGAGGTGCTGGCGGACACGCGGCGCACCACGCGCGGCTTCGAGGCGCTGATGGCGCAGCAGGACGCCGAGGCGCGCCGGGCCGCGGCGCGGCGCGATCCCTTGACCGAGCTGATGCTGCTGCCCGGGGCGGCGCGCCCCGGATCGCACCTGGGATGACGGCATCGCCAGGGGCCGTGCCATTGATCGGGGCGGGAAGCTGGGCCATCTAGTCGGGTTCGACCTTTGGGCGAACGACCATGCGTTACATCTCCACCCGCGGGCAGGCGCCCGTGCGCGACTTCGCCGGCGTGCTGCTGGCCGGGCTGGCCGAGGATGGCGGCCTCTATGTGCCCGAGACCTGGCCGCATTTCGGCCCGGCTGACTGGCGGGCGATGCGCGCGCTGTCCTATCCGGAGCTGGTGGCCCGCGTCATGCAGCCCTTCGTCGGCGACAGCATCCCGGCCGCCACCCTGCGGCACCTGTGCCGCGAGGCCTATGCCGGTTTCGGTCATCCCGCCGTGGTGCCGATGGTGCAGCTTGAATCCCATCTCTGGGCGCAGGAGCTGTTCCACGGCCCGACCCTGGCGTTCAAGGACATGGCGATGCAGCTGCTCGGCCGCCTGTTCGACCATGTCCTGGCCGAGCGCGGCGAGCGGGTGACGATCGTGGCCGCCACCAGCGGCGACACCGGCTCGGCCGCGATCGAGGCCTGTGCCGGGCGGGAGCGGGTGGACATCGTCGTCCTGCACCCCGAGGGCCGCACCAGCGAGGTCCAGCGCCGCCAGATGACCAGCGTGCTGGCCCCGAATGTCGGCAACATTGCGGTGGCCGGCAGTTTCGATGACTGCCAGGACCTGGTGAAGGCCATGTTCGCCGACGCGCCGTTCCGCCAGGAAATGCAGCTTTCCGCCGTCAACTCCATCAACTGGGCGCGCATCGCCGCCCAGATCCCCTATTACGTCGCCGCGGCACTCGCCATGGGCGCGCCGGAGCGCGAGGTGGCCTTCGCCGTGCCCACCGGCAATTTCGGCAATGTCCTGGCCGCCTGGGCCGCGCGCCGCATCGGCCTGCCCGTCGCCCGGCTGGCGATCGGCTCCAACCGCAACGACATCCTCGCCCGCTTCCTGACCGGCAACGACATGACCATGCGCGCGGTCGAGCCCAGCCTGTCGCCCAGCATGGACATCCAGGTCAGCTCCAACTTCGAGCGCCTGCTGTTCGAGCTGCTCGACCGCGATGGCCCCGCCACCGCCGCCACCATGGCCGAATTCCGCGCCACCGGCCGCATGGCGGTGCCCGACACCGCCTGGCGTCGTGCCACGGCGCTGTTTCACGGCGCGCGGCTGGACGATCTCGCCACCCTGGCCGAGATCCGCCGCCTGCACGGCGGCGCCGGCTACCTGGCGGACCCGCACACCGCCATCGGCATCGCCGCCGCCCGCGCCCACATGCCCGGCCATGGCATCCCGATGGTCGCCATGGCCACCGCCCACCCCGCCAAGTTCCCCGATGCGATGGAACAGGCCACCGGCCTGCGCCCCGCCCTGCCGCCGGCGCTCGCCGACCTGTATGACCGCCCGGAACGCTACACCCGCCTGCCCGCCGACCTCGCCGCCATCCAGGCCGGCGTGCGCGCCACCGTGCTGAGGAATGCCGCATGAGCGACCTGATCCGCGTCACCCGCCTGCCCTCCGGGCTGACCGTCGTCACCGAACGCATGGACCGGGTGGAGACCGTCTCGCTCGGCGCCTATGTCGCCGCCGGCACCCGCCACGAGACCGCCGAGGAGAACGGCGCCAGCCACTTCCTCGAACACATGGCCTTCAAGGGCACCGAACGCCGCACCGCCGCCGGCATCGCCGAGGAGATCGAGGCGGTCGGCGGCCACATCAACGCCTACACCGCCCGCGAACAGACCGCGTACTACGTGAAGGTGCTGAAGGAAGACATGGCGCTGGGGGCCGACCTGATCGGCGACATCCTGACCCATTCCACCTTCGACGCCGAGGAGCTGGAGCGCGAGCGCGGCGTGATCCTGCAGGAGATCGGCCAGGCCAACGACACGCCGGACGACATCGTCTTCGACCATTTCCAGGAAACCGCCTATCCGGACCAGCCCATGGGCCGCCCCACCCTGGGCACCGAGAAAGGCATCCGCGGCATGCGGCGCGACGCGCTGATGGGCTACATGAAGCGCCACTACACGGCGGGGAACACCGTGGTCGCCGCCGCCGGCAACCTGCACCATGACGACTTCCTGGAACTGGCCACGCGCCACTTCGCCGACCTGCCGCGCCACGCCGCGCCCGCGCCCCTGCCCGGCCACTACACCGGCGGCGAGTTCCGCGAGGCGCGCGACCTGGATCAGGTCCACATCGTGCTCGGCTTCCCGGCGGTGGCCTATGGCGATGCCGATTTCTACCCCTCGATGCTGCTCTCCACCCTGCTCGGCGGCGGCATGTCGAGCCGGCTGTTCCAGGAGGTGCGCGAGAAGCGCGGCCTGGTCTATTCGATCTACTCCTTCACCGCCCCCAGCATGGATGGCGGCATGTTCGGCATCTACGCCGGCACCGGCGAGAGCGAGGCCGCCGAGCTGATGCCGGTGACGCTGGACGAGCTGCGCAAGGTGCAGGACCAGGTCAGCGACGCCGAGCTGGCCCGTGCCCGCGCCCAGGTGAAGGCCGGGCTGCTGATGTCGCTGGAAAGCACCGGCAGCCGCTGCGAACAGCTCGCCCGCCAGCTCCAGGTCTTCGGCCGGGTGATCCCCACCGCCGAGACCGTGGCGCGCATCGAGGCGGTGGGCATCGCCGATGTCCAGCGCGCCGCCGCCCGCATCTTCCGCGGCTCCCCCACCCTGGCCGCCATGGGCCCGGCCGCCCAGGTGCCCGACATCGCGCGCATCCGCGAGAGGCTCGCCGCATGACCGATTCGCTTTCGCTGATGGCCGACCTGCTCGCCCGTGCCCGCGCGGCCGGGGCCGATGCCGCCGATGCGGTGCTGGTCGCCGGCACCTCGCTGTCGGTGCAGCGCCGCCACGGCCACACCGAACAGCTCGAACGCGCCGATGGCCGCGACCTCGGCCTGCGCGTGTTCGTCGGCCGCCGGGCGGCGATTGTTTCTTCGACCGCCGTCGACCCGGCGGGTTTCTCCGCGCTGGCCGAACGCGCCGTCGCCATGGCCCGCGTCGTCCCCGAAGACCCCCATGCCGGCCTGGCCGAGGAGGCCGGCGCACCGCCCGCGCTCGATCTCGATCTGGTGGACGCCGCCGAGCCCGATGCCGCCGCCCTGATCGCCACCGCCGACACCGCCGAGGCCGCCGCCCTGGCCATCGCCGGGGTGACCAATTCCGAGGGCGGCTCGGCCGGGTATTCGCGCACCGAGGTGGTGCTGGTCACCTCCGCGGGCTTCGCCGGCCGCACCGTGCGCACCGGCCACTCGATCTCGGCGACGGCATTGGCCGGCAGCGGCACCGGGATGCAGCGCGACTACGACTATTCCTCGGCCGTCCACCTCGCCGACCTGGAAGACGCCGCCCTGATCGGCCGCAATGCCGGCGAGCGCGCGGTCCGCCGCCTCAACCCCACCCGGCCCAAGACCGGCCGCCTCCCGGTGGTGTTCGACCCCCGCGTGGCCGCCTCCCTGCTCGGCCATCTCGCGGGTGCCATCAACGGCGCCGGGGTGGCGCGCGGCACCAGTTTCCTGAAGGACAGCCTGGGCCACCGCATCTTCCCCGCCGGGATCACCATCATCGACGACCCGCATCGCCATCGCGGCCTGCGCTCGCGCCTGTTCGACGGCGAGGGCGTGGCCGGCCAGCGCCGCGAGCTGGTGGCCGACGGGGTGCTGACCACCTGGCTGCTGGACAGCCGCAGCGCTCGGCAACTGGGCCTGCGCAGCACCGGCCATGCCAGCCGCGGCACTGGCGGCCCGCCCTCGCCGGGCCCGACCAACCTGTATCTCGCCCCCGGATCGCTCTCGCCGGCGGCGTTGATGGCCGATATCGCCGAAGGGCTGTACGTGACCGAGATGATCGGCATGGGGGTGAACGGGGTCACCGGCGACTACAGCCGCGGCGCCGCCGGCTTCATGATCCGAAACGGCGTGCTGGCGGAGCCGGTGGCCGAGGTGACCATCGCCGGCCGGCTGCAGGATATGTTCGCCGGGCTGGTCGCGGCGAGTGATTTGCGCCTGCGCCGGGGCATGGACGCGCCGAGCATCCGCATTACGGAAATGACACTCGCCGGAAGCTGATTTGCCGCTCCAAATCAGGTCCGGATGCGTTATATCTCTCCCAACGAAAACCTTATGGGAGCCACATCCTCCATGCGCCGCCCCTTTATTCTGGCCGCCTTCGCCGCTCTCGGCCTCGTCCTCGCGCCGACCCTGGCTGACGCTGCGGCCGGACGCGGATCGTCCCAGGGCAGCCGCGGCAGCCGCACCTATTCCGCGCCGCCGCCCACCACCACCGCCCCCGGGGCTGCCGCGCCGATGCAGCGCAGCACCGCGCAACCGAACGCTGCCGGCCCTGCCGCGGCCGCCGCGGCGCCGTCGCGCGGCCTGTTCGGCGGCGGGCTGATGGGCGGCCTGATGGGCGGCCTGCTCGGCGCCGGGCTGATCGGCATGCTGATGGGCGGTGGCTTCTTCAGCGGCATGGCCGGCTTCATGGGCATCCTCGGCCTGATCATCCAGGTGGCGCTGGTCGCCGTGGTGGTGATGTTCGCGGTGCGCTGGTTCCGCCGCCGCAACCAGCCTGCCCTGGCCACCGGCCCGGACATGGCGCCGCGCACGATGGACCAGCCCAACACCATGAACCGCACCGCGATGGGCGGCATGCCGATGGGCGCCGCCGTGGCCGCTCCGGTGACGATCGGGCCCGAGGACTACGCCGCGTTCGAAACCGTGCTGCAGTCGATCCAGGGCGCCTGGTCCGCCGGCAACGAGGGTGCGCTGCGCCAGTTCACCACCCCGGAGATGGCCTCTTATTTCGGCGAGCAGCTCTCCGAGATGGCGCGCCAGGGCCTGCGCAACCAGGTCAGCGACGTGAAGCTGGAACAGGGCGACCTGGCCGAGGCCTGGGGCGAGAACGGCGCCGAATTCGCCACCGTGGCGATGCGCTTCTCCGCGCTCGATGTCACCCGCGACGCCACCGGCCGGGTGGTGGAGGGCGATGCCGCGACCCGCGCCATGATCACCGAGGTGTGGACCTTCGTCCGCCACCCCGGCGAGGCCTGGGTGCTCTCGGCGATCCAGCAGACCCGCTGATCCGCCGCACCGCGCTGACCTGAACGCCGCCCGGGGGGAGACCCCCGGGCGGTTTTCGTTTGACCGGTTTTCGTTGGGCTGCTTCGTGGCGCGAATCCGATCCCTCCTGCCTGCGAAATGGGCAGTCCGGCGCTCGCACGGCGGGCAGACTCCCGCCGGGAGGGGGGATTCCGGCTGGCACGGTTCTTGATGAGGAAGCCCCGCCATCCATGGAGGGTCGGGCATCCGATGAAACTGATCACTGCCATCATCAAGCCGTTCAAGCTGGACGAGGTGCGCGACGCGCTGACGCCGCTGGGCGTCCAGGGCCTCACCGTGTCCGAGGTCAAGGGCTTCGGCCGCCAGAAGGGCCAGACCGAAATCTACCGCGGCGCCGAATACCACGTGAGCTTCCTGCCGAAGATCAAGATCGAGGTCGCCGTCGCCGACGAGCTGGCCGAACAGGTGGTGGAGGCCATCGTCAAGGCCGCCCATACCGGCAAGATCGGCGACGGCAAGATTTTCGTGCTCGACATCGAGCGTGCCGTGCGCATCCGCACCGGCGAAACCGACGGCGCCGCCCTGTGAGCGCGGAGAAGGAGAGAATGCACGCCATGCGCACGCTTGCCCGCCGCGTCCTTTGGGCGCTTCCCGCAACCCTTCTCGCGCTGCCCGCCCTGGCCCAGGACGCCAAGGTCGATGCCGGCGACACCGCCTGGATGCTGACCAGCACCGCGCTGGTGCTGATGATGACCATCCCGGGCCTGGCGCTGTTCTATGCCGGCATGGTCCGCAAGAAGAACATCCTGGCCACCATGATGCAGAGCTTCTTCATCTGCGCCTTGGTCTCCGTGGTGTGGATGGTCGCCGGCTACTCGATCGCCTTCGGCAACGGCAATGCCTATTTCGGTGATTTCTCGCGCCTCTTCCTGTCCGGCCTGTCGGAGAGCTGGGACAAGCCGTTCTCGCTGGCGGCCGGCACCGACGCGGCGGTGGCCACCACCATCCCTGAGAGCGTCTTCCTGATGTTCCAGATGACGTTCGCCATCATCACCCCGGCCCTGATCGCCGGCGCGTTTGCCGACCGGATGAAGTTCTCGGCGATGTGCGTCTTCATCGCGATGTGGTCGCTGCTGGTCTACAGCCCGGTCGCGCACTGGGTCTGGGCGCCGACCGGCTGGATCTTCATCCTGGGGGCGGCCGACTTCGCCGGCGGCACCGTGGTGCACATCAACGCTG
>JBIPLY010000485.1:0-3133 GCA_044369385.1 Acetobacteraceae bacterium | reverse complement strand
GGACATGCCGAAGATCGGCGGGGCGCGGGTTGGTCACGTCGAACGCTCCTCAACAACATGCGGCCGGTTTTCGCCGCCGTCGATACCACGATGGCGCAAGCCGATCGACACCGCGGCATCGCCCGTTGCACCCATCCGCCGCGATGTTGTATCTACACCATTCAACCTCCCGCATGGCCGCCATGTCGGACCCCCCCGCCGCGCTCACCGCCCGGTTGATGCAAATGCGCGACGCCTGCCTGGGCCACGCCACCCGCCGCGCCGCCAACGCGCTCAGCCGGCACTACAACGCCGCCCTGGCCCCGGCCGGGCTGGAGGTCACCCAGTTCACCACCCTGTGCGTGATCGGCGCCGACCGGACCGAGTCCGCCGCCGCCCTGGCCGCCGCCGTCGGGATCGATCGCTCGACCCTGGCACGCAACCTGGCCGTGCTGCGGCGCGACGGCCTGGTGCAGGCCGAGGCCGGCCACGGCCGCCGCCAGCGCCACCGCCTGACCGCGGCCGGCACCGCCCGGCTGGCCGATGCGATGACGCTGTGGCGCGGCGCCCAGGACCGCCTGGCCGCCCGCCTCGGCGCTCCGGCGGTGGCGCAGAGCTTCGATGCGCTGGCCCGCCTGCGCGCCGCCGCCGATTGATGCCGTGCATCGTGTTGTAGCTACATCAAAGGAACCGCCCATGCCGCCCCTGGTCGCCCTTGCCTTTGTCAGCTTTGCCGCCGGCACCCAGAGCTTCGTCTTCGGCGGGCTGCTCGATGAGATGGCCCGCGAGTTCGGGGTCAGCGTGGGCGCCGTCGGGCAATTGGCCAGCGTCTATGCCGTCACCGTGGCCCTCGGCGCCCCGATCGCGGCCGCGCTGGCCGGCCGGTTCGAGCGCCGGGGCGTGATGGTCTGGGCGCTGCTGGCGATGGCCGCCGCCAACCTGCTGGCGATGCTGGCGGTGGGGTTCTCCTCGCTGCTCTGGCTGCGCGTCGCCGCCGCGCTGACCGCCTGTGTGATCACGCCCCTGTCCAGTGCCGCCGCCATGGCAGTGGCGCCCGCGGAGCAGCGCGGCCGCGCCTTCGCCATCGTCACCGGCGGGATCACGATCGCCCTGGTGCTGGGCGTGCCGATGGGCTCGGTGGTGGGCGCGGCGTTCGGCTGGCGAGCGAGCTTCGGGCTGGCCGCGGCGCTGGTGCTGGCCGCGGCCCTGGTGCTGCGGCTGTCGCTGCCGCGCCTGGCGCCGCCGGAGGCCGCCGCCCGCCGCCCGATCGGCGAGGCGCTGCGCCTGCGCGCGGTGCAGGGCGGGCTGGCCTTCACCCTGCTCGGCTTCACCGCGATCTTCACCGTCGCGGCCTATCTCGGCCCGATCGTCACCCGCAGCACCGGGCTGTCCGGGGCCGCGATCGGCGGGTTCCAGGCGACGGTCGGGATTGGTGCGATCCTCGGCATCGTCCTCGGCGGCAGCATCGCCGGGGGCCGCCACAGCCGGAAAGCGCCGGCGGCGATCTTCCTGGCCATGCTGGTCTCGCTGCTGGCCTATGCGCCGCTGCTGCTGTGGGGCCCCCAGGTTTCGCCGGCGCTTGCCGGTGCCTGGCTGGCGGCTTTGGTGCTGCTGGGCGCCGGTGCGCTGTTCGCCCTGATCCCGCTGGTGCAGGTGCAGCTCGCCACTGCGGCACCCACCGCCGGCCCGGTGCTGTTCGGGCTCAACGGATCGATGGTCTTCGCCGGCCAGGGCGCGGGCGCGCTGCTCGGCGGCATGGTGGCCGACAGCCTCGGCTACGCGGCGATCGGCCCGGCCGGCGCCCTGGTGGCCGCCCTCGCCCTGCTGGTCGTGGCCTTCACAGCAGCCCCTCGCGCCGGAAGCTGAGCCATTTGCCGTTGCCGATGATGACGTGGTCATGCAGCACGATGCCCAGCGCCTGGCCGGCCCGCTTCACCTCCTGCGTCATCTCCAGATCGTCGCGCGACGGCGTGGGATCGCCGCTGGGGTGGTTGTGCACCAGGATCAGCGCCGTCGCCTTCACCTCCAGCGCCCGCTTGACCACCTCGCGCGGATAGACCGGGGTGTGGTTCACCGTGCCCTTCGCCTGCGCCTCGTCGGCCAGCAGCCGGTTGCGCGTGTCCAGGTAGAGCACCCGGAACTGCTCCACCCGCTCGCGCGCCAGCACGGCATGCAGGTAGTCCATCAGCCGGTCCCAGTTGCCCAGCACCGGCCGGTCCAGCACCTCGGCGCGGGCCAGGCGCTGCGCCGCCAACTGGATCACCTTCAGCGTCGCCACCGCCGATTCGCCGATGCCCTTGACCGCCAGCAGCTCCTCGCGCGGCGCGGAGATCACCGCCGAATAGCTGCCGAAGCGCGCGATCAGCGTCTTGGCCAGGGCCTTGGTGTCGATGCGGGGCAGGGCGACGAACAGCACCATCTCCAGCAGCTCGTAATCCGCCAGGCTCTCCCCGCCGCCGGCCAGCACGCGGGCACGCATGCGCTCGCGATGCCCCTCGGCGCCGATGGCCGAGGCCGCCGCCGGGCTGTCGGGCATCTCCAGCATGCCCATCTGATCGGAGAAGCCTTGGGTCTTGCGTGCCATGTGCTAATCAGCCTGCCACGCCGCCCACCGGCTTGGAAAGGGTTAGCAATGAACGACATCGCCCCGCTCGCCTACAGCGACGCCAAGATCCGCGCCATCCTGCAGCGGGTGAAGACCATCGCCATGGTCGGCGCCTCGTCGAACTGGAACCGGCCGAGCTATTTCGTGATGAAATACCTCCAGTCCAAGGGGTTCCGCGTGATCCCGGTCAACCCCGGCACCGCCGGCCAGACCCTGCTGGGCGAAACCATCTACGCGAAGCTGTCGGACATCCCCGACAAGATCGACATGGTCGACGTCTTCCGCGCCGCGGACGCCCTGCCCGCCATCGCCGACGAGGCCATCGCCATCGGCGCGAAAGTGCTCTGGTCCCAGCTCGGCGTCCGCCACGACGCAGCCGGCGCGAAGGCCGAGGCCGCGGGCCTGGACGTCATCATGGACCGCTGCCCGAAGATCGAGTTCAGCCGCTTCGGCGGCGAGCTGTCCTGGTCCGGCGTCAATTCCGGCATCATCCGCAACCGCCCGCCCGAACCGCCAACGGACCGTCCCGGCCGCAACCGCCCGCTGCCG
>JBIPLY010000484.1:0-3135 GCA_044369385.1 Acetobacteraceae bacterium | reverse complement strand
CGGCCCCCCCAATCCCGCCAGCCTCGAACAACGCCTGCGCTCCGACGCACCACCCCCCTGGCTGTCCCCCGTCCCGCTCCCGCCCGCGCTCGCCGCCTTCCGCCTGCTGCGGGTGGAATAGGGCCGCGCGGCGCGATTGGCCCATTGCGCGCCCGCGCGGATGCGGCACGATGCCCCCATGAACACTCCCCCAATCGGCCCCGAGGTCGACACCACCCCCCGCCCCTTGCCCGTGCGCCAGCGCATCGCCGGCCGTTACGTGGAGCTGGAGCCGCTGCACCCCCGCCACGCCCCGGAATTGTGGTCCGCGGTGCAGGCCGGCAGCGCCCAGGGCGACAATTCCTGGGCCTACATGGGCTACGGCCCCTTCGCGTCGGCGGACGCGCTGGCCCGCTTCATCGCCGATTTCTCCACCACCCATGATCCGATCGCCTGGGCCGTCCGCCCGGTCGCCACCGGCGTCGCCACCGGCTGGCTGACGCTGATGGAAATCCAGCCGAAGAACGCCGCCATCGAGCTCGGCAACATCTGGTTCGGCCCGGCGATGCAGCGCACAAGGGCGGCCACCGAGGCGATGTTCCTGCTGCTCAAGTATTCCGCCGACGACCTCGGCTACCGCCGCCTGGTCTGGAAGTGCAACAGCCTCAACGCCCCCTCCAAGCGCGCCGCCGACCGCCTCGGCTTCACCCATGAGGGCTGCCACCGCATGCACCTCACCGTGAAGGGCCGCCGCCGCGACACCGACTGGTACAGCATCACCGCCGACGAATGGCCACGCTGCCGCGATGCCCTGCTGGCCTGGCTCGACCCGGCCAATTTTTCGCCGGACGGCACCGCGCGACGGGGTCTGGCCGAGATCCGCGCCAACCTTTGACCCGCCCCCGCTGGCTGGTCGTCGGCGCCCTGGGCATCGCCCAGATCCTCGCCTGGGGCACCAGCTACTATCTGATCGCGGTGCTGGCCAAGCCGATCCATGACGACACCGGCTGGTCGCTGTCCTGGGTGGTCGGCGGCCTGTCGCTGGGTTTCCTGGTCTCCGGCCTGGTTTCCCCCCGCGTCGGCCGCCTGATCGACCGCTTCGGCGGCCGCCCGGTGCTGGCCGCCAGCGCCATCCTGCTGGCCATCGGCCTGGCGGGCCTGGCCATGGCCCCCAACATTCCCGCCTATGTCGCCGCCTGGTGCGTGCTCGGCGTGGCGATGGGGGCGGGGCTGTACGACCCGGCCTTCGCCACGCTGGGCCGCATCTACGGCGAGCACGCCCGCCCGGCGATCACGCTGCTGACCCTGTATGGCGGCTTCGCCAGCACCGTCTGCTGGCCGCTCTCCGCGCTGATGGCCGAGCAGATCGGCTGGCGCGGCGCCTGCCTGGTCTACGCCGCCGTCGCCCTCCTGGTCATGCTGCCGCTCTACGTCTTCGCCCTGCCGAAGGAAACCGAAGCCCCGCCCGCCAAG
Organism: Acetobacteraceae bacterium; assembly: GCA_044369385.1. Lineage (GTDB taxonomy): Bacteria > Pseudomonadota > Alphaproteobacteria > Acetobacterales > Acetobacteraceae > CAMDGX01. The sequence continues at coordinate 1,683 of JBIPLY010000484.1, read as the reverse complement.
CCCGGCGCCAAGGGCGGGCCGGTGGAACTCACCCCCCGCCTGCGCTGGGGCTTCCGGCTGCTGGCGCTGAACTTCACCGCCGCCTCGGTGCTGATGACCATCGTCTCGGTGCACATGCTGACGCTGTTGCAGGCGCGCGGCGTCGAACTGGCGATTGCCGTCGCGTTGGGCGCCCTGATCGGCCCGGCCCAGGTCGGCGCGCGCATCGTCGAGGCCACGCTCGGCCGCGGCTTCCACCCGGTCTGGACCATGATCGCGTCGAACGTGCTGGCCGCCGGCGGCCTCGGCCTGATGTTCGGCAGCCCCTCGCTGGCCGCCGCCGGGTTGATCCTGTACGGCAGCGGCTCCGGCATCCGCTCGATCGCGCGCGGCACCCTGCCGCTGGCGATGTTCGGCCGCGACGGCTACGGCGCGCTGATGGGCAAGCTGGCCATGCCCAGCCTGCTGGCCCAGGCCGCCTCGCCCTCGCTGGGCGCACTGCTGCTGGAACAGGGCGGCGCGGATGTCACGCTATGGGTGCTGGCCGTGGGGGCGGCGGCCACCATCCTGACCGCGCTGCCGCTGCTGGCCTTCCGCCGGCCCCCTGATCCAGCCGGGCGCGACGCAGCCACTGCGTGATCACGCCTTGATCCGGCGGCCGATTGCGCCTATCGCCTGCTGAACTGTCGGCCAGGGCCGCCACCGCAACGCGGGCCACCCGGCGCATCCGATCCCTGACCGCTCACCGAGCCGCTGGAGCATGACCATTCTTCCCGAACTGCGCGCCCGCGCCGCCGACGACGCTGGTCTGGCCGACGACGCCGGCCTTCTCTGGCACCACCCGGCCTTCTGCCGCTTCGCCCTGCCCGCCACGCCCGGCGGCGCCGAGCCATGGATGCGCAGCCTGGCCGGCACCGCCGTCTCGATCGAACCGGGCAGCGAGCGCGATCGCCTGCCCGGCGGCCCGCTGTTGCGCCGGCTGCTGATCCATCTCTGCGACGCCGCGGTGCGCGCCGGCGTGCCGCAGGTGACGCTGGGCGACACCGCCGCCATGCTCGCCGCCGCCATGCCCCCGCCGGTGCCCGCCGTGGCCGTCGCCGCGCTGGAAGCGCAGGTGATCGGCCTGCTCGCCTGCCGCGTGACCGTGGCCACCGAGGGCGGGCCCGGCCTGTCGATGCTCGACGCCCGCGGCCGCCCCCGCGCCGGCACGCCGGAATGGCGCCCGACCCTGCGGCTGAACGCCCGCTTCCTGGAAAACCTCCAGCGCGACAAGGTGGCGCTGGACCGCGCCGCCGTCGCCGCCCTGGCGGGGGCCGCCCTGCCGCTGGACATCTACACCTGGCTGGCCGCCACCATGCCGGAACAGACCGACAAGGTGCTGGCCGAATCCTGGCCCGAGCTGCGCAGCCGCTTCGGCACCCCCGGCCAGGACGCCGACGCCTTCCAGGCCGCCTTCACCGCCGCCCTGGTGCAGTTGCGCGCCGCCCTGCCGGGGCTGGAGGCGGAGGATGACGCCATCGGCGTCGGTTTTTCGGCACGCACCGCCACCCCCGCGCCCCCCGTCGTCGCACGCCCCGCCCCCGCGTCGCCCGCCCCCGCGTCGCCCGCCCCCGCGCGACCTGTCGCGGCACCGTCCCAGGCCGCGGCCGCACCGATCGCACCGCCCCCGGCGCCAGCAGCCGAGCCGCCCGCCATCCCCCGCCC
>JBIPLY010000124.1:0-10064 GCA_044369385.1 Acetobacteraceae bacterium | reverse complement strand
GGGCGCGCCGGGTGCCGAACGGGGCCGAGGGGGCGCGGGCGCGCATCCGTTCGCGGAAATAGCGCCGCATCTCCCAGGCCAGCGGCTTGTCCGTCACCCGGTCGGCCACGGCATCCAGCCGGCGGGCCAGCGCCGCGCGCGCCTCCACCGCCGGGCCGGTGCCCTCGGCGAGCAGGTCATAGAGCGCCTCGGCGATCGGGCGGGCGGCGTTCAGCACTCCCTGGAACCCCACGGTACCCTGGCGCCGCACCAGCGTGTCCGGGTCCTCGCCGGACGGCAGGGCGGCCAGGCGCAGGCTGCGTTCCGCGCCCAGCAGCGGCAGGGCCAGCTCGGCGGCGCGCATCGCGGCCCGCGCGCCGGCGCCGTCGCCGTCGAAGCACAGCACCGGGGCCGGCGACAGGCGCCACAGCTCCTCCATCTGCTCTTCGGTCAGCGCGGTGCCCAGGGGTGCCACGGCGCCGCCGAAGCCGGCCTGGTGCAGGGCGATCACGTCCATGTAGCCTTCGACGGCCACCACCGGAGCGCCGGTGCGCGCCGCCTCGCGGGCGAAATCCAGCGCGTAAAGGGTGCGGCGCTTGGAGAAGACCGGGGTTTCCGGGCCGTTGACGTATTTCGGCTGGCCGTCGCCCATGATGCGCCCGCCGAAGCTGATCGCCCGGCCGCGGCGGTCGCGGATCGGGAACATCACCCGGTTGAAGAACAGGTCATACGGCGCGCGGCCGTCATCGCCCTGGCGCAGCAGCCCGGCTTCCAGCAGCAGATCGGGCGCGATGCCCTCGCGCGCCAGGTCGGCGGCCAGCGCGCCGCGGCCCTCGCCGGACCAGCCCAGGCCGAAGCGGGCGATGGTCTCCGCGGTCAGGCCGCGGCCGCGCAGATAGGCCAGGGCGCGGGCGCCCTCGGGCAGGAACAGGCGGCGGCGGTAGCTGGCGGCGGCGGCTTCCAGCACCTCGTGCAGCGAGTGGCGCAGGCGCTCGGCCTCCGCGGCGGCGGGGGTGGGCTTGGGCACGTCCAGTCCGGCCTCACCGGCCAGTTGCTCGACGGCCTCCATGAAGCCGAGGCCCTGGGTCTGCATCACGAAGCTGATGGCATCGCCGTGCTGGCCGCAGCCGAAGCAGTGGAAGCCGTTGTCGTAGACGTAGAAGCTGGGCGTCTTCTCGTTGTGGAACGGGCAGCAGCCCTTCCAGTTGCGGCCCGAGCGGGCGAGCTTCACCCGCCGCCCGACCACGGCGGCCAGGGGGGTGCGGGCGCGCAGCTCGTCGAGAAAGCCGGCCGGCAGGGCCATGGGCTCAGCCTCCCAGCTTTGCCTTCACGATCGGGCCGACGCGGGCCATGTCCAGCACCGCGCCATGGGCCGTCTTCAGCGCGGCCATGACCTTGCCCATTTCCTTGATCCCGGCCGCCCCGGTGGCGGCGATGGCGGCGAGGACGGCAGCTTCGGTGGCGGCGTCGTCCATCTGCTGCGGCAGGAAGGTGTCGATCACGGCGATCTCCGCCTCCTCCTTGGCCAGCAGGTCGGCGCGGCCGCCCTGACGATACAGGTCGGCGCTCTCGCGGCGCGACTTGACCATGCCGCGCAGCATGGCGACGATTTCCTCGTCCGGCACGGCGGTGATGCCCTTGGGGCGGGCGGCGATGTCCACGTCCTTGAGCCGGGCGGTGATCATGCGGATGGCGGAGACGCGCGCGGCATCCTTGGCCAGCATGGCGGTCTTGAGATCGGCGGTGAAGCGGTCGCGCAGGGTCATGGCGGGGTCGGTCATGGCGGGGTCGGTCATGGCGGGGTCGGTCATGGCGGGGTCTCCGGCTAAAAACATCCCTCTATATATAGGCGTGCGGCGCCAGCGGCGCGTGGGAATTTTTCTCCCACTTGCGATGCCTCGGTTGAAACGGGAAGTTTTTTCCCATATATCGCCGCCATGAGCATCACTGTCGACAGCATCATCGAAGCCATGGGCGGCGCCGACGCCACTGCCCGCCGCCTGGGCGTGGGCACGGAGGCGGTGCGCAAGTGGCGCCAGGGCCGCAGCATCCCGGCCAAGCACTGGGCCGCGGTGATCGCCGCCACCGGACTCTCCCTCGCTGACATGCCCGGGGCCAGCGCCCCCCAGCCAGAAGGCCCCACCATGCCCGATCCGACCGAGCCCCCCGAAGGCGCGACGGCCGCCCTCGTCCTCGCCGACGGCACGGTGTTCTGGGGGCGCGGCATCGGCGCCCATTCCGGCGGCACCGAACCGGCCGAGATCTGCTTCAACACCGGCATGACGGGCTACCAGGAAACCCTGACCGACCCGTCCTATGCCGGGCAGGTCATCACCTTCACCTTCCCGCATATCGGCAATGTGGGCACCAACATCGAGGATATCGAGGCCCCGACGATCGCCGCGCGCGGGCTGATCGTGAAGCAGGACATCACCGAGCCGTCGAACTGGCGCAGCGCCCAGCACCTGGACGCCTGGCTGCGCGCCCAGGGCGTCACCGGGCTGGCCGGCATCGACACCCGCGCGCTGACCATCCGCATCCGCGACGGCGGTGCGCCGAGCGGCGTGCTGGTGTTCCCCGCCGATGGCCGCTTCGACCTCCCCGCCGCCGCCGCCCGTGCCCGGGCCTGGCCGGGGCTGGAGGGCATGGACCTGGCCCGCACCGTGTCCTGCACCCAGTCCTATGGCTCGGACGAGACCACCTGGGCCTGGCAAGCCGGGTTCGGGCGCCAGACCGCGCCGAAGCACCATGTGGTCGCCGTGGACTATGGCGCCAAGCGCAACATCCTGCGCTGCCTGGCCGCGGCCGGTTGCCGTGTCACCGTGGTGCCGGCGACGGCCAGCGCCGAGGAGATCCTGGCGCACAACCCCGACGGCGTCTTCCTGTCCAACGGGCCGGGCGATCCCGCCGCCACCGGGGCCTATGCGGTGCCGGCGATCCAGGGGGTGCTGGCGGCCGGCAAGCCGGTGTTCGGCATCTGCCTCGGCCACCAGTTGCTGGCCCTGGCGCTGGGCGGGCGCACCTACAAGCTGGCGCGCGGGCATCGCGGCGCCAACCAGCCGGTGAAGGACCTGACCACCGGCGTGGTCGAGATCACCAGCCAGAACCACGGCTTTGCCGTCGATCCCGACAGCCTGCCGGATGGCGTTTCGGTCAGCCATGTCAGCCTGTTCGACGGCAGCAACGAGGGCATCGCCTGCCCGTCCCGACGCGCTTTCAGCGTGCAGTACCACCCGGAGGCGAGCCCGGGGCCGAGCGACAGCCACTACCTGTTCAAGCGCTTCGTCGACCTCATCGAAGCCGGAGCCTGATCCATGCCCAAGCGCACCGACCTCAAGAGCATCATGATCATCGGCGCCGGCCCGATCATCATCGGCCAGGCCTGCGAATTCGACTATTCCGGCGCCCAGGCCTGCAAGGCCCTGCGCGCCGAGGGTTTTCGCGTCATTCTGGTCAACTCGAATCCGGCGACGATCATGACCGATCCCGGGCTGGCGGACGCCACCTATATCGAGCCGATCACGCCCGAGATGGTGGAAAAGATCATCGCCAAGGAGCGCCCTGACGCCCTGTTGCCCACCATGGGCGGGCAGACGGCGCTCAACACCGCGATGAAGCTGGACGCAAACGGGGTGCTGAAGAAGTACAATGTCGAGCTGATCGGCGCCAAGGCCGAGGTCATCGATCGCGCCGAGGACCGGCTGAAGTTCCGCGACGCCATGGCCGAGATCGGCATCGAATCGCCGCGCAGCGCCATCGCCCATTCCATGGAAGAAGCCCGCGCGGCGCTGGCCGAGATCGGCCTGCCCGCGGTGATCCGGCCCAGCTTCACCCTGGGCGGCACCGGCGGCGGCATCGCCTATAACCGCGAAGAGTTCGAGCAGATCGTCGCCGGCGGGCTGGAAGCCTCGCCCACCACCGAGGTCCTGGTCGAGGAATCCGTCCTCGGCTGGAAGGAGTTCGAGATGGAGGTGGTGCGCGACGTCAAGGACAACTGCATCATCATCTGTGCCATCGAGAACGTCGACCCGATGGGCATCCATACCGGGGACTCGGTCACCGTCGCGCCGGCCTTGACCCTGACGGACAAGGAATACCAGGTGATGCGCGATGCCTCGATCGCCTGCCTGCGCAAGATCGGGGTGGAGACCGGCGGATCGAACGTGCAGTTCGCGCTCAACCCCGCCGATGGCCGCCTGGTGGTGATCGAGATGAACCCGCGCGTGTCGCGCTCCTCCGCGCTGGCGTCCAAGGCCACCGGGTTTCCGATCGCCAAGGTCGCAGCCCGCCTGGCCGTGGGCTACACGCTGGACGAGCTGGCCAATGACATCACCATGGTGACGCCGGCCAGCTTCGAGCCGACCATCGACTATGTCGTGGTGAAGATCCCCCGCTTCACCTTCGAGAAATTCCCCGGGACGCCGGCCCTGCTGTCGACCAGCATGAAGTCGGTCGGCGAGGCGATGGCGATCGGGCGCAGCTTCGCCGAGGCGCTGCAGAAGGGGTTGCGCAGCATGGAGACCGGCCTGTCCGGCCTCGATCCCGTCGAGGCGCCGGGCGATGGCGGGCATGATGCCTTCCGCGCCGCGCTGTCGCAGCCCAAGCCCGACCGCCTCCTGATGGCCGCCCAGGCCCTGCGCGCCGGGCTGTCGGTGGAGGAGATTCACGCCGCCAGCAAGTTCGACCCCTGGTTCCTGCGCGAGCTGGAGAAGATCGTCGCCGCCGAGCGCGACCTTGCCGCCCATGGCCTGCCGCGCGATGCGACGAAGCTGCGCCGGCTCAAGGCGATGGGCTTCTCCGACCGCCAGCTTGCCGTGCTGACCCGCCAGCCGGAGCCGGCCATCGCGAGTGCGCGCGAGAAGCTGGGCGTGCTGCCGGTCTACAAGCGCATCGACACCTGTGCTGCTGAGTTCGCCGCCGCCACCCCCTACATGTACTCCACCTACGAGGGCGGCTTCGGCACGCCGATGTGCGAATCCGAACCGACCGACCGGCAGAAAATCATCATTCTCGGTGGCGGTCCGAACCGCATCGGCCAGGGCATCGAGTTCGACTATTGCTGCGTGCATGCCGCCTATGCGCTGAAGGAAGCCGGCTTCGAGACCATCATGGTCAACTGCAACCCGGAAACCGTCTCCACCGACTACGACACCTCCGACCGGCTGTATTTCGAGCCGCTGACCGCCGAGGATGTCATCGCGCTGATCCGCCGTGAGCAGTCCAACGGCACCGTGCTGGGATGCATCGTCCAGTACGGCGGCCAGACCCCCCTCAAACTCTCCCAGGCGCTGGCCAAGGCCGGCATCCCCATCCTCGGCACCTCGGCGGACGCCATCGACCTGGCCGAGGACCGCGAGCGCTTCCAGCAGCTCTTGCAGAAACTCGGCCTGCGCCAGCCGGAGAACGGCATCGCCCGCTCCGCCGAGGAGGCCGACGCCATCACCCAGCGCATCGGCTTCCCGATCGTGATCCGCCCCAGCTACGTGCTGGGCGGCCGCGCGATGGAAATCCTCTACGACCGCCCGGGCCTGGCCCGCTACATGCGCGACAGTGGCGAGGCCGCCCTCTCCTCCGGCCCCCTGCTGATCGACCGCTACCTCAACGACGCCATCGAGGTGGATGTGGACTGCATCTGCGACGGCGAGGAGGTCTATGTCGCCGGCGTGATGGAACACATCGAGGAAGCGGGCATCCATTCCGGCGACAGCGCCTGTGCGCTTCCGCCCTACACGCTCTCGCCCGCCATGGTCACCGAGCTGAAGGCCGAGACCGAGCTGATGGCCAAGGCGCTCGGCGTCGTCGGGCTGATGAACGTGCAGTATGCGATCCAGGGCAACCTGATCTACGTGCTGGAGGTCAATCCGCGCGCCTCGCGCACCGCGCCCTTCGTTGCCAAGGCCACCGGGGTTCCGATCGCCAAGATCGGCGCCCGCGTCATGGCCGGCGCCAAGCTGCGCGAATTCAAGCTCGACGACGACAGCATCGCGCCGCATGTGGCGGTCAAGGAGGCGGTGTTCCCGTTCAACCGCTTCCCCAATGTCGACACCATCCTGGGGCCGGAGATGAAGTCCACCGGCGAGGTGATGGGCCTGGATGTCAGCTTCGAGCGCGCGTTTGCCAAGGCGCAGCTCGGCGCCGGGGTGAAGCTGCCGGAATCCGGCACCGCCTTCCTGTCGGTGCGCGACGGCGACAAGGCGGCGGCGACCGGCGTTGCCCGCCGGCTGATCGACAGCGGCTTTGCCATCATGGCCACCCGCGGCACCGCGGCCCATCTGCGCGCGGCCGGGTTGCCGGTGGCGGTGGTGAACAAGGTGCTGGAGGGCCGGCCGCACTGCGTGGACGCGATCAAGTCGGGGGAGATCCAGCTTGTGATCAACACCGCCGCCGGCGCGCAGAGCGTGACGGACAGCTTCGACATCCGCCGCAGCGCGCTCACCCAGGGGGTTCCGCACTACACCACCATCGCCGGCGCGCGGGCCGCGGCGCATGCCATCGCGGCGCTGAAGTCCGGCACCCTTGAAGTGGCCCCGCTCCAGGCCTATTTTCGCGGTTCGTTCTGAGCTGTCCGTCGCGACCCGGCCCCCGCCGCGTCGCGGCGGTCCCGTTTCGGGACTTGCGCAGGACACTGACCGACGCCACGTCGCTATGACGCCGCTTCCCGCCACTTGAGGTTCACGCAGTGCAGAAATTCCCGATGACCGCGCCGGGGCTGAAGCGACTGGAGGACGAACTCCGGACGCTGAAAAGCATCGAGCGTCCGGCCGTGATTCGCGCCATCGCCGAAGCGCGCAGCCATGGCGACCTCAGCGAGAACGCCGAGTATCACGCCGCGCGCGAACGCCAGTCCTTCATCGAGGGCCGCATCGACGAGCTGGAAGCGGTCATTTCCTCCGTCGAGGTGATCGATCCCGCCTCGCTGTCCGGCGACCATGTCAAGTTCGGCGCCCATGTCCGCGTGGTGGACGAGGAAACCGAGAAGGAAGCCTCCTACCAGATCGTCGGCGTGCATGAGGCGGACATCAAGGAAGCCCGGCTGTCGATCTCCTCGCCGTTGGCCAAGGCGCTGATCGGCAAGAAGATCGGCGACACCATCTCGGTGCCCGCCCCCGGCGGCGATCGCAGCTACGAGATCCTGTCGGTTCGCTTCGGCTGATCGTATGCCGATGCTCACTCTGGCCGATGTGCGCGAAGCCGCCGCGCGCATCCACGGCCGCGTCATCCGCACCCCGCTGCTGGCCAGCGATGCCGTTTCGCGCGCCACTGGCGCCCAGGTGTGGCTGAAGCTGGACAACCTCCAGGCCACCGGCGCCTTCAAGGAGCGGGGGGCGGCCAACCGCCTGGCGCTGCTGACCGCGGCCGAGCGCCGGGCCGGCGTCATCGCCATGTCCGCCGGCAACCACGCGCAGGCGGTGGCGCGCCATGCCAGCCTGCTCGGCATCGCGGCGACAATCGTCATGCCGCGCCACACGCCGGCCACCAAGGTGACCCGCACCGCCGGCTGGGGGGCGAATGTGGTGCTGCACGGCGAGACCCTGGCCGAGGCGGCCGAGCACGCCCACGCCCTGGCGGCGCGCGACGGGCTGGTCTTCGTGCACCCCTATGACGATCTCGCCGTGATGGCCGGGCAGGGCACCATGGCGCTGGAAATGCTGGAGGACGTGCCTGAGCTGGACATGCTGGTGATCCCGGTTGGCGGCGGCGGGCTCTTGGCCGGCTGCGCGGTGGCCGCCGCGGCGCTCAAGCCGGGGATCGAGGTGATCGGCGTGGAGGTCGCCGCCTACGCCGCGCTGGCGCAGCGCCTGGCCGGCCAGCCGGTCTCGGTCGGGGGGGCGACCATCGCCGAGGGCATCGCGGTGCGCGATATCGGGGAGATCCCGCTGCGCCACATCCGCGCCCATGTCGCCGACGTGGTCGTGGTGCCCGAGCGCGCGGTGGAGGAGGCGATCGCGCTGCTGGCCGAGGGCGCCAAGGTGGTCGCCGAGGGGGCCGGGGCGGCTGGCGTCGCCGCCCTGCTGACCCTGCCGGACCGCTTCGCCGGCAAACGCATCGGCATCCCGATCTGCGGCGGCAACATCGACCCGCGCATCCTGGCCAATGTCATGCTGCGCAACCTGCTGCGCGACGGGCGGCTGGTGCGCCTGGTGCTGGAAATCCCCGACCGCCCCGGCGTGCTGGCCGATATAGCCGGGCGCATCGGCGGCGCCGGCGGCAACATCATCGATGTCTCCCACCACCGGCTGTTCGCCTCGCCCAGCGTGCAGGCGGCCGAGCTGGAGGTGATGTTCGAAGCCCGCGATCCCGCCCATGGCGCGGCGATCGTGCGGTCGTTGGAAGAAATCTACACGATCCGGCGGATATAGGGCGGGCGGGAAAGCGGCGACCTGCCGCTATCGCGGCGCCCGAAATGCCAGCATCGCCGCGGTGGCCAGCGCCAGGCCGCTTGCGGTCAGGAATGCGGCGCGGAAGCCGGCGGTCATGTCCGGCATGGCGGTGAACACCAGCATCAGCACCGCCGCCCCGGTCACTGTGCCCAGCGTGCGCGTCATCATCGCCAGGCTCCCGGCCACGCCGCGCGCGCGCAACGGCAGGGTGCGGGCGACGATATCGGCGTAGGCGACCTGGTACAGCCCCAGCCCGACGCCCTGCATCACCAACGCCGGCAGCATCACCCACAGCCCCGCCCCCCGCAGCCCGGGGATCGCCGCGACCAGGGCGAGCGCCGCGCCCACCAGCACCGCGCCGCCGACCAGCATCGCCCGCGCCGGGATCACCCCGGCCAGCCGCCCGGCCAGCGGGGCGGCGACCATCATCCCGGTGGCCGAACAGGCCAGCACCAGCCCGAGGGCGGCGACCGACAGCCCCTCCACCCGCACCAGGTAGAACGGGGCCAGCAGCATCACCGCGAAGGCCGCGAGGTTGATCAGCATCGCGCCCAGGTTGATCGCCGCGAAACCGGCATCGGCGAACAGGCTGACATCCAGGATCGGCCGCGCGATGCGAAGCTGGTGCCGCACGAACGCCGCCCCGGCCAGCACCGCCACGACGCCGAGCCACCATCCGAACGTCTGGTTGATCGCCAGCAGCGCCGCGACGATCGCGCCGACCAGCAGCAGCGCGCCCGCCCAGTCGAACGCCTCGCGCCGTGCCGCCGGCGGGGCAGCCGGCAGCCGCCAGGCCAGCGCGAGGGCGAGCAGGCACAGCGGCACCCGCGCCGCATAGACCGCCCGCCAGCCGAATGCCTCCACCAGCAATCCGGCCAGCGGCGGGCCGATCGCCCCGCCCAGGCCGAAGATCATGGTGTAAAGCCCCAATGCCCGTGCCCGCTGGCTCTCCGGATACAGGAACGTCGCCAAGGCCGGCCCGCAGGACAGCAGCAGCGCCGCCCCCACCCCCTGCGCGATCCGGGCCGCCAGCAGCCAGCCGAAGCCGGGCGCCAGGGTGCAGCCGAGGAACGCCACGGCACTCACCGCCGCGCCGGCCAGGTAGATGCGCCGGTGCCCCAGCATGTCGCCCAGCCGCCCGAACACCAGCATCAGGCTGGCATGGGTCAGCACGTAGCCGATCACCACCCATTGGATCATCGGCACCGGAATGGCGAAATCGGCGACGATGTCGGGGAACGCCACGTTGACCATGGCATCCAGCGGCACCACCAGCGTGCCCATCCCGATCGCCACCAGCCCGAACCGCGGCCCCAAATTCTGTCCCCCAATGGGCGAGCCTAGCCCCTGGCACCGGCCACGCCAATCTCGTAGCCTCGGCCAAAAGCGGAGCGCCCCATGAACGCCATCTCCCCCGGGATGCCTGAGGACTACAACCACCTGGACGACACCCAGTTCCGCATGCTGGTGCGCGGCTGGGTGGAGGCGAACTACCCCGCCGAACTGCGCAACCCGACCAAGCGGCTACATTTCTCCGAGAACAAGGCGTGGTACTACAAGCTGTCGGCCAAGGGCTGGCTGGCGCCCGGCTGGCCGCGCGAATTCGGCGGCATGGGGCTGACCGCCGGCAAGCAGCTGGTGATGCTGGAGGAGTTCCAGCGCCACGGCTGCACCCGGCTGAACGACATGGGCATGACCATGATC
>JBIPLY010000483.1:0-3140 GCA_044369385.1 Acetobacteraceae bacterium | reverse complement strand
TGGCGCACGAAGAAGGTGATCGCGCTGACGGCGGGGTACAACCAGGCCGCCAGCGTGTTCCCGGTCGTGGTCGCCGCCCCGCGGTTCTTTTCCGGGCAGATCTCGCTGGGCGAGCTGACCCAGACCGCGGGGGCCTTCGGGCGGGTGGAGGATGCGCTGTCGTTCTTCGTCAACGCCTATCGCACCCTGGCGGGGTGGCGGGCGACGGTGGGGCGGCTGGTGGGCTTCCGGCTGGCCATCGCCGAGGCGCATGCCGCGGCCGCGGCCGGCGAGGGGGTGGCGGTGGCCGCCGGCGAAGGCCCGGGGTGGCGGCTGCATGGCGTGACGCTGGGGCTGCCGGATGGGCGGCAACTGGCGCAAGGGCAGGAGCTGGAGCTGCGGCCGGGGCAGTCGGTGGTGGTCACCGGGCGGTCGGGCGGGGGAAAATCGACGCTGTTCCGGGCATTGGCGGGGATCTGGCCGTTCGGGCGCGGCACGGTGGAGCGGCCGGCGGGGGTGCACATGTTCCTGCCGCAGCGGCCCTATCTGCCGCTGGGCACGCTGCGGGCGGTCTTGGCCTATCCGGCGGCGCCGGATGCCTATCCCGCGGCGACGATGGTGGCAGCACTGGCGGCGGTGGGGCTTGGCGGCCTGGCGGGCCAGCTGGACGAGGAGGCGCCGTGGGCACAGCGGCTGTCCGGCGGCGAGCAGCAGCGCGTGGCGGTGGTGCGGGCGCTGCTGGCGCGGCCGGACTGGCTGTTCCTGGACGAGGCGACGGCCAGCCTGGACCCCGATTCCGAGGCGCAGCTCTATGCGCTGCTTCGGCGCGAATTGCCCGGCACGACCATCGTGTCGATCGCGCATCGCCCGACGGTGGCGGCCCTGCATGACCGGCGGCTGGTGCTGGAGGCCGGGACCGGGCTGCGGGAGGCGCCCTGAACCCGTCGGCATGACAGGTATGCCGGTCTTCATATAAGTAAGTCTGAATAATCGTTTACCGGCAGCCTCGCGATCGATAAAGTTGGCGAATCATTTTGTAATGTGAGCCGAATTCACCATGCAGAGCCTGGCGGTGCCGATTGTCGCGTTTGCGTGCCTGTTGGCCTCCGTCGCCGCCGGGGCAGGCGGGCGGATGCATGGGGTGCGCTGGCCGATCCTGGACTCCGCGCCGGCGGCGATGCGGGCGCTGGCGATCGCGGTGATGGCGATGGCGTTCGCGGGCCTGGGGGTGCTGACGTACAATACCTGGCTGGAGTTTCGTCAGGCCGAGACGCAGATGGCCCGGTTCGTCGGCGATGTCGCGGCGCTGGATGCTGCGCTGCGCGCCAGCGGGGAAGCCGGCGCACCGGCGCGGCTGGCGCTGTTCGAGTATGCCGAGAGCATGTCGCGCCAGTTGTATGTGCGCCGCGGCGACTTCGTGGCGAGTGCGCCGCAAACGCTGGAAGCGGCCCGCCTGCGCCTGGGCGAGGCGGTGGTGGGGGCGCCGCTGAGCGGCGCGGTGGTGGGGGCGCCGCTGAGCGGCGCGGGGGCGCTCGCCGCGGGACGGTTCGAGACGCTGTCGCGCAGCGGCACCGGGCTGCTGGCGATCGTGCCGCCGGTCGGGGTGAAGCTCTGCCGGCCGATCCTGGTCGCCTGGATGATGGCCGGGTTGGGGTTGATGGCGTTGCTGGTCGGGCCCCAGGCGCGCACCGCAATCGCACTGGTCGCGGTGGCTGGCCTGCTGGCGCTGGGGGTGTTCTACCTGGAGGAACTCGCCAGCCCCTTCACCGGCCGGGTGATCGTCTCGCCGACGGCGCTGGACGACGTGCTGCACGCCATCAGCGAATAGGCGGGGTCGCCCGCCGGATTCCCCACGCCTTGCCTTGGCGCCGGCTTGCCGCGACAGTGGCGCGGTTCGGACAAGGGGGCGCGGCGATGGCACTGGATTTCAGCGGCAAGCGGGTGGTGGTGTGCGGCGGCAGCCGCGGCATCGGGCGGGCGATCGCGCATGGCTTCGCGGCCGGCGGCGCGGCGGTGTCGATCTGCGCCCGCGGGGCGGCGGGGCTGGAGGCGACGCGGGCCGAGCTTGCGGCCCACGGCCATGCCACCCATGCCGCGCCCTGCGACCTGGCCGACGGGGCGGCGATCGCGGGCTACATCGCCGCGGCGGCCGCGGCGCTGGGCGGGATCGACATCCTGGTCAACAACGCCTCCGGCTTCGGGATGAGCGACGACGAGGCCGGCTGGGCCGCGGGCATGCAGGTGGACGTGATGGCGGTGGTGCGCGCCAGCCAGGCGGCGGTGCCGCATTTGGTCGCGGCCGGCGGCGGGGCGATCGTGTCGGTCAGCTCGATCTCCGCGGTGCGCGCCTCCACCCGCTCGGCGCCCTATGCGGCGGTGAAGGCGGCGGTGAATTCCTACACGGCAAGCCAGGCGGCGGGGCTGGCGGGCAAGAACATCCGGGTCAATGCGGTCGCACCCGGCTCGATCGAGTTCCCCGGCGGCACCTGGGAGAAGCGGCGCCAGGAAGGCTCGCCGGTGTACGACGCGGTCAGGCGGGCGATTCCGTTCGGGCGGCTGGGCCATCCGGAGGAAGTGGCCGACGTGGTGCTGTTCCTGGCCTCGCCGATGGCGCGCTGGGTGACCGGGCAGACGATCACGGTGGATGGCGGGCAGTTGCTGTTCAGCTAGCTTCCGCGGCCCGCCGCCGCTGGTAATGGCGGTGGGCCTTGGCGCGGTTGCCGCAGGACGACATCTCGCACCAGCGCCGCGTGCCGGCCTTGCTGGCATCGAGGAACAGGTAGCGGCATTCCGGGTTGTCGCATTGGCGCACCCGATCGCGGCGCGGACCGGTGAGCAGGTCGGCGGCCGACCACAGCAGGGCGGCGCGCGCCGATTGCCATGACGGCACGGCGGGCGCGGCCCAGGCCAGCCCGCCCTGCCCCAGCGTCAGCGCAGCACGCGGCGGGGCGGCGGCCAGGGCGGTGTTCAATGCATCGATGTCGGCGATGTCCGGCGTCCGGGCCTCGGCGCGGGCGGCGAAGTGCCGGTGCAGGCATTCGCGCAGGGCGAGTGCGGCGGCGAAGGCGTCAGGCACCGGCGGCGCGATCGCCTCGCCGGTCTCCCCGCCCCACCAGGCCGCGAGGTCGGCGGGTGCCGCCAGGGTTTCGGTCGGGTTGGGC
>JBIPLY010000123.1:0-10088 GCA_044369385.1 Acetobacteraceae bacterium | reverse complement strand
CTGGCGCCGGGGTGTGCGGCGGCGACCGCCGGCAGCATCGCGGCGGGCAGCGCGCTGCCGATGAAGCGATCCGGGCCTGGCATGCGCACCAGCAGCGTGCCGTCGCGGTCGGCGATGTTGACGATGCTGCTGGCCGGCAGGCTCATCTCGGCGATGTGATCGCTCAGCCACTCCAGGCACAGCTCCATCACGACATAGCCGATGCGGTCCTGCAGCGCCGCGAAGGGGATGCAGATCGGCAGCACCGGGCCGCGATGCGCGCTGGCCGGGGTGAACAGGCCGATGCGCACCTCGCCCAGCCCGGGACCGGCGGCGGGGGCACGGCCAAGCGGGGGGTGCAGGCAGTGCTGCGCGAGGTCGGCCGTCGCCGCCTCGGGATTGGAACTGCAGACAAGGGCGCCGGTGCTGTCGCGGACGGAGACCACGGCATAGCTGGGCAGGTCGTCCTGCACCTCGCGCATATGGCTGACGCAGCGCGGGTCCAGCGCGCGCACGGTGCTGAAGCGGGCGATGGCGACGGCGAGCTGGCGCGCACCCTCCATCACGCTGCGCATGTCGGCGTTGATCAGCTCGGCCTGTTGCAGGGCGGTGTGCGGGATGCCGGCCAGCCGGTCGCGGCGCAGGTCCTGTTGCAGATAGACCAGCACCAGCAGCGCCGGCAGGGTTGCGGCGACGACCAGGATCAGCAGGCGGGCGAACAGGTTGCTGCGGAAGATCAAGCGTCTGTGCCCTCGCACCCGGAAGCGGCGTGGTGCGAGAGGGGGGATTCGAACCCCCATGACTTGCGTCGGTCGATTTTGAGTCGACTGCGTCTACCGTTCCGCCACTCTCGCTGCCCGTACCCGGACCGGGCGGCTATAGCATCAAGCCGCGCGATGCTCCACAGGGGCCGGATGCGGGATTTCCGGCGCGGGCGAAAACCCGGGTTGACCGAGCGGGCGGGGGTATCTAGATAGCGTCCTCCGCGACTGACTTGATCGGGCGTAGCTCAGCGGTAGAGCAATCGGCTGTTAACCGATTGGTCGTAGGTTCGAATCCTACCGCCCGAGCCAGTCCGCGGTTTTCCCTTGTTCCCTTGCCGACTCCGTCAGCGAGCGCGCCGCGCGCGTCCAGGCGGCGTCGGTCTGCGCCGACCAGTCCGCGCCCAGCGCGTCGCGGAAGGTGGCGATGACGGTGGCGTAGAAGCGGTCGAACATCTCCGGGGCGACGCCGACGCCGGCATGATTGACCCGCTCGCTGCCGACGAAGTGGTGGGCATAGGCGCGCGGGCCGGCGTGGTCGAGCAGGCATTCCAGCGTGGTTTGCAGCATGTTGCCGCGCACCGTGCCGAGCTTGTCGCCGATGAACAGCGCTTCCAGCTCCGGGAACTCGGCGAACAGGCGGGCATAGACCAGGGCGGTGGGGTCGCCGAGGCGCGCGGCGATCTGATGCAGGCTGGCCTCGATCAGGGCGGCGTCGTCCATCGGCCTACCCGATGCCGCAGGCCGTGCGCAGGGCGGCGGCGACGGCCGGCGTGCGCAGGGCGGCGATGCGGTCCAGGCGGCGTTGCAGCTCGGCGGCGGTCATCGGCGCGTAATGCGGGTTGTCGACATGGGTCTTGCGGTGCCAGGCCTGGAGCACGGTGCCGATCGCGGCGCGCACCGCGATCAGGATCGGCAGCAGCGCCACCTCCTCGGCCAGCAGCGGGCGGACGGCGTGGAAGCCGCCGACGAAGCGGGCCAGCGCGTCGGGGACCGGCATGTCGTCGCCGACGGCGGTGATGGCGCCAACGGCGACGTCGATGACCAGGGCGGTGTGGACCAGGTCGCCGAAATCGATGATCCCGGCGACGTCGTCGGGGTGGGCCGGGTCGACCAGCGTGTTGCCGTGGTTCATGTCGTTGTAGAGGATCTGGTGGCGCAGGCCGGGCAGGACGGGGGTTACTTCACGCGCGTAGTCGTCGAGCAGGGCGCCGATCGCGGCTTCGGCTTGGGCGTCTTCCAGGTGGTGCAGGATCTCGCGCAGCCGCAGCGCGTGGGTCAGGTCCCAGATCAGTTCGTATTGCGCATGGTCGTGGCGGAAATCCTGCAAGGCCAGGCCGAGGCGGGCGAGCGCCCGGCCGCAGGATTCGCGCTGGGCCGCGCTGCGCGACGCGAAGCGCAGCGGGGTGCCGTGGACCCAGGAGAGCAGGCGGACGCGCGCGGGGCGGGGCGCGCGGGGGACGATCGCCTCGATCGCGCCGTCCGGCAGCGGGATCATGCGCGGCACGTTGAAGGCGGGATCGGTGCGGGCGACGTGTTGCAGCGCCTTGACCTGGAGGTCGGTGACGCCCGGGGGTTCGGCCGGGTTGGCGAATTTCAGCACGAATTCGCGGCCGTCAGTAGCCATGAGGTGGAAGTTGCGGTCGCGTTCGCCGGTGAGCAGCCTGGCCGTCGCCGCGATGCCCCACTGGGCGCGGGCGACGGCCTGGGCCTCGGCGTCGGTGACGTCGTCGGCGGGCACGGTCATGGTGGCGAAGATCGGGTGCAGGGTCATGACCGGCATATTACAGGCGGAGGCGGGGGTCAGGGAACCATGCGGATGCGCCCCCAGCCCTCGGCGGTCAGGTGGGCCGGGCGGCCGGCGGCGATGGTGGCGACCAGGCGGGGGGCCGGGCCGGTGGCGTCGACCAGCAGCAGGTCGGCGCGCTGGCCCGGGGCGATGGTGCCGCGATCGGCCAGGCCCGCGGCGCGGGCGGGGTTTTCCGCAACCAGCTTCCAGGCCTGGTCCAGGCTCAGCACGCCGCGGCCGGCCAGGACGAAGGGGGCGCGCAGCAGGCAGGGGTAATAGTAATCGCTGCACAGCACGTCGCAGACGCCGGCTTCGGCCAGGGTCGCGGCCGAGGCCCAGCCGAGATGGGATTTGCCGCGCACCACGTTCGGCGAGCCCATGGCGACGAAATCGCCGGCCTGGCGGGCGGCGCCGCCGACTTCCTCGGCGACGGGGAATTCGCAGATGCGGGCCCCCTCGGCGCGGAAGGCGTCGCGGGTGGCGATGCTGTCGTCGTCGTGGCTGGCCATCGGGATGCCGGCAGCGCGGGCGGCGGCGGCGATGCGGGCCTGGGCGGCGGGGACCTCGGCGGCGCGGGCGCCGATGCGGGTGGCGAGGACGCGGAAGTCAGCGAGATTCATGCCGGCGCGGTCGCTGTATTTTCCGGCTTTTGTGTCGTCGCCGAGCCGGCCGAGGATGGCCGGCGTGTGGTCGTTGAAGGCCAGCAGGTGGACGCGGCCGGCTTGGATGTCGGCGATCGCCATGTCCAGCGCGTCGAGGTTGTAGGCCTCCCAGCGCAGATGCACGCGCATGTCGACGGTCCAGGGGCGGGCGGCCAGGCCGTCGAGCATGGCGCGCCAGGCGGCGGCGCTGCGCAGGCCGGGCTCCCAGGACAGGGTGACGCCGTGGAAGGCGGTGGTGATGCCGGTGGCGAGGAGCTGGTGTTCGGTTTCCGCCAGGGCGAGGTCGGTGGGGAAGCCGACGCCTGGGCGGGGCTGGAACTGGCGTTCGAAGGCGTCGCCGTGGATGTCGACGATGCCGGGCAGGACCAGCAGGCCGGTGGCGTCCAGCGTGGGGGCGGCGTGCGGGGCGGCGTCCAGCGCGGCGATGCGGCCTTCGGCGAGATGCAGGTCGGCCGGGTGGAGGCCGGATTCGAGCAGGACTTGGCCGCCGGTGATCGCGAGGTCGATCATCGTTTCACTTCTTTCCTTCGATCAGGGCTGCGGATGTGCCGGGCGGCAGGGCGGGGCGCAAGCCCGGGGATGTGACATGTGGGCGGCGGGGTACGCGGGTGCGGCCTCGCCCGGGGGGTTTTCCGGGGAGGTGGGGAAGGCCCTGGGCGGGGCTGATCACGCGTGGGCGCGCGGCGGGGCGCGCACGCGCGGCACATGCGGGTGCGCCGGGATGCGGCCCCGGGCGCGCAGGACGGTTTTCGGGCGCTGGTGAGCGGGCATGCGCGCGCACCGCCGTGGCGAGGCCACACGGGTGCGGGCGCGGGTGCGGCGGGGGGTGGGGTGGTCGGCCTGCCAGGTGGCGACCATGGCATCGAAATTGCCGGACATGGCTTCGAGGCGGCGGATGGCGAGCGCCATCAGGCCGGCGAGGTTGGGGGATTGGCGCGCGTGCTCGGCCAGCGCCGCGATCAGGATCGCGACGATGGCGGCGAAGGCTTGGCCCAGGGCAGTCTGTCCCGAAGGACTCTGGGCCGGGGGATGGCCGGGCGCGCGTGTCATGGTTAGTTTTATACACCAACCGCCGGACCGTCGCAAGGAAAGTTTTCTGAGCCACCGGGATGTGCGGCATCAGGGCTCGAACACGATCTGCACCCTGGGCGTCGGGTAGCGCGACTGGCCGAATTCGACGATCGCGCCGGCGGCGTCGACGTTGACGTTCTCAGTGATCAGCAGCGGGCGGTTGCGCGGCATGGCGAGCAGGGCGGCTTCGGGTTCGGAGGGCATGCGGGCGGAGACGCGGGTGACCTGTCGGCGGTAGTCGGCGACGCCGGCTTCGGCCAGGGCCTCGGAAATGCCCTGCCCGGCGCGCAGGGCGGCGAGCAGCCTGGGGAAGCGGGCGGCGGGGAAATGGTGCAGGCCGAGGCTGACCGGGCGGCCATCGGCGAGACCCAGGCGTTCCAGCCGCACCACCCGGGCCCCGGCGCGCAGGCCGAGCCCGGCGGCGACGGTCGGATCGGCGGGGAGTTCGCGAAGGTCCAGCGTGCGGCCGGAGGGCTCCTTGTTGTGGCGACGGATCCACTCGGAGAAGCGGGTGCGCGGGCCGACGGTGTAGTCGAGCACGTCCTCGGCCACGAAGCTGCCGCGGCCCTGTTCGACGCGCACCAGGCCGTTGCGCGACAGCTCTTCCAGCGCGCGGCGCACGGTGTGGCGGTTCACCGCGAAGCTTGTGGCCATCTGCGCCTCGGTCGGCAGGCGGGCGCCCGGGGCCAGGGTGCCGGCGGCGATCTCGCCCTCGATGCTTTCGACGATGCGGCGCCAAAGCGCCACGCCGCGGGCGCCGAGGCTGCGGGCGGCTTCGGGCGCGGGGGGGGCATTCGTCATGGGAAGTTCATCCACGCCGGCGGTCCTGTCGGGCAAACACGGGTTGACGATACAGGGTTGGGTGGGTAGATGTCTAGTTGTCTAGATATCTGTTCCATGGAAGCCCGCCGATGACCGAGCACGCCGCTGCTGCGCCGATGACCGAGCACGGCGCTGCTGCGCCGATGCCAGACGCTGAAAAGACCCCCCGACAACGATGGATGGCGGTGCTGGCGCGGGCCGAGGCCGGGCGGCTGGCCGCCTTGCTGGCCGAGGTGCCGGCGCTGCCGGACTGCACCGTGCTGCGCGGCCCGGAAAGCGGGCTGGTGATGCTGCGCGGGCGGGCGGGCGGCGGCGGGGGGCCGTTCAACCTGGGCGAAATGTCCGTGACGCGCTGCACGGTGCGCAACGCGGCGGGCTTCGTCGGCCATGCCTATGTCCAGGGGCGGGATATGCGCCAGGCGCGACTGGCCGCCGAGGTGGATGCGGCGATGCAGGACCCCGAGCGGCATGACGGGCTGCTGGCCGCGGTGATCGCGCCGTTGGCGGCCGACCAGCAGGCGGCGCGCGATGCCGTGGCGGCCAAGGCGGCGGCGACGAAGGTGCAGTTCTTCACCATGGCCACGATGAGGACGTCATGAGCATCGACCTTCCCGGGTTCGCCGATCCCGTGGCGGGCGCGCAGGCGACGTTTCGGGCATTGCTGGATGCGACGGCGCGGCCCGGGTCGGTCCATGACGCCGGCGGCGGGCTGGTGGCGCCGGCGCCGCTCGATCCCGCGACGGCGGCGGTGCTGCTGACGCTGATCGATGCCGATGCGGGGCTGCACATTGCCGCCAATTGCGCGGCGGCGCGGGACTGGCTGGTGTTCCATTGCGGGACGGCGCCGGTGGACGGGATCGGGGCGGCGGGGTTCGTGGTGGCCCGCGCGATGCCCGATCTCGGCGCGCTGGCGGCGGGCAGCGACGAGGGGCCGGAGGAGTCGGCGACGCTGGTGCTGCAGGTGGCGGCACTGGGGCGCGGGCCGGGCTATCGCCTGTCCGGGCCGGGGCTGAAGGCGCCAGTGGTGCTGTGCGTCGAGGGGCTGCCGGCGGATTTCGCGGCGCGCTGGGCGGACAACCATGCGCTGTTTCCGCGCGGGGTGGATCTGGTGCTGTGTGCCGGCGACCGGCTGGCGGCGATCCCGCGCAGCATCAGCGTGACGGAATCAGAGTGGCGGGGGGCATAGCATGGCCTATGTGGCGGTGAAGGGCGGGGAGCGGGCGATCGACAACGCCCATGCCTGGCTGGCGGAGGACCGGCGCGGCGATCCGGCGGTGGCCGAGGTGTCGCTGGCGCAGATCGCCGGGCAGTTGGGGCGGGCGGTGGACCGGGTGATGGGGGAAGGGTCGCTGTATGACCCCGAGCTGGCCGCGCTGGCGGTGAAGCAGGCGCAGGGCGACCTGATCGAGGCGGCGTTCCTGTTGCGGGCCTATCGCACCACCCTGCCCCGCTTCGGCTATTCGCTGCCGCTGGACACCGCGGCGATGCGGGTGCGGCGGCGGGTTTCGGCGGTGTACAAGGATGTGCCGGGGGGCCAGGTGCTGGGGCCGACCTATGACTATACGCACCGGCTGCTGGATTTCGCGCTGGCGGCCGGGGGCGGGGTGCCGGCGGCGGCGGCGATGGCCGAGGTCGGGGATGCGGCGATGCCGCGGGTGTCGGACATCCTGCGCGGCGAGGACCTGATCGAGGGCGATGGCGATCCCGATCCGGACGCCGAGCCGGGCGACCTGACGCGGGCGCCGCTTTCGTTTCCGGCCGCGCGCGACGTGCGGCTCCAGGCGCTGGCGCGCGGGGACGAGGGGTTCCTGTTGGCGATGGGATATTCGACGCAGCGCGGCTGGGGCGGCACGCATCCCTTCGTGGGCGAGGTGCGGCTGGGCGAGGTCAGTGTCGAGATCGTGCCGCCGGAGCTGGGGTTTGCGATCGACATCGGCGAGGTGACGCTGACCGAATGCCAGATGGTCAACCAGTTCAAGGGATCGAAGACCAGGCCGCCGCAGTTCACCCGCGGCTATGGGCTGGTGTTCGGGCATGGCGAGCGCAAGGCGATGGGCATGGCGCTGGTCGATCGGGCGATGCGCCATGACGAGTTCGGCGAGGAGGCCACGGCGCCGGCGCAGAACGTGGAATTCGTGCTGTACCACAGCGACAACATCGAGGGCTCGGGGTTTGTCGAGCATCTGAAGCTGCCGCACTACGTCGATTTCCAGAGCGAGCTGGAGACGATCCGGCGGATGCGGCGCGAGGCGGAGGCGCCTGTACCGGAGGCAGTGCCATGAACGGCTACAATTTCGCCTATCTGGACGAGCAGACCAAGCGGATGATCCGCCGGGCGCTGTTGAAGGCGGTGGCCATTCCCGGGCACCAGGTGCCGTTCGGCTCGCGCGAGATGCCGCTGCCCTATGGCTGGGGGACCGGCGGCATCCAGGTGACCGCGGCCGTGCTGGGGGCGGGGGATACGCTGAAGGTGATCGACCAGGGGGCGGATGACACCACCAACGCGGTGTCGATCCGGCGGTTCTTCGCGCGGACGGCGGGGGTGGCGACGACGACGGACACGCATGAAGCGACGATCATCCAGACCCGGCATCGCATCCCGGAGAAGGCGCTGCGCGAGGACCAGATCATCGTCTATCAGGTTCCGCAGCCGGAGCCGCTGTCCAAGCTGGAGCCGAGCCGGGCCGAGACGCGGCGGATGCATGCGCTGGCGGAATACGGCGCGATGCATGTGCGGCTGTATGAGGACATCACGCGGTTCGGGCATGTGGCGATCAGCTACGACTATCCGGTGATGGTGAACGGGCGCTACCTGATGGCGCCGTCGCCCATCCCGGCCTTCGACAATCCGAAGATGGACATGATGCCGGCGTTGCAGCTGTTCGGGGCCGGGCGGGAGAAGCGCATCTATGCGATCCCGCCCTATACGGCGGTGAAGAGCCTGGATTTCGAGGACCATCCGTTCCGCACCACGCGGGCGCCGCAGTGCTGCGCGCTGTGCGGGGCGGATGATTCTTACCTCGACGAGGTGGTGACCGACGATGCCGGGGGACGGATGTTCGTCTGCTCGGACACCGATCATTGCGAGACGCGCCAGGCGGCGGGGCATGTCGGCACCGGCGAGCCGGTGGTGAAGGCGGCGGCCGCCGCCGGCAGCGCAGCGCGCGGCGGAGAAGCACCATGAACGAGCAGACGCTGCTCTCGGCGCGGGGGCTGGACCTGCATTTTGGCACTGTGCCGGCGCTGGTGGGCGTGGATGCCGATCTCTGGCCGGGCGAGGTGCTGGCGGTGGTGGGCGAGTCCGGGTCGGGCAAGACCACGCTGCTGAACGTGCTGTCCGGGCGGATGCGGGCCGATCGGGGGGTGGTGTGGTATCGCGATCCCGCCGAGCGGCTGCATGACGTGCATGCGATGCCGGCCCCGGCGCTGCGGGCGCTGCATCGGTCGGACTGGGGGTTCGTGCATCAGAACCCGCGCGACAATCTGCGCATGTCGGTCTCGGCCGGGGGCAATGTCGGCGAGCGGCTGATGGCGGCGGGCGGGCGGCATTTCGGCAATATCCGCGCCGAGGCGATCGACTGGCTGCGCCAGGTGGAGATCGATCCGGCGCGGGTGGACGACCTGCCGCGGACCTTTTCGGGCGGGATGCTGCAACGGTTGCAGATCGCGCGCACGCTGGTGACGCATCCGCGGCTGGTGTTCATGGACGAGCCGACCGGGGGGCTGGATGTCTCGGTGCAGGCGCGACTCTTGGACCTGATCCGGTCGCTGGTGGCGCGGCTGAACATTGCGGTGGTGCTGGTGACGCATGACCTGGCGGTGGCGCGGCTCTTGGCACACCGGATCATGGTGATGCAGCGCGGCGTGGTGGTGGAGAGCGGCCTGACCGACCAGGTGCTGGACGATCCGCGGCATGAGTACACGCAGCTTCTGGTCAGCTCGGTGTTGCAGGCATGAGCGCGCCGATGGAAATGCTGCGGGTCGAGGGGCTGGCGAAGCGGTTCGTGCTGCATTTGCGCGGGGGGTTGAGCCTGCCGGTGCTGCATGGGGTGGACCTGGTGGTGCATGCCGGGGAGTGCGTGGCGCTGGCGGGGCCGTCGGGGGCGGGGAAGTCGACGCTGTTGCGCAGCCTGTATGGCAACTACCGCGCCGATGCCGGGCGCATCCTGGTGCGGCACGAGGGGGCGATGGTGGATATCGCCAGCGCCTCGCCGCGCGAGGTGGTGCGGGTGCGGGCCAGCACGCTGGGCTATGTCAGCCAGTTCCTGCGCGTGGTCCCTAGGGTGGCGGCGGTGGATATCGTGGCCGAGGCGGACCCGCAGCGCAGCCGGGAGCGGGCGGCGGCGCTGCTGCGGCGGCTGAACATTCCCGAGCGGCTGCATGGGCTGCCGCCGGCGACGTTCTCCGGCGGCGAGCAGCAGCGCATCAACCTGGCGCGCGGCTTCATCGGCGGGCATCCGGTGCTGCTGCTGGACGAGCCGACCGCGAGCCTGGATGCGGCGAACCGCGATGTGGTGATCGCCATGATCGACGAGGCCAAGGCGCGGGGGGTTGCCATCGTCGGCATCTTCCACGATGCGGAGGTGAGGGGCCGGGTTGCCGACCGGCTGTTGGACGTAACCCCGATGCAGGACGCCGCATGACCGAGACCATCCTGACCAATGCCATGCTGGTGCTGCCGGGCGAGGTGGTTTCCGGCACGCTGGTGATCCGCGGCGGGCGGATCGCCGAGGTGCAGCCCGGGCGCAGCCATGCCGCCGCTGCGGTGGACCTGGGCGGCGACCACCTGATGCCCGGGGTGGTCGATGTGCATACCGACAACCTGGAACGCCA
This sequence comes from Acetobacteraceae bacterium, assembly GCA_044369385.1. Classification (GTDB taxonomy): domain Bacteria; phylum Pseudomonadota; class Alphaproteobacteria; order Acetobacterales; family Acetobacteraceae; genus CAMDGX01. The sequence goes on along the minus strand of JBIPLY010000123.1, from coordinate 171 downwards.
GGTGGAGCCGCGCGTGTCGGCGCGCTGGCCGTCGCGCTCGGCGATGCTGGCGCATGACGCGCAATGCGCCGCGGCCGGGGTGACGACGGTGCTGGATGCGCTGTGCCTGGGGGACCTGGGGTTCGAGAAGGAGCGGGTGAAGACGTTCCGCGATGCCGTGGTCGACCTGGA
>JBIPLY010000482.1:0-3145 GCA_044369385.1 Acetobacteraceae bacterium | reverse complement strand
TTGCCGATGTTCAGCGTGGTGGTCGCCGTGCGCCGGGTCGGCATGATGTCGTCGAGCTGGGCGGCCGACAGGCGCTCGGTGACGACGATGAAGCTTCCGACCGGCACAAGGCGGCGGCGGAACCAGGCGAACGGCCCCTCCCGGCTCGGCCCGGTCGCGACCAGCACCTGCCCCGCCTCCAGCGTGCCGCGCGCCGTGGTCAGGCGATGGGCGGCACCCGACAGGCGGGTGAGCGCCGTGACCGGGGCACTTTCGAAGATGCGCGCCCCGGCACGATGGGCGGCATCGGCCAGGCCGGCGCCGAAGCGGCCCATGTGCATCATGGCGCTCTTGCGATACAGCAGCCCGCCGAAGAAGGCGTCCGAGCCGATCTCCTCGCGCACGCGGTCGCGCGGCACCAGCGCGGTCTCGGGATCGCATTCCCGGTTCAGCCGCTCGAAGCCGCGAGCGATACTGTCGTAATGCGCTTGCTTGGCGGCCAGCTTGATCTTGCCGCCGCGGCGGAAGTCGCAGGCGATCTGCTCTTCCATCACGATGCGCTCCACACTGTCCACCGCGGCATCGAAGGCGTGGTACAGCGCGCGGGCCTGCTCGGCGCCCAGCCTGCCGGCCAGCCCGGCATAGTCGTGCGCGGTGCCGTTGTTGACATGCCCGCCATTGCGCCCCGAGGCCCCGGCGGCGACCCTGCCTGCCTCCAGCACCGCCACCGACGCCCCGCGCCGCGCCAGGGCGAGGGCGGCCGACAGCCCGGTGAACCCGGCGCCGATCACCGCCACATCCACGCGGCCGTCCACCGGTCCCTGCGCCCCGAGGCCAAACGGCGTCGACGTGTCCAGCCAATAGGATTCGAGCTTCACCGGATCAGCACCCCAGCAGCTCGGCCAGGCCCTCGATCGTCGAGGTCTCGTGGTAGCCGTAATAGGGCACCGAGGGCTCGTAGCCGCGGTTGACATACAGCCGGTGGCCGAAGCCCAGCGCATGGGCCGGGATCAGGTCGTAGCGCAGGCTGGAGGAGACATGCAGGATCTCCTTCGGGTCGCAGCCCAGCATGTCCAGCATGTATTCGAAGGCGCGCATCCGCGGCTTGTAGGCCTGGGCCTGCTCGGCGGTGAAGACGCGATGGAACGGCGCCTGCAGCAGGGCGACGTTGCGGTGGATCTGCGATTCCATGGCGTTGGACAGGACCACCAGCGGATAACGGGTGCCCACCCGGGTCAGCGGGGCGGCGACATCGGGGTGCGGCCCCCATGTCGGCACCGCATCATACACCGCCTGGCCGTCGGCCTCGCGGAACGCCACGCCATGGCGCTTGCACGTGCGTTCCAGCGCGTTCTTCAGCACGTCGACATAGGGCTGCCAGGCGCCGAGCACCTCGTCGTAGCGGTACCACATGAAGTCGGTCAGGAACGCGGCCATGCGCTCGGGCGCGATGCGGTCGGCCATCAGCCGGGCGGCGGTCTCGCCGGGCTGGAACCAGGTCAGCGTGCCGTAGCAGTCGAAGGCGATGTATTTCGGGCGCAGGGCGGTCATGGCATGGCTCCGGATCGCAGCGCGTGATGCGAATGGATCGCATTTGCATGGCACACTGCCGCATGGCAATGGGGTTTGTATCCCCCGGAGACCGAACCGTGTCCACCAGCCCCGCAGCCCCCCCCAGCCCCCCCCTATCGATCCGCCCGCTGCTGGCCGCCGACCTGCCGCAGGCCCATGCGCTGACCCGCGACCTGCGCTGGCCGCACCGGCAGGAGGATTGGGCGCTGGCGCTGGCGATGGGCCAGGGCTGGGCCATGGCCGAGGCCGGGCGCTTGCTGGGCACGTCGATGGCCTGGGCATTCGGCCCGGCGGCTGGCTGCTTCGGCCTGCTGGTGGTCGCCCCGGACCAGCAGGGCCGCGGCCTGGGCGCGCGGCTGATGGACACGGCGCTGGCCAGCCTGGGCGACCGCGCGGTGCAGCTGCACGCCACCCCAGCCGGCGAGAAACTGTATCGCCGCCTCGGTTTCGCGCCCTCCGGGCTGATCCGCCAGCACCAGGGCATCGCCGTGGCCCCCCCGCCGATGGCGCCGCCCGGGCTGCGGCCGGCAACCGCTTCCGACCTGCCGGCGCTGGCGGCATTGGACCTGGCCGCCACCGGCATGGACCGCGCCCGCGTGCTCGCCGCGATCCTGGCGGGGGGCGCGGCCGTGGTGCTGGCGCCCAGTGGCGTGGCGCGGGGCTTTGCCATGCTGCGCCATTTCGGCCGCGGCGAGGTGATCGGCCCGGTGATCGCGCCCGATGCCGAAACTGCCTGGGCGCTGATCGCGCAGTTCCTCGCCCACCGCGCCGGCGCCTTCGTGCGCATCGACATCACCGATTTCGCGCTGTGCCCGCTGCTGGCGGCGCATGGCCTGGCCCAGGTCGACGAGGCGCTGTGCATGGTGCGCGGCAGCCTGGCCGCCCAAGGCGCGGTGCGGTCCTTCGCCCTGGTCAACCAGGCGATGGGATGATCCCGCTGCTGCGCGCCAGCATATAGGCGGCGACCACGATGATCAGCCCGGCGAAGATGCGCGTCAGCACCCCCCGTTTGGTCGACAGATGCCGCCCGGCGCGGGTGCCGGCCATGCTGCCCAACAGCCCGCCCCCGATGAAGATCCCCGCCACGCCCCAGTCGACCAGCCCCGCCATGGCATAGCTCGCCGCCGTCGTCGCCCCGAAGGCGGTCACCGCCACCAGCGACGAGCCGATCGCCGCCAGCATCGGCAACCCCGCCGCCAGCACCAGCGCCGGCACGATCAGGAAGCCGCCGCCAATGCCGAAGAACCCGGACAGCGACCCCACCGCCAGCCCGGCCACCAGCAGCCGCGGCGCGTTGTGCCGGTCGAGCCGCACGACGCGATCCGCGCCGCCCTCCCGCCGCCGCAGCATCAGCACCGCGACCACCACCATCATCCCGGCAAAGGCGGCCAACAGCCGCTGCCCATCCACCGCCTGTCCCAGCTTCGCCCCCAGCGCCGCCCCCAGGATGCCGGCCCCGGCGAACACCAGCGCACAGGCCCAGCGCACCGTGCCCGCCCGCGCATGCCCGGCCAGCCCCATCGCCGCATTGGCCGCCACCGCCACCGCGCTGGTGCCGATCGCCAGATGCGGCGGCGCCATCCCCACCAGATAG
>JBIPLY010000122.1:0-10091 GCA_044369385.1 Acetobacteraceae bacterium | reverse complement strand
GGCGTGCCGGTCTATGCCGCGCGCAAGTCGATCGGCGCCGAGCTGGCCCGCGAAAGTGCCGTGGATGCCGATGTCATCGTGCCGGTGCCCGACAGCGGTGTGCCCGCGGCAATGGGCTATGCCGAGGAGAGCGGCATTCCCTTCGAGCTCGGCATCATCCGCAACCACTATGTCGGGCGCACCTTCATCGAGCCGACCGACAGCATCCGCAACCTCGGCGTGAAGCTGAAGCATTCGGCCAATCGCGGGGTGCTGGCAGGGCGGCGGGTGATCCTGGTCGACGACTCGATCGTGCGCGGCACCACCAGCCGCAAGATCGTCGAGATGGTGCGCGCCGCCGGGGCGCGGGAGGTGCACATGCGCATCTCCTCGCCGCCCACCACCCATTCCTGCTTCTACGGCATCGACACGCCCGAACGCGCCAAGCTGCTGGCCGCCCGGCACAGCGTGGACGAGATGGCCGCCCTGATCGGCGCCGACAGCCTGGCCTTCATTTCGCAGGACGGGCTGTATCGCGCCCTCGGCCAGCCCGGGCGCGACCCGGCGGCGCCGAAATACTGCGATGCCTGCTTTACCGGGGACTATCCGGTGGCGCTGCCGGACATGGAAAGCGCCGATACGCGGCAGTTGAGCCTGCTGAGCGAGCGCAGCTGACCCGCGGCCGGCCCGGCCGGTCGTCGGCATAGCTTACACTCTGCGGCTGCTTGCCGCCGAAGTGTAAGAGTTCCTGACGTTTATGCCGAAATGTGACCTCGGGCGGCGACGACGAGGCATCCAACCCATTGTTTTGTCTGACATGGGCTCCATGGCGCGATCCTTGCATAATGCGAGGTGACGCGCGAGCGGGATTGCTATCGCCGGCAGCAGAGGAGTGCGACGGATGGGACTGACAACGCGGATCGCGGGAGCGGCACTGGGGCTGTGCCTGCTCGCCAGCGGCGCCCAGGCGGCGCCCTACAACGTGCTGTGGTGGGATTCCACACCGGACTACGGTGGCCAGGCCGACAATTCGCTGCGCCAGGAGATGTCGACCTACCTTACCAACTTCAGCGGCGGCACGCTGTTCTCCAGCACCTATGTCGGCAGCGAGACGCCCGGAACCCTGGCGGCGCAGCTCGCCTCGAACAGCTACGATGTCATCGTGTTCGATGCCACCAGCCAGGCTGCCAAGTTCAACAGCGCCGACCTGCTCGCCGTGCAGAGCTTCTACCAGAGCAACAGCAATGTCCTGCTGGACGGCACGCTGTACATCCGCAGCATCAACTACAACAGCTTCACCGACTTCCCCGGCATCAACGACGCGCTGGGCATCTTCACCGCCAACGAGGTCAAGGCCCTGGCCAGCCGCGGCGGCGGCATCATGATCGGCACCGACCACGATTGCTGCCAGGTTGATGCCAACCAGATCCTCCAGGCGGTGATCCCCGGCGCCGCGTTCAGCGGCGACACGACGCCGTCGACCGATGGCGTGTTCACCGGCACCGAACTGCTCACCACCGCGGGCGCGGTCGCGCCGGCTGACGTGTTCGCCAACTGGTCGAACGTGCCCAGCGAGGCGATCGCGCCCACCGGCAACTTCACCGATTTCCTCGGCAATCCGGTGACGCTGTATTCGCAGGTCGATGTGGCCGACCAGCCCGGCGGCGGCCCGCGCTTCCCGTATATCAGCACCAGCTTCGCCCCCGGCGGCGGTGAAGTGGACATCGACGACCCCGATGCGCCCGTCGGCACGCCGGAGCCGGCCAGCCTCGCGCTGTTCGGCGTCGGTCTGCTCGGCCTGGCCCGGATGCGCCGGCGCCGTCCGACGCTCTGAACGACCCGATACGCTGAACGAGGAACGGCCGGGCGGGAACGCCCGGCCGTTTGCCGTTCAGGCGGGAAACACCGCGGTGATGATGATCTCGATCAGGTCGCCCTCGGGCATCCGCGACTCGACGAAGCTGCGCACCGGCCCCTGACCGTCGGGCATCACGCTGGCCCAGGCCTTGTCGAATTCCGGCTTGTTGTCGTGGTCGGTCACCACCACCTCGGCGCGGACCATGCGGGTCAGGTCCAGGCCATGCGCCTTCAGATGCCCCTCCAGCACGCGCAGGCAGCCGACGGTCTGCGCCTTGATGTCCTGCGTGCGGTCGGGCGAAGTGGCCACCGCCCACAGGAAGCCGCCGCCGCCGGGGAAGCGCTGCACGGCAACCGAGGATTTGCTCGGCAGGGTCTTGTTGGGCAGGCGGGTGATGTCGGACATCGGGGGGGGTCCGGAAGGAAGGAAGGATCTTCTTTTTGTGAACAAAAAGAAGGCCTTGCTTCCTTACCCCAGCTTGCGCCGCCGCGCCATCGCCAGCCCGGCCAGGCCGAACACCAGGGTCAGCGCGGTCGCCGGCTCCGGAGTGGCGGTGTTGTTCTGCACCCGGTCCCAGCCGATCACGTCAAACGCCCGCAGATCCATCTCCGAGATCGCCAGCGTCTCGCCCGGCGCGGTGGTGGGATCCATGATGCCGATGCCCAGATTGTCCTTCCAATGGCTGGCCTGGCGCGTGTCGCCCAACACCTGGCCGGTGGAGAAGGTGGTCAGGGTGGTGCCGCAGGAATCCAGCGAGAAGAACTTGGTGTCCGTGCCGGCGCGCCAGTCGATCGCGCCCAGCGCCGCGCTGGCCGCGGTGCAACGATACAGATCCAGCGGCGAGATGAAGGTGAACAGGTCGTCGGCGAACGCCCCGGCCGCGTTGATGTCCAGCACGTCGACGCCGCTGACGAAGCCCAGCGCATGGCCGATCTCATGCACGGCGATGCCGACGAAATCATACTGCCCGGCGGTGATGCCGTTGGACGGGTCCATGTCAAAGGTGAAGCCGGTGCTGAACGCGATATAGGCATCGCAGTTGCCGATGCACCCGCTCAGCGTACCCGGCGTGGGCGTCAGCCCCAGCGCCTTGGCGTTGGCGTTGTTGACGCTCATGAGGCCGGTGTTGGCGCCGGTATTGTCCAGATAGCCGAGCGGGCTGTTGGCACCGTTCGGGTTGGACGTGGTGTAGTTCATCAGCACGCGCAGATTGGCGGTTGCCTGCAGGTTTGCCACCGCGGTGGCGTCGTCCGCGCTGGTCGCATCCAGGCCCAAAGCGGTGCGCACAGCGGCGTAGGAATACAACGTATCCACGCTGCCGGCCTGCGCCAGGATGCCGGGGCCAAGCGCCGCGGTGCCAACGGTCAGGTCGATGGTGACATTGTCGGCCAGCACCGCCGACCAGGCCGCGGCAGCCTGGGTGAAGGCGTTCTGGGCGGCCACCGAAGTCCCCGAAATGAACGACAGATTGAATACCGGGCTGGCCGCGGCCGGCGCGGCACCCAAAGCGGCAATGGCGGCGGCAAGAAGGGCTGTGCGGGAGCTGGCGCGAAGCGGGAAAGACATATGTTGCTGATCCTGCACAAATAATTCGTTAAGAATGCTTTAACCAGTTCCGCCGTTTCGCGCAACATCAGCGCCCCGGCAGATCAAAACCTGCAATCACGTTCGTGCGAAGTTCCTCACAATCCGGTATCAGCCGATCGCAAACACCATCACGACCCCGAAAACGGCAATCGTCAGGCCCAGCAAACCGGCCACAGGTAGAAGACCGTCGCGACGCATCACAAGCTCCATTGCTGGCGGCTGCAGCAGCAATGCAAGCGACGGGCCATGGCGAAGCGCGTTGCCGATCAGTCGCTTGCGCGCGCGCCGCGCCCGCGGCTCACCGGAGTGTCAAGTCGCGCGACAGCCGAATGTAACAATCCATCACGAACCAATGTTGCGGAACCCGCCCACCCCGCGCTCGATCCCGGTGACATGCTCCGGCCGGAAATGCCCGGCATCCGGCAGGCCGCAGGAATGGGCAATGATTTCCACCTCCTCGCGCACCCGCTCGGCATAGTGCATCACCCGCACCGCCTTGTCGGTGGGATCGAGCCCGCGGATCAGCCGCGGATCGGCCGAGGTCACCCCGGTCGGGCAGTGCCCGCTGCCGCATTTCATCGCCTGGATGCAGCCCAGCGCGAACATGAAGCCGCGCGCCGAGCTGACGAAATCCGCCCCCATGCACAGCGCCCAGGCCACCTTGTCCGGCGTCACCAGCTTGCCCGAGGCGATGATCCGTACCCGCCGCTCCAGCCCGTGCCGCGCCCGCGCCTCCGCGACCAGCGGCAGCGCCTGCGTGATCGGCAGCCCGACATAGTCGGCCAGCGGCGCCGGCGCCGCCCCGGTGCCGCCCTCGCCGCCATCGATCTGAACATAGTCCGGGCAATGCGCCGGGTTGGCCACGCAATCGGCGAACCACTCGTCCAGGAACGCCTCGTGCCCGGCCACGATCTTCACCCCCACCGGCTTGCCGGTGATCCGGCGCACCCGATCGACGAAGGCGCCAAGCTCGGCCACGCTGCCGATATCGGTGTGGCGGTTCGGGCTGATGCTGTCCTTGCCCGCCGGGATGCCGCGGATCGCCGCGATCTCGGCGGTCACCTTGGCCGCGGGCAGGATGCCGCCCTTGCCGGGCTTGGCGCCCTGGGCCAGCTTCACCTCGAACATGCGCACCTGCGGGTGGGCCGCGATCTCGCGCAGCCGGGCTTCGCTGAGGTTGCCCTGGGCGTCGCGCACGCCGTATTTGGCGGTGCCGATCTGCATCACCACATCGCAGCCGCCGTCGAGATGGTATTGCGCCAGCCCGCCCTCGCCGGTGGCCATCCAGATGCCGGCCATCCGCGCCCCGCGCGACAGGGCGGTGACCGCGGCATGGCTCAGCGCGCCATAGCTCATGCCGGAGATGTTGAAGAAGCTCGGCGCGTCATAGGGCTCGCGGCTGGCCCCCGGCCCTTCGGCGACGCCGATGCGCAGCCGCGGCCACTCCGCCTTTTCCTCGTCCAGCACCGGGAAGGCGGCGGGGCGGAAGACGAAGGCCGGCGCCGTCTCGCTCCCGAAGCTGACCAGGTTCGAGATGCCCTTGGCGGTGCGATAGATCCAGGCCCGCTCCAGCCGGTTGAACGGGCGTTCGACCCAGTCCGGCAGGTACTGGTACTGCCGCATGTACTCGCCGAAGCTCTCGGAGAAGTACCGGAAATGCCCGATCACCGGGAAGTTGCGCAGGATGGTGTGCTGCGTCTGGCGCACGTCGTGCACCCAGACCGCCACCAGGAAGGCTGCCAGCAACAGCACCAGAACCGCCACGAACACCATGCGCCATCCTCCATGAATGGCCGCATCCTAGCAGAGCTGATGCTAACCCGATGTTGACAGTTATCTTGCCAACATCGGCCCCAGCGCCCGGCCGGCCAGGATGTGCACGTGCAGATGCAGCACTTCCTGCCCGGAATCCGGCCCCACATTGGCCAGCAGCCGATAGCCCGGCTCCTCCACCCCCAACGCGTGCGCAACGGCGCCCACCGCACGCACGAAGCCGGCGATCTCCGCCGCACTGGCCCGCGCCGAAAAATCGATCCAGGAGACGTAGCGCCCCTTCGGGATCACCAGCACATGCACCGGCGCCTGCGGGGCGATGTCGTGGAAGGCAAGCGACCACTCGTCCTCATGCACCTTCCGGCAGGGGATTTCCCCGCGCAGGATGCGGGCGAAGATGTTGGCGTCGTCATAGGGTCCGGTGCCGCTGACGGGCATTTCGCGTGCTCCTGTTCAGGGAATCTTCGTGGTGCCGACGCCCAGTTCCTGCGGCAGCGCCCGTGCCCGCGACGCCTTCTCGGCCACGCCTGACACGCCCTCGCGCCGTTGCAGCTCGGCCCAGACCTCGCCGGGCCGCACCCCGGCATCGACCCACATGACGATCAGGTGATAGAGTACGTCCGCGCTCTCGGCGACCAGGGCGGCGCGGTTGCGGCCAACCGCCTCGATCACGCACTCCACCGCTTCCTCGCCGAATTTCTGCGCCACCTTGGCCGTGCCGCGCGACAGCAGCCGGGCGGAATGCGACAGCGCCGGATCGGCATCGCGCCGCGCCTCGATCACCGACCACAGCCGCTCCAGCACCGCCGCCGACGCACCGACGGTCATCGGCGGGGCCAGCGGCGCGGCGGCTGCCGGGATCACCGCGCTCTTCTTGGGCTTGCCCGCCTTCTTCGGCGCCAGCTTGCGGGCCGCGGCCTGCTTGGGCCCAGCCTTCTTCGGATCAGCCTTCTTCGGGTCCGCCTTCTTCGGGTCTGCCTTCTTCACCGTCTTGGCCATGCCGTCCCTCTCACGCCGCGACGCGCGGCAGCCGCACCGGCAAGCCGGCCTGGCCCAGCGCCGCCTTTACCTGTGCAATGGTGAAGGTTCCGAAGTGGAACACGCTGGCCGCCAGCAACCCGGTCGCCCCGGCGCGCGCGCCCTCCACGAAATGATCGAGCGTGCCGACCCCGCCCGAGGCCACCACCGGCACCCGCACCGCCGCGCACACCGCGCGCAACAGCGCCAGGTCGAAACCCTGCCCGGTGCCGTCGCGGTCCATGCTGGTCAACAGGATCTCGCCCGCCCCCAGCGCCACCACCTGCCGGCACCATTCGACGGCATCCATCCCGGTGTCACGCCGCCCGCCATGGGTGAAGACGTGCCAAGTGTCGCCCCCGTCGGCTTTTCGGGTTCGCTTGGCATCGACGGCCACCACCACGCATTGGCTGCCGAACTTGCGCGCCGCCTCGCCCACCAGCTCCGGCCGCGCCACCGCCGCCGAATTGATGCTGCACTTGTCCGCACCCGCCAGCAGCAGCCGGCGCATGTCCTCCACCGCCCGGATGCCGCCGCCCACCGTCAGCGGCAGGAACACCCGCGCGGCAGTGCGGCTGACCACATCGAGGATGGTGTCGCGGTTCTCGTGGCTGGCGGTGATGTCCAGGAAGGTCAGCTCGTCCGCCCCGGCGGCATCGTACAGCGCCGCCTGCTCCACCGGATCGCCGGCGTCGCGCAGGTCGACGAAGTTCACGCCCTTGACGACGCGACCATCCTTGACGTCCAGACACGGGATCACACGCAGCTTCAGCACTGGAACACCTCTAGACAAGTGTCTTTGCGCGGAAGCCGGCCACGGCGCAAGCGAAGATGATGCGACGGCGCCATGCGCGGCGGCAGCCACCCACAAGCTGCCGGGTTATCCGGTCAGGTTGCCAGCGCGCGCAGGATATCGGCCGGATTCACCCGCCCGTCGTACAGCGCCCGCCCCACGATCACGCCATCGATTCGCCCCGCCGCGCCCTGCGCCGTAGCCTGGGCCGCCCGATCGCGCAGCGCCAGAATGTCGGCCAGCGACCCCACCCCGCCCGAGGCGATCACCGGCGTGGAGATCCGCGCCGCCAGGTCCAGGGTCTGGTCGAGGTTCAGCCCCTCCAGCATCCCGTCGCGCCCGATATCGGTGAAGATGATGGCACTCGCCCCGGCATCCTCGAAGCGCAGCGCCAGTTCCACCGCCGGCAGCGTGCTGGCTTCCGCCCAGCCCTCGGTGGCCACCATCCCGTCGCGCGCATCGATGCCCACGGCGATCCGCCCGGGAAACGCCGCGCAAGCCTCGCGCACGAGACCGGGATTCTTCGCCGCCGCACTGCCCAGGATCACCCGCGCGACCCCGGCCTCCAGCCAGCCAGCGATCCCGGCCATGTCGCGGATGCCGCCGCCGAGCTGCACCGGGATCGTCGCATTGGCCAGGATGGCGCGCACCGCCTCCCCGTTCATCGAGCGCCCGGCAAACGCCCCGTTCAGGTCGACCACATGCAGCCAGGCGCAGCCCGCCGCCTGCCACGCCCGCGCCTGCCCGCCGGGATCGGCGGAATACACCGTGGCATCGTCCATCTCGCCGCGGCGCAACCGCACGCAGGTGCCGTCCTTCAGGTCGATCGCCGGATAGAGCGTGAGGCCCATCAGCCGATCCGCCCGCCGGTCTGCAGCGTCTTGTAGTAGAAATAGCCCGGCACCGTCGCGCCGTTCACCCGCGCATACAGCGGATGCTCGCCCCAGCGCACGTATCCCATGCTGTCGTACAGCGCGATCGCCGCCTCTTGCGTGGCGCGGACATCGAGGTTCAGCACGTGATAGCCCAGCGCCCGTGCGCCTTCCTCCACCCGCAGCATCAGCAGCCGCGCCACGCCATGCCCGCGGGCATAGGGGGCGACGAAGCTGTGCATCACCTGCGCGGCGAAGGCCTGCGCCTCGTTGTTGCGCGGCGGGCGCACCAGCTGCGCGGAGCCCACCAGCTCCCCGTTTAGCCGCGCCCCGAACAGCTCGCGCTCCGGCACCAGCAGCACGCCGCGGAAATAGCGCTCCATCGCCTGGCGCCCCGGCGAGCTGACCCAGCCGAAGCCGCCGCCGTCCAGGATCGCCGCGTCCGCCGCCTCGCACAGCGCGGCCAGGTCATCATCGTGCCACTCGGCGATGCGCTCCACCGAGATCACGTCTTCATGCTCGCGGCTATCGGTCACGCTCATGGCCCCGGACTCCAGCACAGGAAGTTGGCCAGGATGCGCAGCCCCACCTCCTGGCTCTTCTCGACATGAAACTGGGTGCCCGCGCGATTGCCGCGCGCCACCATCGCCGCCACCGGGCCGCCATACTCGGTGGTGGCCAGGCACTCCGCCGGATCGCCGCCGGACAGCGCATAGGAATGGACGAAATAGGCGTGGTCGCCCGGCACCAGCCCATCCAGCAGCGGGTGCGCGCCGGGCGTGAAGGACAGCTCGTTCCACCCCATCTGCGGCAGGCGCAATTCGGCCGGCGGCGCCATGGCGGCGATCTCGCCGACGATCCAGCCGAAGCCCGGCGTTACCGCATGCTCCAGCCCGCGCGCCGCCATCAGCTGCATGCCGACACAGATGCCCAGGAACGGCGTGCCGGCGTCCGTCGCCCGCAGTACCGCGTCGCGCAGTCCCTCGATCGCCGCCAGCCCCTGGGCGCAATCGGCGAACGCCCCCTGCCCCGGCAGCACGATCCGGTCCGCGGCCAGCACCGCCGCCGGATCGGCGCTGATCGCCACCTCGGCGGACAGCCCCAGCCGCGATGCCGCCAGCGCCAGGGCGCGCGAGGCCGAGGCCAGGTTGCCGCTGCCGTAGTCGACGACGACGACCTTCATGCCCGCCGCGCCATTTCGCCGGCCGCCAGCCAGGGATGGAAGCGCAACAGCCGCTCCAGCGCCGCCTCCTCATTGGCCGCCACCACCACATGCGGTGCCCGCCAGCCGCGCCGCGCCATCGCCCAGCGCCGCATGTCCCGACCGGCCACGCCCGCGAACCAGGCCAGCCCCAGCCCCACCGGACCAAGCGCCGCCGGCGGCAGCAGCAGCACCGCCGCCGCCCAGGCGCAGCAAAGCAGCACGGCGGGAATCCACGCGCCGACGAAGATCAACCACAGCGGCCCGAACAGCAGCGCGCCCAGGCTGAACCGCTCCGGCACCAGCACCAGCGGCCGGCCCTCGCGCACATGCACGGTGAAGCTGGTCATGGAGCGTGCCTCATAGGGCGCCCTTGGTGGACGGAATCACGCCGGCACTGCGCGGATCGGGCTCGACGGCCATGCGCAACGCCCGCGCCAGCGCCTTGAAGGCGCCTTCGGCGACATGATGCGCGTTCGTCCCCGCCTTCTGCGTCACATGCAGGGTGATCAGCGCATTCATGGCAAACGCGCGAAAAAACTCCTCGAACAGCTCGGTGTCCATCTCGCCGACCTTGTCGCGCTCGAACCGGACCGACCAGGCCAGGAACGGCCGCCCGGAAATGTCGATCGCCGCTTCCACCAAGGCCTCGTCCATCGGCACCAGCGCCTGCCCGAACCGCCTTATCCCGCGCTTGTCCCCCAAGGCCTGGGCAAAAGCCTTGCCCAGCACGATCCCCACGTCCTCGGCCGTATGGTGGAAATCGATATGCAGGTCGCCCTTGGCCAACACCGTGAGATCAAACAGCGCATGCCGCGTCAACGCCGTCAGCATATGGTCCAGAAACCCGATCCCGGTGGCGATCTCGCCGCGCCCGGACCCGTCGAGGTCCAGGCTCAGCGAGATGTCGGTCTCGGACGTGGTGCGCGAGAGGCTTGCAATGCGGGACATGCCGCGCTCAGTAGCCGAAAACCCCCCCCCCCCGCCCACCCCCCCCCCCTGCCCGGGGGC
>JBIPLY010000481.1:0-3149 GCA_044369385.1 Acetobacteraceae bacterium | reverse complement strand
GGCTTCGCCAAAGAAGAATTCCCCCTCCCCCAAACCGCCCCCCTCCTGGCCGAGATCTCCGAAGAACTGGAAAACGGCCGCGGCGCCGTCCGCCTCCGCGGCCTGCCCGTCGCCCGCTACAGCCTGGACGATCTGCGCCGCATCTTCTGGGGCATCGGCCGCCATCTCGGCACCGCCGTGTTCCAGAACGCCCGCGGCGAGGCCATGGGCGAAGTCCGCGACGAAACCCGCCTGGCCGCCAAAACCTTCGACGAAACCGCCGAGGGCCGCATCGCCTCCGCCCGCGCCCGCTCCCGCTCCACCGGCCCGCTGCGCTGGCACACCGACCGCTGCGACGTCATCGCCCTGCTCTGCGCCCGCAACGCCATCGAAGGCGGCGTCTCAAAACTCGTCTCCATCCCCGCCATCCACAACACCATCCTGGCCCGCCGCCCAAACCTGCTCGAACTCCTCTGCCAGGACTATTGGCGCACCCGCCCGGCCGACGAGGATGGCATGCCGGGCGGAAACGTCTTCGCCATGCCCGTCTTCGGCTTCGCCGCGGGAAAAATCACCAGCCAGTATTCCCGCACCTATGTCGAACAGGCCCAGGAAGTCCCCGGCGTCCCCAAACTCACCCCGGCGCAGAACGAGGCGCTGGACCTGCTGGCCGCCGTGGCAGAGGAACTCTGCCTGCACTCCCCCTTCGAGGACGGCGACATCCAGCTCCTGAACAACCACCTCGTCTATCACGGCCGCACCGCCTATGCCGATGACGCCCCCGCCGGCCGCGACCGCCTCCTCCTGCGCCTCTGGCTGTCCACCCCAAACAGCCGCCGCCTGCCCGATGGCTTCGACTCCCTGTGGGGCAGCATCGCCCCCGGCGCCGTCCGCGGCGGCGTGATCCAGCCCGCCACCGGCGCGCGCATCGCCGCATGACCGTCGGTCCCCTGGCCCTGCCGGCCCATCTGCGCCTGCGCCCCTGCCGCCACGGCGCCATGCTGTACAGCCCGAACGACCGCTTCTGCGGCCGCATGCTGGAGCTGTACGGGGAGTTCTCGGAGGGCGAGCACGAAGCCTTCGCCGGCGTCCTGCGCCCCGGCATGACGGCGGTGGAAGCCGGCGCCAACATCGGCGCCCACACCCTGGGCCTGGCCCACCTGGTCGGCCCCGCCGGCCGCGTGCTCGCCTTCGAGCCGCAGCGCCCGATCTTCCAGGTCATGTGCGCGAACATGGCGCTGAACGCGATCACCTGCGTCGAGACCCATTGGGCCGCGGTCGGCAGCACGCCCGGCAGCCTCGCCGTGCCGCGCCTGGACCTGCGCATGCCCGGCAATTTCGGCGGCATCGAGCTCGGCCCGGGCCGCGCCGCCCCGCCCGTGCCGGAAGAGCCGGTGCCGGTGGTCACCCTGGATTCCTTCGCCCTGCCCGCCTGCCACCTGATCAAGATCGACGTCGAGGGCATGGAGGCCGATGTCCTGCGCGGCGCCGCCGAAACCATCGCGCGCCACCGCCCGGTGATCTACGCCGAGAACGACCGCCCGAAACGCGCGCCCGAACTGCTCGGCCTGCTCGAAGCGCTGGGCTACCGCGCCTTCTGGCACCTGCCCCCCTATGTCCGGGTGCCGAATTTCCGCGGCAATCCGCAAAACGAGTACCCCGGCCTGGTCTCGCTCAACGTGCTCTGCATCCACCGCAGCGCCGCCATCGAGGTCTCCGGCCTCGCCGAAGCCCACCCCGGCGGCCCCTGGCCGATCTGAACCCCCTCACGCGCGCCGGGCATCCGCCTCCAGCAACAGCAGCAGCGCCGCCATCACCTCGTCCGGGCTCGGCGGGCAGCCGCGCACCACCAGGTCCACCGGCAGCACGCTGTCCACCCCGCCGGCCACCGCGTAGCTGCCCTTGAACACCCCGCCATCGATGGCGCAATCCCCGACCGCCACCACGATCCGCGGATCGGGTGCGGCCTCCCACCCCGCCAGCAGCGCCGCCTGGAGGTTGCGCAGCACCGGCCCGGCCACCAGCAGCACATCGGCCTGGCGCGGACTGGACACAAAGCGCAACCCCTGCTGCGCCAGCCCATGGACCAGGCTGTCCAGCATCCGCAGCTCCGCCAGGCAGCCGCCGCAATTGCCGGCATCCAGCACATGCAGCGCCAGCCCCCGCCCCAGCCGCGCGATCCCGGCCGCCTGCAACCGCGCCGCCAGCTCCTCGGCCGCCGCCTCGGGCACCGGCGCGGGCGCCACCACCGGCGCACGACGCAGGTTGCGCCAGATCCGCCCCAGCGGGCTCACAGGTCAACCCCGGCCACGGACACGCCGAACGACGCCCGGATCACCGCCCAGTCCGCCACCTCCGCCCCCTCCGCCGCCGCCTCCAGCATCGGCAGATGCAGCCAGCCGGGATCGCGCATGAACACCCCGGCCACCTGCCCAGCCTCCAGCCGCACCCAGGTCCAGATGTCACCGCGCGCCCCCTCGGCAAACCCGAACCCCTCGCCGCTGGCCTGCGGCAGGGCGGCCACCACCGGCCCGCCCGGCAGCTCCGCCAGCAGCCCGCGCAGCATCCGCGCCGAATCACGCAATTCCATCAGCCAAACCCCCAGCCGCGCCGCCGCATCCCCGGCGCCCTCCCTGGGCGGCGGCACCGCCAACCCTGGATAGGGCACATAGCCCGGCCCCCGACGCAGATCGCAATCCCGCCCGTACCGCCAACCCCCCGCGCGGCCCGCCGGCCCGCCCGGCGCCAACGCCGCCACCCGCGCCGGCGCCACCGCCCCCACCCCCTCCAGCCGCCGCGACAAGGGCTCGCACAGCGCCATGATCCCCGGAATCGCCCCGCCCAGCGCGCCGGCCGCCGCCCGCAGCCCCTCCTCCGCCGCGGGCGCCAGCTCGGTCGCCACCCCGCCCGGAATCACCGCATCCATCATCAACCGATGCCCGAACGCGCCCCTCCCGGCCCGCAACAGCGCCTCGCGCGCCGCCAGACACGGCCCCACGGCCAACGGCATCCCGGCCGCCTCGGCCAGCCCGGCGATATCGGCCAGGTGGCTGCCGGCCCGCTCCATCTCCGCCATGACCGCGCGCAGCGAAACGGCGCGGGGCGGCGGCGCGGCGTCGCTGGCGGCCTCGGCGGCGGCGGCGAAGGCGATCGCATGCGCCACCGCCGCC
>JBIPLY010000480.1:0-3153 GCA_044369385.1 Acetobacteraceae bacterium | reverse complement strand
GCTGGAGCGGCTGGCCGACGACCGGCTGCGCACCTTGCCGGAGCGCGCCTCGCTGGCGATCGTGGTGGCGGAGCTGGGCGGGCGGGAGCTGCGCGCGGTCGTCTCCGGCGGCGGCGGGAGCGGGGCAGGGGGGGGACCAGGGGGCGGAGCTGGGCGGGCCGGCGCGATGGACCTGACCCGCGCGGTGCGCTCCCCGGGCTCGGCGATGAAGCCCTTCGTCTACGCCATGGCATTCCAGGACGGCATCGCCGGCCCGGCGACCCGGGTGGACGACCTGCCGCGCCGCTTCGGCGCCTATGCGCCAGAGGATTTCGACCGCACATTCCAGGGCGGGGTGACCGCGGCGGATGCGCTGCGTCGCTCGCTGAACCTGCCGGCGGTGGCGCTGCTGGACCGGGTGGGGCCGTTGCGCTTCGCCGCGGCGGTGAAGGGCGCGGGGGCGCGGCTGATCCTGCCGCCGGGGGCCGATCCGTCGCTGCCGCTGGCCCTGGGCGGTGCGGGGATCACGCTGCGCGACCTCGCCGGGCTCTATGCGGCCCTGGCCACCGATGGCACCGCGCGCGCGCTGCATCCGCAGGGTCCGGGCGACGCCCGCGCCTTCCTGCAACCGCGCGCCGCCGAGGCGATTGCCGAGGTGCTGACGCAGCGCTTCCCCGATGGCGGGCCGGGCGGGGTGGCGTGGAAGACCGGCACCAGCTGGGGCGGGCGCGATGCCTGGGCGATGGGCTTCGATGCCGCGCATGTCGCCGGGGTCTGGGTGGGCCGGCCAGACGGCACGCCGCTGCCCGGCGCCACCGGCCGCAACCTGGCGCTGCCGCTGCTGGCGCGGGTGATGGAGCTGCTGCCCCCCGCCCCCCGCCCGCTGCCGCGCCCCGAGCCGCCGCGCCCGGCGCTGGCCGCCCCCGCCGGCGCCGAGGAGGCGCTGCGCCTGCTGTTCCCGCCGCCCGGCGCGGTCCTCAGCGGCGAGGGGACGGTGGTGCTGCGGGTGATGGGGGGGCGGCGGCCGCTGACCTTCCTGGTCGACGGGGCCAGGCTGCCGGCCGATCCCGCCCGGCGCGAGGCCGCCTGGCTGCCGCCGGGGCCGGGGTTCTACCGGCTGACGGTGCTGGATGCCGAGGGCGGCGTGGCGCGCGCGGCGGTTCGGGTGCGGTGACCCTGCAACGAAGAACGGCGCAACGAAGAACGGCGCAACGAAGAACGGCCCGCCCCCCTGCGGGAGCGGGCCGCTGTCCTGGCGATCGGCCGGTGATCAGACGATCTTGGCTTTGGCCAGGTCGTAGGTGACCGAGGAGCCGCCGGCGCCCTTGTTGGCCTTGTCCATCGAGACCAGCTTGAACTCGATCTTGGTGAAGTTAAGCGAGAGCGATTCGGTGGGGCGGTCGCCGCCGCTGCTGATCGAATAGCCGCTGACCATGCAGTCGGTCAGCTTGTAGGCCATGTAGACCTCCAGCTTGCCCTTGTCGGTCTTGCAGAAGTCGATGGTCACGACCTTGCCTTCGCCCTGCAGCGCCTCGTCGAGCAGCTTGGTGGTGGCCACGTCCTGCTGCTTGGTCACCACCACTTCGCTGATCGAGGGGGCGGAGGATTCGCGGTCGGCGCTGGCACCGGTCGGCGACGAGATGCCGCGGCCCACGCCCCACTGGAACGAGTTGAGCTCGATCCACTTGGCGTGGCCGTCAGCCGTCACGTCCCCGTCGATCCCGTCGTATTTCATGTAGATCGGCATAGCTTTTCTCCTGTTGCTGCCGTTCGGCGTGAACTAGCCCAGCGTGTACGTGAACGATCCGGTTGGATCGATGCCGACGGCGATGCGACTTATCGCGTCTCCTTCGGCCAGCCGTCCCAGAACCTCGGCAGATAGCTCCGGTAGCAGGGTCCGCGACAGTATATTCTCTACATTGCGCGCGCCCGATGAACTTTCCGTGCAGCGGCGGGCAATGGTTTCAACAAGTTCGTGATCGTACTCGAACACGGCCTTGTACGCCTCGCGCACGCGCCGGGCGATGCGCGCGAGTTGGAGCACCACGATCTGGCGGATGATGTCTTCCGACAGCGGGAAATACGGCACCAGGTTGACGCGGCCGAGGAAGGCCGGCTTGAAGTACTTCATCAACTCCGGCATCAGCGCCTCGCGCAGCCCGGCGGCATCGGGCGCGGTTTCCGGGTCGGCGAACAGCTTGGTGATGACATCCGTGCCGGCATTGGATGTCATGATGATCACGGTGTTCTTGAAGTCGATGTCCCGGCCTTCGCCGTCCTTCATGTTGCCCTTGTCGAACACCTGGAAGAACACGTCCTGCACCCCGGGATGGGCCTTTTCCATCTCGTCCAGCAGCACCACGGAATAGGGCCGCCGGCGCACCGCCTCGGTCAGGATGCCGCCCTCGCCATAGCCGACATAGCCCGGCGGCGAGCCCATCAGCAGCGAAACCTTATGCTCTTCCTTGAACTCGGTCATGTTGATGGTGGTCATGTTCTGCTCGCCGCCATAGAGCAGGTCGGCCAGCGTCAGCGCGGTTTCGGTCTTGCCGACGCCCGAGGTGCCGACCATCAGGAACACGCCGATCGGCTTGCGCGGATCGGTCAGCTTGGCCCGGCTGGTGCGGATCGCCTGGGCCACGGCCTCCAGCGCGTGCGACTGGCCGACGATGCGCTTCTCCATCGTCGCCTTCAGGTTCAGCACGGTGTTGATCTCGTCGGACTGCATCCGCCCGGCGGGGATGCCGGTCCAGCTCTCCACGATCTCCGCCACTGCCTGCGCATCGACCACCGGGAACACCAGCGGGGTCTGGCCCTGCAGCGCCGAAAGCGTCGCGGTGTCCTCGGCGAGGCGGGCGCGCAGCGCGTCCTTGTCCTGGCCGTCATCGGGGTTCTCGATATGGCCGCGGGTCTCGGCGATGGCGCTGGCCAGCAGCTTCTCCTCCTCCCAGCGCGTGGCGAGCGCCTCGCGGTCGGCATCCGCGGTCGCGCGCTCCTCGGTCAGTTCGGCGCGCCGCGCGGCGTGGTCGGCGCCGGCGGCCATCTCGCGGTCCAGGATGCCGGTCTCGGTGTCGATCAAGTCGATGCGACGGATGCGATCCTCCAGCGCCGCGGGCATCGCCGCCTGGCTCATCGCCACCCGGGCACAGGCCGTGTCGATCAGAGAGACCGCCT
>JBIPLY010000621.1:0-3160 GCA_044369385.1 Acetobacteraceae bacterium | reverse complement strand
CGTCTTCGACGGCACTTCGCGCGTGCCTTACCGGGAATCCGACGCCGCCGCGCCGCTCGGCGCCTACGGCCGCACCAAACGGGCGGGCGAGATCGCGGCGTACAAGGCGGGCGGGCGCTGCGCGATCCTGCGGACGTCCTGGGTGTTCGCGCCCTGGGGCAACAATTTCGTGCGTACGATGCTGCGCCTTGCCGCCAAGCGGCCGGAACTGCGCGTCGTCGACGACCAGCGCGGCGGGCCGACATCGGCGGTCGACATCGCGGCGACGATCCTGAAGATGCTGCCGCTTCTGGCCGAGCCAGAGGCGAAGGCGCGAACCGGGCTGTTCCACTATCAGGGCCGCCCGCCGGTCACCTGGGCGGCTTTCGCCGACGCGATCCTCGACGAGGGTGCGCTGCTCGGCCATCCGCGCCCGCCGGTCGTGCGGATCCCGAGCGCCGAGTACCCGACCCCGGCCGCGCGCCCCGCCAACGGCGTGCTCGATTGCGCGCGCATCGCACGCGACTACGACATCACGCCGCCGGACTGGCGCGTGGCGCTCGGTCCGGCGGTCCGCGGCCTGTTGGCCGACCCGCTCTAGCTCAGGCCGGGCGATATTCCGGGACGAGGGCACGCAGCGCCGCAAGCAGCGCCGCCTCGTCGCCCGACTTCGCCAGCGCTTCGAGACGATCGAGTTCGGCGCGCAGGGCGGCGAGGTCGGCGGCGCGCGAGCGCGCGAGCTTGATGCCGGCGACGGAGGTCTCGCTGGATTTCTCGTCGGCGTGGAACAGTTCCTCGAAGAGCTTCTCGCCCGGACGCAGGCCCGTGAATTCGATCCGCACGTCGATGTCGGGCCGCTTGCCGGCGAGCCGGATCATCCGCCGCGCCATGTCCTGGATGCGCACGGGCGCGCCCATCTCCAGCACGAGGATGCCGCCGCGCTCCTCGTCGCTGGCCGCCAGGACGCTCGCCTGCAGAACGAGCTCGACGGCCTCGCGGATCGTCATGAAATAGCGTTCGACGTCGGGATGGGTGACCATGATCGGCCCGCCGGCGGCGAGCTGGCGCTGGAACAGCGGGACCACCGATCCCGACGAGCCGAGCACGTTGCCGAAGCGCACCGTCACGAAACGCGTCGGCCCGCCGGCCGCGTCGAGCGTCTGGCAAAGCATTTCCGCGACGCGTTTGCTGGCGCCGAGCACGTTGGTCGGGTTGACGGCCTTGTCGGTCGAAATGAGGACGAAGGTCGCGACGCGTGCGGCGACGGCGGCGTCGGCGACGTTGCGCGTGCCGATCGCGTTGGTCATTGCGCCTTCCGCGGGGTTCGTCTCCAGGAGCGGCACGTGCTTGAGCGCCGCGGCGTGGAACACGATCTCCGGGCGATGCGCCGCCATCAGCCGGTCGAGCCGCATGCGGTCGCGCACGTCGCCGATCGTCGCCGCGCGCGCGACGCCGGGCCAGCCCTCCTCGACCTCGCGGTCGATCGCGTAGAGCGCGTACTCCGCGTTGTCGAACAGCACGAGCTCGCCCGGACCGCGCGCGGCGATCTGGCGCACGAGCTCGCTGCCGATGCTGCCGCCGGCACCGGTCACGAGCACGCGTCGGCCGCGCACCAGCTTGTCCATCGCGTCGCGGTCGAGGACGGTCTGCGGCCGGCCGAGCAGGTCCTCGATCGCGATGGGGGCGGTCTCGATGTCCGCGTCGGCGGCGCTGCGGGCACCGAGGGCGTTGATCCGCGGCAGTCGGACCGCGGTCATGCCGCAGCGGTCCGCGGCATCGACGAGCCGGCCCAACGCCTCGCTGTCGAGCTGCGGCGTCGCGACGACGAGACGCTGCGGTCGCAGGCCCCGCGCCTTGAGGCCGGCGACGACGGCCTCCAGCGCGTCGGTGCCGCCCAGCACCTCGACCCCGCCCATACGCCGGCCTTGCCGGCGCGCCGCGTCGTCGAGGATGCCGACGACGTAGTAAGGCGCCCGGCGGCGGCGGCGGTTGGCCTGCAGGAAAAGCTCCGCGCCGTCGTTGGCGCCGACCAGCAGCACCTGGACCTGGTCGGCGCGCGGGCCGCCGAACCGGAGGTCGATGCTGCCCTCGCGCACGCCGCGATAGACGAGCCGCGGGCCGACCAGCAGCGCGAAAAGCACGAACCAGTTGATGAAGATCGCCGCGCGCGGCATGTCGGCCAGACGCGACCACAGGAACATCGCGGGCACGAAGAGCAGGATCGCCAGAGTCGTGGCGCGGGCGATCAACGCCATGTCGTCAAGCGACACGTAGCGCCAAACGACGCGCGGCAGACCGGTGATCTTGAACGCGACCAGCGCGGCGGCGACGAAGGTGAGGGTGCCGCCGACGATCAATTCGTCGGGATACTCGTCGAACGCGTCGCCGAGACGCAAGTAAAGGGCGGCCACGAAGGACAGCGCCGCCATCGCCACGTCGAGGACAAGCGACAGCGTGACGCGGTCGAAACGCGAAAGGAACTTGGGCGGGCCTTGCGCGGGCATCCGTCCCCGTCCGTCAGAGGGTCAGGTAGGCAAGGCCGGCGGGCAGGGCGGCGTCGCGCCACAGGCCCTTGAGGTCGAACACGACGGCCCCGGGCGCCGCGAGCGAAGCAAGCCCGTCGGCTGCGAGCGCGGCATAGGCCCGGTGCGCGACGGCGACAACCACGCCGTCGTAACGCTTGCCGGCGGGCAGGGTCGCGAGGACGGTCCGGTCGTACTCGTGACGCGCCGCCGCCGGATCGACGACCGGGTCGTGCACGTCGACGCGATGGCCCGCGGCTTCGATTTCGCGGACCAAGTCGATGACCTTGGTGTTTCGCAGGTCGGGCACGTTCTCCTTGAACGCGAGACCAAGGACGAGGACGTCCGCCGGGCCCGTCCGGCGCGCGGCGAGCGCGCGGACGACGCGTCCGGCGACGTACGACGCCATGCCGTCGTTGATGCGCCGCCCGGCGAGGATCACCTCGGGATGGTGGCGCAGGCGCGTCGCCGCCTCGGCGAGGTAGTAGGGGTCGACGCTGATGCAATGGCCGCCCACCAGACCGGGCGCGAACGGCAGGAAGTTCCACTTGGTGCGCGCCGCGGCGAGCACGTCGTGGACCGACAGGTTCATCTTGTTGAAGATCATCGTCACTTCGTTGATGAAGGCGATGTTGATGTCGCGCTGCGCGTTCTCGATC
>JBIPLY010000200.1:0-7399 GCA_044369385.1 Acetobacteraceae bacterium | reverse complement strand
CGAGGTCACCGCGGCGGTGGGGGCCAGGTGCTTGCCGATTTCGACCACGACCTGGGCGAAGTTCACGCCGTCTTCGGTGGGGAGCCATTCCGGCGCCATCAGCTTGCGGTGGATGGCGTTCAGGCTTTCGACCCAGGTGCTGCGCTTTTCGGCGCCGGGCGGGCGGCCGCGGGCCAGCAGGGCGCGCAGCACGGCGAGCGGGCTGGCGGGGATGCCGAGCTCGGGGCGGAAGACGCGGCCGACCTCGTTCGGGTCCGGGAAGACGTGGACCAGGGGGAGCTGCGGCTGCGGGGCGGTGGGGAAGCTGTAGGACTGGCTGACGGTGTCCGTCATGCGCTCGCCGAGGCTGAGCAGCAGGTCGGATTTCTTCATTTCGTTGATCTGGGCGGCGGGGACGCGGATGCCGACATAGCCGCCGTAATGCGGGTGGGCGGCGTCGAACAGGGCCGGGCGGCGGTGGGTGGGGGAGATGGGGACGACCCATTCCTCGGCGAAACGGGCCAGGTCGGCGAAGGCGGTGGGGTCGGCCATGGCATCCGCGGCCATGGCGCCGCCGAGGTAGATGAGCGGGCGCTCGCTGGCGGCGAGCTGGGCGGCGAGGCGGTCGAGGTCTTCGGCGCGCGGGCCGGCATGGACTTTCGGGCGGGGGAGGTCGAGGGGGGCGTCGGTGGGTTCGTCGAACAGGTCTTCGGGGAGGATGACGGCGACGGGGCCGGGCAGGCCGGATTCGGCGACGTGGAAGGCCCGCGCGATGGCTTCGCTGGCCTGTTCGGGCTCGTTGACCTCGATCACCAGCTTGGTGATGTCCGAGAGCAGGCGGGAGTAGTTCTGTTCCTGGAGCGCCAGGCGGCCGAAATCCTTGCGCTCGACCTGGCCGACCAGCATCACCAGCGGGGTGGCGTCGTGGTAGGCGGTGTGGATGGCGACCATGGCGTTGGCCAGGCCGGGGCCGCGCGAGACGACGGCGACGCCGGCCCGGTCGCGCAGGCGGCCATCGGCGACGGCCATGAAGGCGGCGCCGCCCTCGTGCCGGCAGACGACGATCTGGATCGAGTTCTTGTCGGCGAGCGCGTCGGTGAGGCCCAGGTAGGATTCGCCGGGCACGCAGTAGATGATGTCGATGTCGTGGGCTTCGAGGCTGTCGGCGAGCAGGCGCGATACGGTGCGAGCCATTTTGGGCGGTCTCCCGGGGTGCTTTGGGGCGATCATGCGGCCTGGGCGGGCGGGCGCCAAGCCCTCGGGCGATGACGCCGGCGGGCGGCGCAGGATTCACATGGAGACGGAGCGGCGAAGAGGTCGCGGGATTCCTCGCTTCTCTTCGCCTCTCCGCCTCCATGTGAAATTTTCGGCTGTTTCAGCCGGGCGCGATCCCTGCCTGAATGGCCCTGGCGACGGCTTCGGCGGCGCGGATGCCGTCCACGCCCGCGGAGAGGATGCCGCCGGCATAGCCGCAGCCTTCGCCGGCGGGGAACAGGCCCGGCGTGTTGGGGCTTTGCAGGTCGGGGCCGCGCGGCAGGCGGATGGGCGAGGAGGTGCGGGTTTCGACGCCGGTCAGGACGGCGTCGGGCAGGTCGAAGCCGGGGATGGATTTGGCGAATTCGGGCAGCGCCTCGCGGATCGCGGCGACGGCGAAGTCGGGCAGGCATGCTGCAAGATCAGTGAGGTGGACGCCGGGCTTGTAGCTGGGGATGACGCTGCCGAATTGGGTCGAGGGGCGGCCGGCGAGGAGGTCGCCGACGAGCTGGCCGGGCGCCTGGTAGGTGCCGCCGCCGGCCTGGAAGGCCAGGCTCTCCCATTTGCGCTGGTATTCCATGCCGGCCAGCACGTCGCCGGGATAGTCGCGCGGGTCGATGCCGACGACGATGCCGGCATTGGCGTTGCGCTCGGCGCGGGAATACTGGGACATGCCGTTGGTGACGACGCGGCCTTCCTCGGAGGTGGCGGCGACGACGGTGCCGCCGGGGCACATGCAGAAGGAATAGACGCTGCGGCCATTGCTGGCGTGGTGGACCAGCTTGTAGTCGGCGGCACCCAGGGCGGGGTGGCCGGCGAAGGGGCCGAAGCGGGCGCGGTCGATCAGGGATTGCGGGTGTTCGATGCGCAGGCCGATGGAGAAGGGTTTGGCTTCCATGGCCACGCCGCGCGCGTGCAGGCGGGCGAAGGTGTCGCGCGCCGAGTGGCCGACGGCGAGGATCATGTGGCTGGCCGGGATGTGCTCGCCGGTGTCCAGGATGGCGGCGCGCAGGCGGCGGGTATCGTCGAGGTCGAGATCGGCCAGCGTGGTTTGCCAGCGGTATTCGCCGCCGAGGGCCTCGATGGTGGCGCGGATGTGCTCGACCATCGAGACCAGGCGGAAGGTGCCGATATGGGGCTTGGCGAGCCAGAGGATTTCCTCGGGCGCGCCGGCGGCGACGAATTCCTCCAGCACCTTGCGGCCGCGATGGCCGGGGTCCTTGATCTGGCTGTAGAGCTTGCCGTCCGAGAAGGTGCCGGCGCCGCCCTCGCCGAACTGGACGTTGGAGCCGGGGTCGAGGATGCCGCGGCGCCAGAGGGCCCAGGTGTCCTTGGTGCGCGGGCGGACCGGCTTGCCGCGTTCCAGGATGATCGGGCGGTAGCCGGCCTGGGCCAGGACTAGGGCGGCGAGCAGGCCGCAGGGGCCGGTGCCGACGACGATCGGGCGCGGGGCGCCGGCGGGGGCCCGGGGCGGGGGGCGCCAGGTCATGTCCGGGGTGGGCGCGATGTGCGGGTCGCCGGCCAGGCGGGAGAGGATGGCGGGCTCGTCGGCGGCGGCGAGGTCCAGCGTGTAGGTGAAGCGGATCGCGGATTTGCGGCGGGCGTCGTGGGCGCGGCGGTGGATGCGCAGGGCGTGCAGCGCGTCGGGCGGGATGCCGAGGCGCGCGGCGGCGGCGGCGGCCAGCGCCTCGGGCGGGTGGTCGAGCGGCAGGCGCAGTTCGGTCAGACGGATCATGCGCGGTTCTTAGCGAAGCGGCGCGGGGCGCGCTATGGTGGGGGGAAGGGGGACGGATTCGCATGAGCGGGAGTGCCGAGATCGATGCCGCGCGGCTGCTGGGCTGCCTGCGCGCGCGGCTGCCGGGGATGGCCGGCGTGCTGCGGGTGGAGCGGATTGCCGGTGGGCAGTCGAACCCGACCTATTTCGTGAGCAGCGACAGCCATCGGCTGGTGTTGCGCAAGCAGCCGGCGGGGGAATTGCTGCCGAGTGCGCATGCGATCGACCGGGAGTTCCGGGTGATGACGGCGCTGCGCGGGTCGGCGGTGCCGGTGCCGGAGTGCCTGTTCTACGAGGCCGATGCCGGGGTGATCGGCACGCCGTTCTATGTGATGACCCGGCTGGAGGGGCGGGTGTTTGCCGGCTACGACACGCCCGGGGTGTCGGCGAGCGACCGGCGGGCGATGTATCGCGCCATGGCCGAGACGCTGGCGGCGCTGCATGCGGTGGACCCGGCGGCCGTGGGGCTGGGGGATTTCGGGCGGCCGGGGAGCTATTTCGCGCGGCAGATCGCGCGCTGGACGAAGCAGTACGAGCTGTCGAAGACCGCGCCGGTGGCGGATATCGAGACGCTGAATGCCTGGCTGCCGGCGAATATTCCGGCCGGCGAGACGACGGCGCTGTGTCATGGCGATTTCCGGCTGGGCAACCTGATGTTCCATCCCACGGAGCCGCGGGTGATCGCCGTGCTGGACTGGGAGCTGTCGACGCTGGGCGATCCGCTGGCGGACCTGGCGTTCAATGCGATGGCGTGGCGCTCGCGCCCGGAGCACTATGGCGGGATCGACGGGTTGGATCACCGGGCGCTGGGGATTCCGACGGAAGAAGAGCACATCGCCGATTACTTCCGCGCCGCGAAGCCGACGCCGGGGTTGTGGCCGTTTCATTTCGCGTTCGCGCTGTGGCGGTTTGCCGTCATCTTCGAGGGGATCGCGGCGCGGGTGCGGGCCGGCAATGCGGCGGCCGCGGATGCCGCCGATACCGCCTCGCTCAGCCGGGCCTTTGCCGCCCAGGCCGTGGCCGCCATCGACGGGCCGCCCCCTTATGGAGATCGCACATGTCTGACGCCGCCCTGATTCTGGAGGCCGAGGGGCCGATCGCCACCATCACGCTGAACCGGCCGCGGGCGCTCAATGCGCTGGACCAGGCGATGGCCGAGGGGCTGGAGGCGGCGGTGGAGCGGCTGGCGGGGAAGGCCGACTTGCGGGTGATCGTGCTGCGGGGGGCGGGGCGGGGGTTCATGGCCGGGGGCGACCTCGGCGTGATCCAGCGCGGGTTGGACGAGGGGGGCGAGCATGTCGATGCGCTCATGCTGCCGCTGCACCGGGCGCTGGTGCGGCTGGCGGGGATGGCGCAGCCGGTGATCGCCAGCCTGCATGGGCCGGTGGCCGGGGCGGGGATGAGTGTGGCGATGGCCGCCGACCTGGCGATCGCGGCGGACGATGCGGCCTTCACACTGGCCTATACGCGGGTTGGGACGAGCCCGGATGGCAGCGCGTCGTGGCATCTGGGCCGGCTGGTGGGGTTGCGAAAGGCGCTGGAGATCGCGCTGCTGGCCGACACGATCGACGCGGCGGAGGCGCTGCGGCTGGGGCTGGTGAATTTCGTGGTCCCTGCCGGCGCGTTGGAGGCGCGGACGGCGGCGCTGGCGGGGCGGCTGGCGGCGGGGCCGACGCTGGCCTACGGGCGGATCAAGCGGCTGCTGCGGGAGAGTCTTGCGCGCGACTTGCCGGCGCAGCTCGATGCCGAGCGGGCGGCGTTCCATGCCGGGATGGCGACCGAGGACTTCCGCGAGGGGGTGGCGGCGTTCCTGGGCAAGCGCAAGCCGGTGTTTGGCGGGCGGTGAAGCGCCGCGCCGCGCTCGTCGCCGTGCTGGCGGCGGCGGGGGCGCCGCGCCGTGCCTTGGCGGCCGCGGCCACCGTGCTGGTGACCAGCAATGGCTGGCATAGCGGCGTCGTGGTGCGGCGGGCGGCGATTGCGGAGACCGGCATCCCCGAGGTCGCGGATTTCCCCGCCGCGTCCTGGCTCGAATTCGGTTGGGGCGACGCGGAGTATTACCCCAACCCGCGCGCCACCGCCGGGCTGGCGCTGTTCGCGGCGTTTCCGGGCCCCGCCGTGCTGCACGTCTCCGGGCTGGCGGCGCACCCCGCGCAGGTGTTTCCCAGCGTTGAGGTCTTCACCCTGGCGCTGCTGCCCGACCAGCACGATCGCCTGGTCGCCGCGCTGGCCGCCAGTTTCGCGCGCGCGGGCGCCCCGCGGGCGGCGCCGTTGCCCACGCCCGGGCTTTACCCGTTCAGCCGCTTCTATCCGGCCACCGGCCGTTTTCACGCCTTCAACACCTGCAACACCTGGACCGCCGGCATTCTTGCCGCCGCTGGCCTGTCGATTTCCGCCAGCGGGGTTCAGACGGCCAGCGACCTCACCGACCGGGTGCGCGCGCTGATCGCCGGCCGATAGGCCCCTACCCCACCAGCACCGCTTTGCCGATCACTGCGCGGTCGATGATGGCCTGGAGGCAGGCCGATGCCTGGTCCAGCGGGAAGCGGTGGGAGATGGCGGGCTTCAGCTTGCCCTCGGCGGCCAGGCCCAGCAGCACCTGCATGTTGGCCTCGGCCACCGCCGGCTCGTTCATGCCCAGGCCGCCGATCCAGACGCCGATGGCCTCGGCACCCTTGATCAGCAGGTGGTTGGTCTTGGCCAGGGCGGGGGCGCCGCCGAGGAAGCCGAGGATCAGCAGGCGGGCGCCCCAGTTCAGGCAGCGCGTCGACTCGTCGAACACCTCGGCGCCGATCGGGTCATAGACGATGTCGGCGCCCTTGCCGCCGGTCAGCTCCTTGACCTTCTCGCGGAAGCCGCTGCGGTAGTCGATGGCGTGGTCGGCCCCCTGCGCCAGGCAGGCGTCGCGCTTGGCCGCGGTGCTGGCGGTGGCGATCACCTTCGCGCCGTAGAGCTTGGCGATCTGGATGGCGGAGATGCCGATGCCGCCGGCCGCGCCATGCACCAGCACCCATTCGCCCGGCTTCATGCGGCCCTTCTGCACCAGGGCGTAATAGGCCGTGGCATAGGCGCCGCGGAACACCGCGCCTTCCTCCAGGCTGAGGGCGGCCGGCAGGGGGTCGCAGGCGCTGGCCTTGCAGTTGCCCAGCGTCTTGAAGGCGCCGTCGGAATGGCGGCTCATCACCCTCTCGCCCGGCTTGAAGCGGTCCACGCCCGCACCGACCGCCACGATCTCGCCGGCCGCCTCGCCGCCAGGGATGAAGGGCATCGCCGGCTTGGTCTGGTAGGTGCCGGCGACCTGCAGCACGTCCACATACTGCGCGCCGCGGGCCAGGATGCGGACCTGGACCTCGCCCGGGCCGGGGGGCGGCGGGTCCGGCAGGTCGCGCAGCACCAGGACTTCGGGGGTGCCGAGGGTTTCGCAGAGGATGGCTTGCATCGAGAGACTCCAAGAAAGAAAGAATCTTCTTTTTGTGAACAAAAAGAAGCAAAAAAACTTTATCCGTTGGCACCCGTGCTGGTCGGGGGGGCGGGTGCCAATGGATAGAAGTTTTTTGGTTCTTTTTTTCAAAAAAGAACGCGCTTAATCTTTATCCGGTCCCGTGACCGACGCATAGCCCCGCCCGAAGGCGGAGTCCCGTTTGGTGAAGGCGTGCTTCACCCCGAATTCGCGCATCGTCTTCTTGAAGCTGCGCGCCATGGGCGCGTTGTGGCCGCGGGCGTCGATCTCGGCGGCCAGGCGTTGCAGGGTTCTTGCCCCCATCAGCTCCAGGCCGAGGTTGATCAGGCGCTTGTTGGCGGACAGCAGGTGCGGATCGACCAGGCCCATGCGGCCGGCGAGGCGGAACACCTCGGCTTCGAGCTGGTCGATCGGCAGCGCCTTGAGCACCAGCCCGATGGCGGCGGCGTCCGTGCCGGTGACGGAATCCCCGGTCAGCATCAGGCGCTTGGCCCATTGCGGGCCGATATTGTAGAGCCACATGTGGCCGGGCGGCGTGCCGAGATCGCGCACCGGGGGGAAGCCGATGCGGGCATCCTCGGCGGCAATCGCGATGTCGCAGAGCAGCATGATGTCGGTGCCGACGCCGATCACCGTGCCGTGGACCATGCAGATCACCGGCTTGTGCATGTCGAACAGCGTCATGCGCAGCTTCTGGCCCTGTTCCAGGCGCCAGATGTCGTCGTCGATCTCCTCGCGGCCGCGATACTCCGGGCCGCGGCCGGCGGAGTATTCGGACAGGTCGGCGCCGGCACAGAAATGCGGGCCGGCGCCGCGCAGGACGACGCAGTGGACGGCGTTGTGCTCGTCCGCCTCGGTCAGGGCGGCGGCGAGTTCCTTCTGCAGTTGCAGGCTGAGCGCGTTGCGGCGCTCCGGCCGGTTCAGCGTGATGACGG
>JBIPLY010000537.1:0-2724 GCA_044369385.1 Acetobacteraceae bacterium | reverse complement strand
TCGCTTCGTAGGCCATGTGACCCTCCCCGGTGTTGGGCGCAGCGTGGCAAGTCCGGCGCCTCGCGGCAAGCGCGCGGTCATGGGCGATTAACCAGGATCGCCTATGCCGGGGCAATCGCTAGCAGAAGAAGAGTCGCCATGCGCAACAACCAGCCTGTGACCGCAACCGAAATCCCGGTGGCGGAAGACCACCTGCTGGTCTCGCGCACCGACCCCGACAGCCGGATCGTGTTCGCCAATGCGGCGTTCACGGAGATCAGCGGCTTCACATCGGAGGAGCTGCTGGGCCAGCCGCACAACCTGGTGCGCCACCCCGACATGCCGCCGGCGGCCTTTGCCGACATGTGGGCGACGCTGAAGGCCGGCCGGCCATGGGACGGGCTGGTGAAGAACCGGACCAAGTCGGGCGACTTCTACTGGGTACGGGCCAATGTGACCCCGGTGGTGGAAGGCGGCGAGACCACGGGATACATCTCGATCCGCGGGCGCCCGAGCCGCGCCGAGGTGGCCGAGGCCGAGGCCGCCTATGCCGCGATGCGCGCCGGGCGGCCGAGCCATGTCGTGGCGGATGGCGAGCTGCAGCGGGCCGGGCCGGTGGCGCGGCTGGCGCGGGCGTCACACGCGATCGCGTTTCGCCTGGCCGCCGCCTTTCTGCTGATGATCGCCATGATGGTCGGCACCGGGATCGTGACGCTGACGGGCATGGCGGATTCCAATGACGCGCTGCACGCGATGTACGAGGACCGCGCGGTGCCGATCGCCCAACTGGCCGAGATTTCCGACCTGATGCGCACCAATCTGGGGCTGGTGCGCGACATCGCCGCCGGGCTGGAGGGCGGCCGCACTGACGGGCTGCCGGCGCAGAAGCAGGCGATCCTGGCCAACCGCGACCGCATCTCCGCGGTCTGGGCCGAATACATGGCGACCACGCTGACCGAAGAGGAGAAGGGCATCGCCGCCGCCTATGCCGCCAAGCGCGCCGCCTTCGTGCGCGATGGGCTGGAAGCGGGAATCGCGCTGGCCGAGCGGGGCGAACAGGCGGCGCTGGCGGCGCATGTCGGCGGCAGGCTGGGTGCGCTGTTCGGCGCGGCGCATGACGAGGCCAAGGCCCTGATCGGCTTGCAGACCCGCGTGGCGCGCGAGATGAACGAGGCGGCGGAGGGCGATTTCCGTTGGCACATGGCCCTGGCGCTGGCGCTGCTGGGGGTGGCGGTGGTGGCCTCGCTGGGGCTCGGCGCCTGGCTGCTGGGCACGATCCGCCGGCCGCTGCGGGGCTTGCAGGCGCATTTCACCGCGATTGGCGAGGGCGACAATACCCGCCCGATCCCGCTGCCGGCGGCCGGCGAGTTCCATGGCGTAACGCGGATGCTGCGCGCGATGCGGGCGCGGCTGCTCTATGCGCAGGAGGAGAAGCTGCAGCAGGAGCGCGCCACCGCCCGCGAACGGCGCGCCGCCGTGATGACCATGGCCGCGACCGTGGAGCAGGAAGCGCGCCAGGCGGTCGACCAGGTGTCGGCGAGCACCGCGCAGATGGCGGTGCAGACGCGCGAGATGAGCGCCTCGGCCGCGCGGGTCAGCGACAACGCCGTCTCGGTGGCCGCGGCGGCGGAACAGGCGCTGGCCAACGCGCAGGCGGTGAGTGCGGCCAGCGAGGAGCTGAGCGCCTCGATCAGCGAGATCGCCGGGCAGGTGGCGCAGGCCGGCGCGGTGGCGCAGCGCGCGGTGCAGGGCGGCGCGCTGGCGCAGGAGCGAATCCGCTCGCTGTCGGAATCGGCGGCGAAGATCGGCGATGTGGTGCAGCTGATCAGCTCGATCGCCGGGCAGACCAACCTGCTGGCGCTGAATGCCACGATCGAGGCGGCGCGCGCCGGGGATGCCGGCAAGGGGTTCGCCGTGGTGGCCAGCGAGGTGAAGAACCTGGCCACCCAGACCGCGCGCTCCACCGAGGAGATCGCGCGCCAGATCGGCGAGATCCAGGCGACGACGGGCGCGGTGGTGGAGGCGGTGGGCGAGATCTCGGCGCGCATCACCGAGCTGGCGCAGGTCTCCGTGGCGGTGGCCGCGGCTGTCGAGCAGCAGGCCAGCGCCACGCAGGAGATCACCCGCAACGTGACCCAGACCGGTCTCGCGGCGCAGGAGGTCTCCCAGCGCATCGCCGAGGTCTCCGCCGAGGCCGCGCGCTCCGGCAGCCAGGCGCAGAGCGTGGAACAGGGCACCGAGGCGGTTGCCGCCGTGCTGGCGGCGCTGAGCGGCAATATCGTGCGCGCCATCCGCACCGCCACCGTGGATGCCGAGCGCCGCGCCACGCCGCGCCATGTGATCGACCGGCCCTGCGGCGTCGCGATGGGACGCGGCGTGCGCGTGACCGCCAGGCTGCGCGATATCTCCCGGACCGGGGCGCGGATCGAGGGGCTGGCGCCGCAGGCCGAGGGCGCGCGCGGGACGATCTTCGTGGACAGCCTGGGCAGCGAGTGCCGCGCGGAGTTCACCCTGGCCGCACAGGATGCCGGCGGCTCGGCGCGGCTGCTGCTGGTCGAGGGCACGCTGTCGCCGGCGCTGGAGGCGGCGCTGGAGCGGCTGGACGCGCTGGCGGGGGCCAAGGCTGCCTAGAGCGGAAGCCGTGCTGATAGGCGCACGGCCTCCGCTCTAGCTCTTTGTCCAAGAACGCAAATCTTCCGACCGGATGATTCCATCCGGTCGGATATTGCTCTGGCCGATCGCGGC
>JBIPLY010000121.1:0-10137 GCA_044369385.1 Acetobacteraceae bacterium | reverse complement strand
CCCCCGGGCCGCAACCCGGCCCACACCCCCAGCGGCAATCCCACCAGCAGCCCCAGCAGCACCGACACCCCGCCCGCGATCAGCGTCACCCGCAGCCGCGGCCCCAGCTCGTCGACCACCGGCCGCCGGCTGACCAGCGAATGCCCGAGATCGAGGCGAATCACCCGCCCCGCCCAGTCAGCAAATTGCACCATCACCGGCCGGCCGAACCCGCCATCGCGCTGCGCCAGGGCAATTCCGGCATCACCGGCGCGCTCGCCATGCCGCGCCACGGCCAGCTGCACCGCCTTGTCGCCCGGCAGCGCCTGCATCGCCGCAAAGCACAGCAGCACCACCGCCAGCAGCATCGCGGCCAGTTGCGCCAGCCGCGCCGCCAGCGCGCCGATCAGCCGGCCCATGCCATCCGGTCGATCAGGTAGCGCTGCTCATAGGGATCGATCGGCACCGGCCGCACGCGATTGGACACCGCCACCGTATGCTCGAACCACGACACCGGGATCACCGGCAGCTCGGCATGCAGGATCTCAGTGATGCGCTTCCGCAGCGCGGCGCGCCGGGCGTCATCGAAGCTGCCGATATACTCCGGCACCAGCGCACGGATCTCCGCGTTGATCCAGCCGGATTGTGCCCAGATTGTCTTGTCGCGCGTGAAGTCGGGCAGGATCGTGCCGATCGGATCGGGCACGTTGACATAGGTGCGGCCCACCAGCCCGGCCTGGAAGGTGCCGTCGCGATGTGCCTGCGGCACGATGCTGCCGGGGCCGGTGCGGATCTGCATGTCGATGCCGATCTCGCGCAGCTGCGCCTGCATCGCGGCGGCCATCGGCGGCAGCTCCGGCCGGTTGGCCAGCACCAGGATGGTGAAGCGCAGCGCCGTGCCGTCCTTGTGCAGCACCCCGCCCTCGCCGGGCGTCCAGCCGGCCTCCGCCAGCAGCGCGCGCGCACGGGCCACATCGCGGGCATAGGGCGGCAGCGCCGGGTTGTGCCAGTCCGCCAGGATCGGCGGTAGCAGCTGCGTCGCCGCACTCGGTGCATGGCGCAGGATCGCAACGGCAATGCCCGCCCGGTCGATGGCCAGGTTGATCGCCTGGCGCACCCGCAGATCGGCGAAGATCGGCAGCCCGACGTTCAGCGGCATCACCCGCGCCCGCGGAATGGTGATGCTCTGCACCTTTGCCCGGCTGCCCGCATTGATCCGCGGCACCGCGCCCGGCAGCAGCGTGAAGGCGACATCGGCGTCCCCGGCCTCCATCATCGCCGCCCGCGTCTCGCCCTGCGGCACCGCCAGGTAGCGCGCCCGCCGCACCGCCGGCATCGCGCCGCCGCGATCGAAGGCGACGACATCCACGCTCCGGTCGCCATCCATGGCAGTGACGCGATACGGCCCGGTGCCGATCCAGGCCGCAACCTTGCCATCGGCCGCGCGCGCGGCGGGCGCCAGCACGATCGACGCGTAGTCGGTCAGGAACGCCGGCAAGGGCGCAAACGGCGTCTGCGTCTTCAGCACCATCGTGGTGCCATCCACCGCCATCGAGGCGATCGGCACCGCCCCCAGCGTCTCGCCACTGGCCCGCGCCCGCTCGATCGCCGCGATCATGTCCGCCGGCGTCACCGGCGTCCCGTCATGGAACTTCAGCCCCGGGCGCACCGGAAACCGCCATGTCAAACGGTCGTCGTCCAGGCTCCAGCCCGACGCCACCAGCCCGACCAGCTTGCCATCGGGCTCCACGCCCACGATCGTCTCGGCGATGCCCATCCGGGCCGCGATGTAGCCGGTATCGGACGGATCGAGCGACGACACCTGCCAGGGCGCCACGACATTGAGCACCCGCTCATCGGCCGAAGCCGGCGCGGCGTGCAGCGCGCTGCCGGCCAGGGTTGCGGCCACCAGCGATGTGAAGGAGCGGCGGAACATGGAACCTCCTGCAAAACAGAAGGCGCTCGATATACGTTATAGTATAACATTGCAATACGCCGCGCGACCCAATACCCAACCGCGCAGGGCACACCTGACAGGCCCGCCAGCCGTGTCCCCCCTCAGCCCCCGCCCGCATGCGGGCTCAGGATCAGGGTCGAATGGTAGTTCAGAATGCCGCCATTGCCGCTGACCAGGATGTGGTCGTTGCGCGCCACCTGCCGCGCCCCGCCCTGGCCGCGCGCCTGCACGATCGCCTCGGACATCGGCGTGAACGACCACATGTAGAACCCCGAAAGCTGCCCGCCGCCGGTGTTGGTCGGCAGCGCCCCGTCCGGGCCCAGCTTGCCATCGGCCACGAACGGCCCGCCCTCGCCCTTGGCGCAGAACCCGTAATCCTCCAGCGTCACCAGCACGGTGTAGGTGTAGCAGTCATAGAGCTGGCAGCACCCGATATCGCCCAGCGTGATCCCCGCCATGCGCAGCGCCGTCGCGCCCGACCGCCGCGCCCCGGTCACCACCCCGGGATGCTCCGCGGTATCCTGGTTGTCCCCCGGCGCCGCCTGCGCATAGCCCCGCACATGCACCGGCGGCTGCCGCAGGTCGCGCGCCCGCTCCGCGGAGGTCACCACGATCGCCACCGCGCCGTTGGACACCAGGCAGCAATCCAGCAGCCGCAGCGGCTCGGCGATCCAGCGCGACGCGTGGTGGTCCGCCATGGTCATCGGCGCCTTCATCTGCGCCCAGGGGTTCATCTGCGCCCAGCGCCGCTGCCCGACGGCGACGATGCCCAGGTGATCCTCGGTGGTACCATACAGCGCCATGTGCCGCTGTGCCGCCATCGCATAGCCCAGGTTGGCGCCGAAATCGCCATAGGCCGCCTTCAGCCCGGCCATCCCGCCCAGCGGAAACCGGTGCGGCCCGGCGTAGGACTGCCCCGCCCCGCGCGCCGGCGTCAGCGGCGCATCGGCGTAGACCAGCACCACCGTGCTTGCCAGGCCCTCGGCGATCGCCATGCAGGCATACTGCATCATGCTGCCGCCGGTGGAGCCATAGGCGTTCATCACGTTCATCAGGCTGAGGTTGCGCAGCCCCAGCACCATCTGCGCCCCCGGCAGCATGTCGTTGGGCAGGTTGGCGTTGATCAGCAGCCCGTCCACATCGTCCTTGCCCAGCCCGGCATCCTCCAGCGCCAGCGCGATCGCCTCGGCGGCGAAATCCACCGCCCGCCGGCCATAGATGCGCCCCATCGGCGTCACCCCCAGCCCGACGATCGCCCCCTTGGACCGCCCCGCCATCACCCCGCCTCCCCGTCCAGCGGCCGGAACCGGGGCACATGAACCCCCTCGCCCCCCGCCTCGCCCCCGGCCTCGAACACCGCCTCCAGCCGCATGCCGATGCGCAGCGCCCGCCCCGCCAGCCCCACCACGTTGGCGACCATGCGCACCCCTTCGTCCAGGTCGACCTGGCAGACATTGTAGGGCACCTCGCTGGCGAAGCCCGGGTGCATCACCTGGTGCATGATCGCAAAGGTATAGAGCGTCCCGCGCCCGCTCGCCTGCCGCCAGCCCAGGCCGCCGGCCATGCAATGCGGACAGCGCTCGCGCACCGGAAAGCTCCAGCGCCCGCAGGCGCCGCAATGCTGCAGCATCAACGCACCGCGCTTCGCACCGTCGAAGAACGGGGCGCTGATGTCATCCGGCACCGGAACCGGCCGTGCGATCGCCTGCGACATCCTCACCCTCCCTTGGGGAACGCGTCCCGCCGTGATCCTGGCGCGGATTCGCCCGCAACAGAAGCGCGCCATTCACCTCGGCCGCAAAATGCCGACGCGCCTGCGATGCGGGGAAGGGCAGGGGGGGGCAGCAGGCAGGCGGCAGGCGCCGAACTCACCCCGCCCCGGGCAGTCCCAGCGCCACGGCAGCCGCGGCGAAATCCGCGGCGACGGGATGCCGATCCGATGGCACCGCGCCGGTGCCGGCACGCACGATGTGGCAGGTGCGCATCCCCGCCGTGGTCGCCGCGTCCAGCTCGGCCTCCACATCCGACAGGAACGCCACGGACAGCGTCGGCACGTTCATGCCGATCGCCAGGCGCACATAGGCATCGGGGTCGCGCTTGGCGCCGATCCGCGTGTCGAAGAACCCGGCGATGAGCGGCGACAGGTCGCCATCGGTCGAATGCCCGAAGATCAGCCGCTGCGCCTGGATCGAGCCGGAGGAGAAGGTGTAGGCGCGAATGCCCCGCGCCGCCCAGGCGCGCAGATGCGGGGCGACATCGTCATGAACCTGCCCGCGCAGCACGCCATCGGCATAGCCCTGCTCCCAGATCATGCCTTGCAGTTCCAGCAGCGGCGCGATCTTCAGCCCGCGCTCGGACCAGTGCCGCAGCGTGGTCAGCTCCGGCTGGTCGGGCACCATCCGGCGCACCTCCGCCAGCACGCCGGCCACCTCCGGAAGATCGATCCGCGCCGCCCAATCCGCCAGCGCGTCATAGGCGAACGGCATCAGCACGCCCTGGATGAACGTCGCGGGCGTGGTGGTGCCCTCGATATCCATCAGCACGGCCAGCGGCGTCAGCATGGCACGGCCCGCGAAGTCCGGGCGCCCGGCTCAGCCCGGCCGGCCGGCGCCCTGGGCGGTGCCAGCCTGGGCGGTGCCAGCCTGGGCGGTGCCGGCCTGGTTGGCGCCGGCGCTGCCGGAGGCGCCCGGGCCGGGAATGCTGCCGGACGGCTTGCCATCGCCCGTGCTGGCTTCCATCGAAGCATCGTCCTCGGCCATGTTCTTCTTGAACGACTTGATGCCCTTGGCGAAGTCGCCCATCAGCCCGCTGATCTTGCCGCTGCCGAACAGCAGCAGCACGACCGCGAGCACGATCAGCCAATGCCAGATGCTGAAGCTACCCATGCCATCCTCCAACCGGGGCGCCGCCCCCTTGCGCTTCACATGGCCTGCCGCCGCGCCCGATGCAAGCGGTGTTTCGCGCCGCGACTATCCGTCAACCCGCGCCCGTGGCGCGGGCCGCCCGCGATTGTCCATCGCATAGCGCGCCGCCACCGGCGTGGCGCGGGCCAGCTCCGCATGGGTGGCCGGCCGGCGCGGATGGATGAAGCCATGCGCGGGATAGATGTTCGTTCCCAGCGTGCCGGCCGGCGGGTACCAGACCCGCACCTGCGACCAGTCATTGCCGTCGGACAGGTCCACCACCAGCTGGTCCTCGTCCACATGCCCCGGCACCCAGTTCGCCTGCGTCACCAGGATCTGCCGCGCGCTCACCACCCGGGTCACCACCGAGACATGGCCGGAGCGCAGCCGCGACGTGCGCTTGAACACCAGCACGCCGCCCGGCACCGGCTGCTCGCTGCGGCCATAGCGCCCGGCGGCGCTGTGCCACCACGAATCCGCATCGCCGTACAGCGCGATGCCGGACAATTCGCGGGCAAAGGGCGCACAGTTGATCCCCGGCACCTTCAGGCTCGGCGCGGCCGCCACCCCCGGCCCCTGGCGCGCGGAAGACCCGCACCCGGCCAGCAGCGCCACAACCCCCAGATGCGAAATCAGCCGCCTTCGGTTCATCATCCCCAAACTATAGCAGATTTTCACCACAACGCACGGAATTTGCAGCGAATCCCCAGATAGGGCCGCAACCACAACCCCTAGCGTGCCCCCCCCAGCAGCGTCCCCAATACATAGTCGGTGTGCGCCCCCAGCGCCGGCCCGGTCCAGCCGATCGTGTCCTGCGGCGCCGCCCCGTCCATGCGGATCGTCGGCCCGAAATGCAGCGTCCGCCCGATCAGCGGATCATCGACCTCCAGCACCGCGCCGCGCGCCCGGTTGTGCGGATCAGCCGCGATGTCGGCGATGTCGAACAGCCGCGAACACGGCACGTCCGCCGCCTCCAGTGCCGCTTCCGCCTCCGCCGCCGGCAGCGTGCGCGTCCAGGCCGCGATCGCCGCGTCCAGCTCGCCCGCCGCCGCACAGCGCTGCCCGTTGGTGGCAAAGCGCGGGTCCGCGGCCAGCTCCCCCCGCCCGATCGCGCCCATCAGCCGGGCGAAAATCAGGTCCGAATTGCCCGCCACGCACAGCCACCGCCCATCGGCACAGGGATAGGTGTTGGTCGGCGCCGCCGTCGGGATCGCCGCCCCCACCGGCTGGCGGATCCGCCCGTCCAGCGCATACTCCGGCAGCATCCCCTCCATCAGGCTGACCACGGAATCCACCAGGTTCACATCGATGATCCGCCCGCGCCCGGTCCCGGTCACATCGCGCTCATAGACCGCCGACAGCAGCCCGATCGCCGCATACAGCCCCGCCAGGTCATCCCCGATCGAGATGCCGCAGCGCGGCGGCGGCAATTTGCTGCTGCCGGCGGGATGCCCGGTCAGGTGGCGGATGCCGCCCATCGCCTCGCCGATCGCCCCGAAGGCCGGCTTGTCCCGATACGGCCCGCTCTGCCCGTAGCCCGACACCCGCGCGATCACCAGGCGCGGATTCTCGGCATGCAGCACATCCGGCCCCAGGTTCAGCTTTTCGAGCTGCCCGGGCCGGAAATTCTCCACCAGCACATCCGCCCGCCGCGCCAGCGCCAGCGCCTGGTCGCGATCGCGCATGAGGTCCAGCACCACGGACATCTTGTTGCGCCCATGGATACTGAACCAGACGGGGTGCCCATTCGCCGTCGCCCCCCATCCGCGCACCGGATCGCCGGCCGGCGGCTCGACCTTGATCACCTCGGCGCCCAGGTCCGCCAGCACGCGGGTGCAGAACGGCCCGGCGATGTAGTGCCCAAGCTCCAGCACCTTCAGCCCGGTCAGGGGGCCGGTTCGCGGCGGCGGCGGTACGGTCATGGCTGGGGGGTCCTCGTTGGCCATCGGCAAAAGACAGGCCTGCATGACGAAAGGAAAAGCTCGCGTTAACCTTTCATTAGCAGCGCCAGGCCCAGTATGCCTCCCGTGGCCGACGCCGGCCACACGCATTGTTCTGGACTTCTCCCCAAGGCGCCGCCGCCCCCCCCGGGCGATGCCGGCGCCCACCTCCGGGCGGCGCGAGATCCTCGCGCCGCCCTTTTTTTCCCTTACCCCCTCTGCCCTCCCCTCTGGCCGCCGGGGTGCCATGCGTCCTGCGCCGGGGCGGCTGCGCATCTTTGTTGAAATCGCCGCGCGCCGGGCGCTAACGTTCCTCCGTCGGGGCGCAAACCCTTCGGCCTGGCCTTGGGAAATGCGCTCCGCCCGGCCGCGCGAATCGACGCGGCCGCACGCAAGAGGGTGCCCGCCCACGCCGTGCCGATCGACCTCGCGCCGGATACCCGCCGCCATCGTCGCCCGCCCCGGCCCAGCCTAGGCACCCCGCAGGAAAGGGGCGAGGACATGTCGCAGGGTACCGTGAAATGGTTCAATCCGACCAAGGGCTACGGCTTCGTCGCGCCCGACGCCGGCGGAAAGGATGTGTTCGTGCACATCAGCGCCGTGCAGAAGGCCGGCATGCGAACCTTGAACGAGGGCCAGAAGATCCGCTTCGACATCGAACAGCAGCCGAACGGCCGCGCCGCCGCGGTCAATCTCGTCGCCGATTGATCGGCGCCCGCCAAACGGGCGCCGGCCAAGTTCGCGCCCGCCAAACGGGCGCCGGCCACATTCGCGTCCAATCGCGCCGCACCTGATCGCCGTGCGACCACCCGCGCAAATCGGCAAGACTCCCCCGTCCGCTCCTGGCATGCTAGCGCTGAGGCGCGATTCGGGCTGCGGTCCGGATGCGCGCATGCCCGGGGACGACCACGCCATGAGCAAGATCCGCCAATGAGCCAGTATTCAGCGCCGCAGCCGCAACTCGGGCGCCATTCCGCGCTGGATGCCGATGCGG
This sequence comes from Acetobacteraceae bacterium, assembly GCA_044369385.1. Classification (GTDB taxonomy): domain Bacteria; phylum Pseudomonadota; class Alphaproteobacteria; order Acetobacterales; family Acetobacteraceae; genus CAMDGX01. The sequence goes on along the minus strand of JBIPLY010000121.1, from coordinate 2,364 downwards.
TGCGCGCAGCCTATCGCCGCTGGGCCGGGGTCTATGACCTGGTGTTCGGCGGCGTCTCCGCCTGGGGCCGCCGCCGCGCCGCGGCCGAGGTCAACCGCCTGCCCGGCACGCGCGTGCTGGAGGTCGGCGTCGGCACCGGCCTGGCCCTGCCGCGCTACAGCCGCGAGAAGCGCATCACCGGCATCGACCTGTCCGCCGAGATGCTGGCCCGCGCCCGCACCCGCGTGGCCGCCGAACGCCTGACCCATGTCGAGGCGCTGCTGGAACTGGATGCCGAGTCGACCGGCTTCGCCGATGACAGCTTCGACATCGCGGTGGCCATGTTCGTCGCCTCCGTCGTGCCGCACCCGCGCGCCCTGATGGCCGAACTGCGCCGCGTCGTCCGCCCGGGCGGCCACATCCTGTTCGTCAACCACTTCGCCGCCGAACGCGGCCTGCGCTGGTGGGCCGAACGCACCATGGCCCCGGCCTCGCGCGCGCTGGGCTGGCATCCCGATTTCGCTTTCGACGCGCTGTTCACGCCCGAGGAGCGGGCCCAGACCAGCTTCTCCACCGTGCCGCCCTTCGGCCTGTTCACCCTGGCCAGCCTGCGCAACTGATGCGGCCGCGCACGATCAGCGGGGCAGGGCCGCGAAATTCTCGCACAGCCCTTGATCTCGACACGGCGGCGGAGTAGCCCACCTGATGAAGTGCCCGGCTGGTGCAGCCGGGGCGTCGCAGCGGGATGGATTGAACGATGCAGCTTTTCCGGCGTCTGGTTGCCGCAGCCCTCCTGGTCACTGGCTTCGTGGCCCTGACCCCCCTGATGCTGGCCGAACCGGCGCTGGCCGACGTGCCGCGAAACTGGCAGCTGGGGATGCAAACCCCCGCCAGCCCGGTCGCCGCCAGCATCATGAGCCTGCACAACCTGGTGCTGGCCATCATCACGGTCATCACCCTCTTCGTCGCCGCCCTGCTGGCCTACGTGATCTGGCGCTACAGCGCGGAGCGCAACCCCAACCCCAGCCAGACCAGCCACCACACCGGCCTCGAAGTGGCCTGGACGGTGATCCCGGTGCTGATCCTGGTGGTGATCGCCATCCCCAGCTTCCGCCTGGTCTACTTCCAGGACCGCACGACGGAGGCCGACATGACGATCAAGGTCAACGCGCGGCAGTGGTACTGGGAATACACCTATCCGGACTCCGACGGCCTGAACTTCGGCAGCCGCCCGCTGGAGGCGAAGTCGGTGAAGCCGAAGGATATGAAGGGTGACGTGAAGCGCCTGCTGGACGTCGATGAGCCGCTGGTGCTGCCGGTCGGCAAGAACATCCGCATCCTGACCACCAGCGCCGATGTCATCCACAGCTTCTACCTGCCGGCGCTGGGCGTGCAGCGTTACGCCATCCCCGGCCGTACCATCGAGACCTGGGTGCGCATCGACCGCCCTGGCACCTATTACGGCCAGTGCAACCAGATCTGCGGCGAGGACCACTCGAACATGCCGATCGCGCTGCGCGCCGTGCCGCCGGCCGAGTTCACCGCCTGGGTCGCCGAAGCCAAGAAGAAATACGCCACCAACGACGCGGCACCCGCGGGCACCCAGCCCACGTTGCTCGCCACGGTCCGCCAGTAAGCCCGGCAGCAGGAGCACAGCAATGAGCGCACAGGACCACGCTGCCGGCCACGGTCATGACCACGGGCACGGCCACGACGATCACCACCACCCGCAGCTGAGCTTCGCCCAGCGCTGGCTGTTCAGCACCAACCACAAGGACATCGGCACGCTCTACATCATCTTCGGGCTGATCGGCGGCATTGTCGGCCTGATCATCTCGATCCTGATGCGCATGGAGCTGCAGCAGCCCGGCATGCAGTTCTTCGGCTCCGGACAGGCGTGGAACGCCGCGGTCACCTCGCACGGCCTGCTGATGATCTTCTTCTCGGTCATGCCGGTGCTGATCGGCGGCTTCGGCAACTGGTTCATCCCGCTGATGATCGGCGCGCCGGACATGGCCTTCCCGCGCCTGAACAACATCAGCTTCTGGCTGCTGGTCCCCGCCTTCATCCTGATCCTGCTCGGCCAGTTCGTCGGCGACGGCGCCGGCCCCGGCTGGACGCTGTATCCGCCGTTGGCCAATTCCACCTACCAGTCCGGCCCGGCGCTCGATTTCGTGCTGTTCGCGCTGCATCTGGCCGGCATCTCCTCGCTGCTCGGCGCCATCAACTTCATCACCACCATCTTCAACATGCGCGCCCCGGGCATGTCGCTGCACAAGATGCCGCTGTTCATCTGGGCGATGCTGGTCACCGCCTTCCTGCTGCTGCTCTCGGTGCCGGTGCTGGCCGGTGCGATCACCATGCTGATCACCGACCGCAACTTCG
>JBIPLY010000120.1:0-10190 GCA_044369385.1 Acetobacteraceae bacterium | reverse complement strand
GGGCGACGCCGCCCGCATTGGTGCCGCTGGTGTTGAACAGGGTGGTGGCCCCGCCGGCCTGGGATGTGCCGCCGGCCGATACGCCGCCGCCCGCCCCGCCGCCGCCGCCGGCCTCCGCGGCATAGCCGCCCGCCCCGCCCGCGCCGCCGGCGATGCACCCGCCGCCACCGCCGCCGCCGACGCGCTCGGACCCGCCCGAGGCGCCGGCCCCGCCGCCGGAGGCGCCGAACACCCCGCCGCTGCCGCCGCCGCCGCTGCCGGTGGCGCTGGTGCCGGCGTTGTTGTCCCCGCCGCCGCCGCCGCCGCCCGCCCCGGTGGCGGTGGTTCCGCCCGCGCCGCCGCCGCCGCCATGCGCGCGCAGCAGCGTGCCGAAAGCCGACATCCCGCCCGCCCCGCCCGGCGAGCCGTTCGACCCGCCGCGCGCGCCGCCGGCGCCCACGGTGACCGCGACGCTGGCGGCCAGGTCCGCGGCCCGGAACAGCCCGCGCCGCTTGCTCGCCCCGCCGCCGCCGCCGCCGCCGGAGACCGACGTGCCGGAATTGGCCACGCCGCCATTGCCGCCGGCCCCGCCGCCGCCCCAGACCTCCACTTCCACCTGCACCGAGGCGGGATCGCGGGTCCAGGTGCCGCTGCTGGTGAACACCGTGACCTTGGGCTCCGCCCCGCCGCCCCCGCCGCCGCCGGTGCCGTCGCCGCCATGCACCGCGGACCAGTCGGTGTTGGCCACATGGCCGGCCCCGGTGGTCAGCCGCAGCCAGCCCAGCAGCGTCTGCCCGCCCGACAGGCTGGGCGCGCTGTTGGCCACGAAGTGCCCGGCGACATAGGTGCCCGATGCCGGCTGGGCGCTGGCCGAGGTGGCCGGCGCGGTGCGCAGCCGGCCGAACAGCGCATCGGCGGGATCGCAGCCCTCGACCACATGCAGCCAGGCGCCGGCCGGCTCCACCGTGCCGATGCCGCGGTTCGAGGTGGAGAACCCGACCGCCACGGGATCGCAATGCAGCGTGTTGCCGGTGACCAGGTTCTGCACCACCCCGGTCTGACGCACCGCGGTCGCCACGTTGCGGAACGCATTGTCGGTGACCACGAAGCCGGAGCAGCCGCCCAGCAGGACGCCGGACAGCGCCGCGGCCCCGGTCCAGGTGCCGCCCGCCCCGCGCCCCGCCGAGGCGAAGCGCGGATCGCCGTCGATCTCGTTGTGGCGCAGCAGCACGCGATGGGTGCCGCCGGCCGGGCCCTGGATGCCGGCCACGGTCACGTCGACGATGCGGTTGCCCTCGATCGTCAGCCCGTCATAGTCCAGGTCGCGCACGGTGACCGGAACATAGGTGTTGGCGTTGAACAGGATGCCGTACGGCCCGGTGGTCTGGATGGTGTTGTCCGCGATGCGGCAGTTGCGCAGCGCCGGGCCCAGCAGGATGCCCTGCGTGTTCAGCCGCGCCTCGGCCACCGCGCCGTTGTAGAAGCCGCTGCCGTCGCCGTTCTCGCCGACCCACAGCCCCTCGGCGCCATAGCCCCAGGCCGAGACGTTGGACACCGCCGGCAGGGTGCGCACCAGGTGGTTGCCGGTGATCTCGATCCAGTGCCCGGCCGGGGCGGCCACCGCCGGATTGTTGCTGTCGGACGCATAGAACGTGCCGGTGTCGGTGCCGTACAGCGACGTCACCGCGCCGGTGCCCACCGCGGGCTCGCCGGGCGGGGCGGCCCCGCCGCCGGCATTGCGCGGGCCGCCGGTCAGCCAGATGTAGAACTGCACCCCGGTGCGCGCGTTCGGCTCGGCGCGCTGGAACACGTCCTGCAGGATGTTGTCGGCGATGCGCACCGCGAAGCTGGGCGACTGGCCCTGCGGATCGGGGAAGTCGGGCGCGACCACGCGGATGCCGGTGCCCATGATCCGGCGCATGACGTTGCCGGTGATGGAGGCGGTCTTGGCCCCCAGCACGGCGATGCCCTGGCTCTCGGTGATGGTGTTGTTGGCCACGATCAGCCCGGTGCGCACCGGGGCGATCGCGGTCGAGCTGGTATGGGCGCTGATCGCATCGTCGTTGGCGCCGATGATCTCGTTGCCCTCGATGATGACGTTGCTGGTGTCCCACACCGCGATGCCGTCGGCGATGGTGCGGAAGACGCGGCAGTTGCGCACCGTCACCTGGTCGCCGCCGGTCACCACCATGCCCATGTTGCGCGAGTGCATGAACTCGCAGTTCTCGATGGTGATGTTGGTGCCGTTCAGGCGCAGGATCTGCGCGCCCAGCGTCTTGGTGATGTCCGCCCGGCCGCGGATGGTCAGGTCACGCATGTGGAAATCGTCGAGCGGATGCCAGGAGCTGGTGCCGGCCACCGCGTTGCTGATCGAATCGCCGTTGATGGCGTTCACCGAATCGTCGATCAGCAGCACCGTGCGGCCCCGCCCGGCGCCGCGCAGCAGCACCTTGGAGCGCGGGCGCAGCAGCGCGATCGAGGCGTCGATGCGATAGGTGCCCGGCGGCAGCCACACCTCCGCCTCGCGCGACAGGGAGGTGGCGTAGTTCATGGCGCTCTGGATGAACGGGCCGTCATTGGCCACGCCATTGGCCAGCGCGCCGATGTCCAGCGCATTGATCCGCTCGGCAAAGCGCGTGGCCAGCGAGCGCGCGCGCGTCGTGCCGGTGGCCACCACGGTCTGGCTCGAGATGTTGCTGCTGGGCAGCGTCGCCTGGTCGACCTGGAGCGTGCCGCCCTCGATCTTCAGCCCGGTGCCGATATTGACCGGCTCCGGCCCGCCGGGAAACACGCCGACCCGGCCCAGCAGCTTGCCGGATGCCAGCGTCAGGCGCGGCTGCATCGGCTCGCGCAGCGCGCCGACCGTGGTGCCGAACGATTCGCCGGCACGCTCGATCAAGGCAAGGTCGCTGTCCGCCGTGGTCAAGGTCTGCGGCAGTTCACTCAATGTGGGCATGCAAATGTCCTCACAACACGGTGTGACAGGAAGGAAGGCCGGGGCTTCGGGCCTAGAGCGGAAGCCGACCTGATAGGCGGCCGGCCACCGCTCTAGCTCTTTGTTCAAGAACGCAAATCTTCCGACCGGATGATTCCATCCGGTCGGATATTGCTCTAAGCCACGGCCGTCCACCCGGTGGCACCGGTTCCGGTGCGCTTGATCCAGAAGGTGGTGCCGGATCCGCCGTCCAGGTTTCGGTAGTCGGACCCTTGCGTGGCGCTGACCGCGCCTTCCGGCGATCCGCGGCCGAGGCTGGAGCTGGCGCCGGCGGGTTCCGCCGGGGTGGCCAGGCGCAGCCGCCCGCTGCCGCGCGGACGCAGCGTCAGGTCGCCGGCGGCATCCGGCTCGACAAAGCCGGGCAGGGCGAAGCGCCCGGCGCGCCACATGCCCCAGGTGGCGATCCACTCCACATCGGCATCGGCCGCCACCACCAGCTCGCCGCGCGTCCAGTTCTCCTGCAGCGGCACGCTGCCGGCGCGCGCGAAGCTGGTGCGGGCATTGCAGCGCACCAGCAGCGTGCGCTCCTCGGCCAGCGGCGGGGCGGCATAGGCGGTGGCCGCGGCCCCGCTGCCGTTGCCGGTGATCGAGACAGCGACGGGGCTGCCGGGATCGCCGTAGCCGCTGCCGATCGCGGTGACGACCACGCCCAGGAGCTTTCCATCCGACAGCACCGCCTCGGCGGTCGCCCCGCTGCCGCCGCCCAGGATGGTGACGGTGGCGAAGCTGTATCCGCTGCCCGGCGCGGTGACCCGCACGAAGCTGATCTTGCCCGCGAACGCCGCCTGCGTGCTGCCCAGGATCGACTGGATCGGCGAGGGGGCCGCGGTGACCATGACGCTGTCGGCGATGTCCGGGAACACCAGCGTCTGCCGGCCCAGCAGCGCCACCGGATTGGCGATGAAGCGGGCGGTGAAGTCATGGCGGTTGCCGCGCACGATCACGCTGTCGGTGTCCGCGCGCAGGCAGTGTTCCGGCCCGCGCCCGGTGAAGTCGTTGCCCTCCACCAGCACCCGCGTCGGCCCGTCGCGCAGCCAGATGCCCTCCGCCCCGCCGGCCATGGCGATGCGGTTGCCGGTGATGGCCAGGCGGTCGCAGGCGATGCCGAAATTGCGCCCGGCGCCGTCGGTTTCCACATGCGTGGCCGCGATGCCCCAGTACAGGAACTCCGCCAGGTGGTTGCCGGACACCCGCAGATTGGCGCTGCCGCCGCAGTTGATGCCGTAGCCGTGGCCCAGCACCTGGTTGGCGTCGAACGCGCTGTCGATCGAGCCGCCGCAGTCGATGCCGTACAGCGCGTTGCCGGTGATGGTGTTGCCCGCCACCCGGCTGGCGGCGACATTGGCCAGGATGCCGGCGCCGCTGTTGCCCAGCGTGCCGTTGTCCGCCAGCAGGTTGCCCTGCACCAGCAGCGCCCGCCCGGCCACGGCGATGCCGTAGACGGTGTTGTCGTGGCAGATGTTGCCGCTGACCACGGCGCCGACGGCATCCGGGAAATCATTGCCCCAGACCGGCGGCTCGGTGTTCGGCACGTTGAAATTGCCGACGGCGATGCCGCGCGCATTGGCCCAGGCGCGGTTGCCCAGCACCTGCACCAGCCGCGCCCGCTTGGCGTGGGTGGCGTCGTTGAAATCGATGTTCAGCCCGTACTGCGCGTTGCCATGCGCCAGGCAGTCCGCCACCAGCACGCCGGCCACCGCCTGCACCCACAGCCCGTGCGCGGCATTGCCGCCGAAGGTGCAGCCGCGGATCGTGTGCGCGGACAGGGCGGGATCCTGCGCCAGGATCGCCAGCCCGCTGCCCAGCACCGCGCCCGAGGCATTGCGGAAGACGCAGCGATGCAGGTCCGAGCTGGTGCAGGCCGCCGTCAGCAGCACGCCCCAGGCCTCGGCGCCGACCTGGGCGCGGTTGGCGTCGAAGGTGACGCCCTCGGCGCGGAAGCCGGGCGCCTGCACGCTGATCCAGGCCCCGCCGCCCGACTGCGCGCCGCGCTTGAGCACGGACAGCCCGGGCGTGCCCAGCAGCACCGTGTTCGGCTGCGCGATGGTCCATTGCCCGTCGACGCGATAGGTCCGCGCGCCGAGGCGCACCGGCCGGCCGGAGCCGATCGCGGCGTTCAGCGCCGCGGTATCGTCGGTCACCCCGTCGCCCACGGCCCCGAAGCTCTCCGGCCCCACGGCATCGGCCAGCAGGGCGGCCAGGCTGCGCTGCGCGCTGGTGCCGCCCGCCGTGGCCCGCGCCGCGGAGATGTAGGTGCCCGCCCCCAGGCTGGCCGGCGCCGGAGCGGACAGGATGCCGCCGCCCAGCGCCAGCCCGGGGCCGACCGAAACCGGCCCCGGCGCGTCCTCGGCATCGCCGCCCAGCAACTGGCCGTGCGCCACGCTGATCGTCGGCTGCAGGCCGGCCAGCAGCTGCGCCCGGCTCACCGCGCGCAGCACGCCGCCCTGGCTTGCCGGCAGCAGGTCGCTATCCGCCGCGGCCAGCGCGGCATCCAGTTCGTCGATGGTCGGCATCGCCTAGCCTCCGATCAGGATGGGGTTGCCGTCTTCGTCGGTGACGATCAGCCCGCCCTGGGTCTGCAACGACCCCGCGGGCGCCGACTGCGCGGCCAGCGCCAGCACCGGCAGGGCGATGGCCCGGCCCAGCACGCGGCCGGACTCCGTGGTGATCGTCACCTGCAGGCGATAGGTCGTGCCGGCCTGGCCGCCGGACAGCCACACCACGGCGGTGCGCCCGTCGGCCAGGATCTCGCCCACCGTCAGATGCCCGGCGCCGGCCGGGCTGGGCACCACCTCGACGGCCGCGATGCTGTCGGCGGGATGGCCGGCGACGGCGGCCGAGATGTCGAAGACGTAGTCCAGCACATCGGCCGGGTCCTTCGCCGGCCAGGACAGCAGCGGCGGCGTGGCCTGGCTGGCGCCGCGCGGGACCGGAGCAAACCCGTCCAGCACCACGCGCCGCGCCAGGCTGGGATGCCAGACCCGGGTGATCGTCTCGCTCATGGCGCGCTCCTTCAGTATTCGACGATGACGAGGCCGGCGGCGCCCGCGGCCCCGGCGAAATTGCCGCCGCCGCCCGCCCCGCCGCCGCCCGGGAAGGTGCCGACGCTGGGCAGGCCGGAGGACGCGCCGCCGCCGCCGCCGCCGCCGGCCGCCGCCCCGCCATGGCCGCCGAAGCCGTTGGCCCCGGCGTTGAACCCGGCATTGCCGGCACTGCCGACCATGTTCACCGCGCCCCCGCTGCCCGCCCCGCCCGGGCCGGAATTGCCCTGGCCCGCGGCCAGCGCGCCCTGCCCGCCGGTGCCGCCGGCCGCCGACAGGAAGGCGCCGAAGCTGCTGGCCCCGCCATTGCCGCCGGAATTGCCCGCCGCCGACCCGGAATTGTTCACGCCCCCGGCCCCGGCGGCACCCACGGTGACGGCGATCACCTGGCCCGGCCCGACGGCGAAGACGCCCTCGGCATAGCCGGCACCGCCGCCGCCGCCGCCGCCGCCATTGGTGGTGTTGCCGCCGCCGCCGCCGCCGCCGCCGATGGCGCGCACCCGCAGCCGGCTGACCCCCGCCGGCACCACGAAGCTGCCGCTGGCGGTGAAGCTCTGCTGGGTGGCGAAGCCCGGCCGCAGTTCCGGCAGGCGATAGGGCAGGATCGGCGCGGTGATGGCGGCGGCGATATGCGCCCCGGTCACCGTCGCCTGGCCATAGGCGACGGTCACGGTGGCCAGCGCCACCCAGCCGGCATCAACCGCCGGCGCCACCTGCGACCCCGTGGTGGCCGGCACGCCGGGCTTGAGCTGAAGCTGCACGCGCTGCACCCGGCGGGTGTTCTGCGCCACCCCGGTGTTGCCCGGCCCCAGATAGGGGGCGGCCGGGTTGGCGGCGTTGTAGTACGGCAGCACCACCGGCGCCTCGTCGGCCTCCTGGAACGCCGCCTCGATCAGATGGGTCACGGACTGCCCGGTGGTGCCCGGCGCGGTCACGGCGAAATCCGCCGGCGCCAGGTTCACCCCCATCTTGACCAGGGCCGAGCCGGCATCGGCGCCCAGCGAGCCATAGGCGGTGCCGTCCACCGTCGAGAGCTCGGTGATGCTGCCCGGAGCGACCCGCACCGCCAGGCTGGCCGGCGTGGTCGGCCCCACCGCCAGGCCGTCGACCACCGGCGCCGTGCCCAGCACCGCGCGCAACAGCGCGCCGAGCGCCACCATGGCGTGGCGGTTGGTGGACAGCAGGTCGGTGTCCAGCGGGATGCTGCCGGGATAGACGATGTTGCGATCCATTGAGACCTCGCATTGAAGAAATGCCAAAAGCCCCGCGCCCGAAGGGACGCAGGGAAGAAAAGGCAAGGCTGGGCTCCGCCCAGACCCGCCAGGGGGCCAAGCCCCCTGGACCCTTAAATAATAAGGTCCAGGGGCTTGGCCCCTGGTGGGGTCTGGGGCAAAGCCCCAGGCTTGCTTAGTTCTCGATCCGAACCCAGGCGGTCGCCCCCGCCGGCAGCACGGAGGCCGCGGCGTCGAGGATGTCGGCATCCGTCACCTGGCCCTCGACCATGGACAGGCTGGCCCAGGCGATGGCGCCCGCGCCCCAGCCGCCATGCTGCCCGGCCCAGCCCGACAGCCCGCCGATCCCAGCCCCCAGCGGCCGCCGGGCGGTCACGAAACACTGGTACGGCAGCGCAAGACTGCCCCAGCCGCCCGCCACGCCATAGCCGGCACCGAGCCCCCAGCCGCCGGTATCCGCCGGGCGGGCCGGCTCGAACACCAGGGCCTCGCGCCCGGTCAGGTCGCGCAGCACGGCGGCCAGCGCCGGGCGCGTCGCCCGCTCGCGCAGCAGCTCGCGCAGGATCGTGGTGCGGAATGCGGTGTCGCCCTGGCTGCGACGGCGGCGAATGCGCGGGCCGAAGCAGTCGGCGGCGATCATTTCCAGCATCGCGCCGGTCGCGGTCGAAATCCGCGCCTGGCGCCGCACCTCGGCCACGGTTTCGTGCAGCCAGGCCCAGCCCTCGGCCAGCCCGGCCAGCACCGCATCCAGCGCCGGCGTGGCCTCGGCCAGCCAGCGCCCCGGCAGCACCGCGCGCAGCCGCGCCAGCATCTCCTGTTGCAACGGGCCCATCTCAGTAAATCACAATCAGGCCGGGACGGATCACGCCGGCCGGGCCGGGATCGAGATCGGCCTCCGCCGTGTTCAGCGTCACCCCGGACACGTTCACCACCGCCGGCGAGACGCCATAGGCAATCGTGGCCACCCGCGTCCACTGCAGCGCAGCCCCGATGTCCAGCGCGGTCACATACGCCACCAGCGCATCGCGCACCTGGCCGCTCACCGCCACCGCATCGGCGCCCGCCGCGATGTCCAGCACCAGCTCCACATCGGCCAGCAGCACGGCCGGCGGCTGCACCGCAAAGGTCGTGCCCACCGGGCGCACCGCCTCCACCGCGCTGGCCACCGCATCCAGCAGGGCGGGCGGCGGCGTGCCGCTGCCGTCATCGACGATCACGGTAAAGCTGCCGGTGCCAACCGTCTCCATCACCCGCCAGCGCAGGCCCTGGCGCAGGCTGGCCACCGCATGGCCGATCGCCACCGGCGTCGCCCGGCTGCGGCTGGCCAGATAGTCGCGAAAGCGCAGGCGCAGCGCGGCATCGCTCTCCGCATCCAGCCCGCCGGCCAGCGGCCAGTCATTGGCCACCGTGTCCACGCCGGCCAGCGCATCGGCGATCAGCGTGATGCTGCCGGCCAGCACGTTGCCCGCGCTGCCCGCCGCCTCGGCCACCACCGGCACGGTCACGCTGCCCACCCCGGCACCCATCACATAGCCGCCCAGCCCGGCGTTCCACGCGACATGGCCGGCATCCGCGCGCACCAGGAACCCCTGCCCGGCATCCGCGGTGCGCACCAGCGTGCCGACAGGAACCACCACCGCCTCCGTGGTCGCGAACCGGGCAAACCGCACCTGGCCCGACGACGCCACCGCCGGCAGCCGGGCGAGCGCGAAATCATCCATCCAACTGTCCAGGTCGGCACCCTCGCTGGTCGAAGCCCGGGTCATCGACAGCACCTGCACGATCAGCCACTGCATCCACAGCGCCATGGAAGCCTGCGCCTCCAGGATCGCGCGCAGCACGGAGCCCACCGACAGATCGACCAGCGCGCGCGACGCGCCCTGCACCGCCGCAGCCGCATCGGCCACCAGCGCTGAAAAATCCTTCAGCCGCAACTGCATCGTCACTCTCCCACACTGAAGGACGAAGCCTGCGTCACGCCGGTATCGGCATCGGCGTAGCGGATCGAAACCTCCACCCGCCCATCGGTGCCGGCGCGCACATCCACCACCGGCTCCGGGCTGCGCGCCACCGCGCGCTCACGAAAAATCTGGCTGCGCACCACGGCGCGAATGCGCTCGGCCGAGGCCGGCTGGCCCACGAAGCGGCCCAGCCCGGCGCCATACTCCGGCGCCCAGATATACTCGCCGGGATTGGTCAGCAGCCGGCGCAACACCCGCTGCCGCCCCAGCACCGGCCCCTCGGCCAGCGCCAGGTCGCCAGTCGGCCCCGCCAGCAGATCGCCGGCGAACTCATGCGAAAGATCGGGCATGTTCCCTCAATCCTGCGGCGTCGGGCCGCTGCCGGTGCCGGAATGCACATGCTGATTGTAATTGTCGCGCAACTGATCCAGCGCGCCATGACTGTCGAAAACGCGCCCGCTGACATGCAGGTCGCCCTGCACCCGCACCACGCCGTCATTGCCCAGGCGCAACGCCGCCCCGGAGGCATGCCGCAGCACCAGCTCCCCAACGGCGCCCTCGGGCGGCGGCCGAGGGTCGCTGAAGCACCCCCCCACCACCACGCCATGCTCCGCCTCGCCATCCTGCGCCAGAACCAGAACCTGGTCCCCCGGCGACGGCAAGCAAAACACCCCCCACCCCGCCCCAACCCAAGGCGAGGCCACCGGCAGCCACCCGCCCAGCACATCCTCCGGCTGAACCCGAACCCGAACCACATGCCTGGCCGCATCCGAACTGGCCACCACCCCAAACCTGGCAACTCCGCCAGCCCGATCCAAAGCCCCCGCCTGCGCCTTCAACACATTCAACAACCGGTCCATCGGCAGCCTCCGGGGGGTGGGTGGGATAGGAAGAAAGGCAAGGCTGGGGCTTTGCCCCAGACCCCACCAGGGTCCGAGACCCTGGACCTTAATCACTTCGCCTTCGGCGGGGAGGGGCCGTC
>JBIPLY010000479.1:0-3180 GCA_044369385.1 Acetobacteraceae bacterium | reverse complement strand
GGCCACGCTGGCGCGCCCCGCCGACCAGCCCTTCGACCAGGCGGCGATCGACCTGGCCGAGGCGGTGGTGGCCATTCTCGGCCCCGCGCTGCTGGACAAGCGCGCGATCGATCGCGCCCTGCCGGTCAAGATCGCCCAGGCCGCCGCGCGCCAGGCCACCGCCCTGTTCGGCCCCGGCCATTGGGGGCTGAAGCTGGGCGGGCTGGCCGTGATCGGCGCGGCCCTGTTCGCCCAGTTCGCGCACGGCACCTACCACATCCGCGCCGACGCCCGGCTGGAGGGCAATGTCCGCCGCACGATGGCCGCCCCGTTCGATGGCTTCGTCGCCGAGGCCATCGCGCGCCCCGGCGACACGGTGCGCGCCGGCCAGCTCATGGCGGCGCTGGACGATCGCGACCTGGTGCTGGAGCGGCTGCGCTGGGTCACCGAGCGTGCCCAGCACCTGGCGGAGTATGACCAGGCGCTCGCCCGCGGCCAGCGCGCCGAGGCCGGCCGGTTCGCCAGCCTGATCGAGCAGGCCGAGGCGCAGATCCGCCTGGTCGATGCCCATCTGGCCCGCACCCGCCTGACCGCCCCGCTCGACGGGCTGGTGGTCTCGGGCGATCTCAGCCAGTCGATCGGCGCCCCGGTGCGCCGCGGCGAGCCGCTGTTCGAGATCGCGCCGCTCGATTTCTACCGTGTCGAGCTGCGCGTGCATGAAAGCCAGATCGCCGGAACCGCCCCCGGCCAGACCGGCGCCCTGCTGGTCTCGGCGCTGCCCGGCCGGGCGCTGGCCTTCACGGTGGAGCGGGTGACGCCGGTGGCCGAGGCGCGCGACGGCCGGATGACCTTCCGCGTCGATGCGCGGCTGGAGGAGGGCGAGCCGCGGCTGCGCCCGGGGATGGAGGGGGTGGGCCACATCGATGCCGGCCGGGCGCGGCTGATCTGGATCTGGACCCGCGCGTTGCAGCATTGGGCGCGGCTGACCGCCTGGTCGTGGCTGCCGTGAGCGACGGCTATGCCGCCAGTTGGTACCGCGTTGCCCCGCTCTGCCCGCGGCTGCGCGGCCATGCGGAGATCCATCGCCACGTCTATCGCGACCAGGTCTGGCACGTGCTGCAGGACCACCAGTCCGGCCGCTTCTTCCGCGTCTCCCCGGCGGCGAACCTGATGCTGTGCCTGATGGACGGCCGGCGCAGCATGGAAGCCATCCTGGCCCGCGTCGCCGCCCGGCTGGGCGCCGAGCAGCCGAGCCAGGGCGACGCCGTGCGCCTGCTGGTGCAGCTCCATCAGTCCGACCTGCTGCACACCGCACTGCCGCCGGACATGGCCGAGCTTGACCGCCGCGCCGGGCGCGAGGCGCGGCGCCAGCTGATGTCGCGCATCGCCAATCCGATGGCGATCCGCCTGCCGGCCTTCGACCCGACCAGGCTGCTGGATGCCACGCTCTGGCTGGCCCGCCCGCTGTTCAGCGTGCCCGGCTTTCTCGCCTGGATCGCCCTGGTCATCGCCGGCACGGTGCTGGCCGGGCTGCATTGGGCGGAGATGGCGGCCAATGTCAGCGACCGCGTCTTCACCACCTACAACGTGCTGATGCTGGCGCTGCTCTACCCCGCCAGCAAGGCGCTGCACGAGCTGGGCCACGCCTATGCCACCCGCCTGGGCGGCGGCGAGGTGCGCGAGACCGGGATCATGCTGCTGGTGTTCTTCCCGGTGCCCTATGTCGACGCCAGTGCCGCCAGCGCGTTTCCGGAGCGCTGGCGCCGGGTGCTGGTGGGCTCGGCCGGGATCATGACGGAGCTGGCGATCGCCGCCCTGGCGATGATCGCCTGGAGCCTGCTGCCGCCCGGCCTGGCGCGGGCGGCGTGCTTCAACCTGGTGCTGCTGTGCGGCGTCTCGACGCTGTTGTTCAACGCCAATCCGCTGCTGCGCTTCGACGGCTACTATGTGCTGGGTGACCTGCTGGGCATCGCCAGCCTCGATCAGCGGGCGCGGCGCTACATGCTGTATCTGATCCAGCGCCATGGCTTCGGCATCGCGCAGGCGGAAAACCCGGTGGTGGCGCCCGGCGAGGCGAAATGGCTGCTGGGCTATGGGCTGACCGCGATTGTCTATCGCGTGGGCGTGATGTTGGCCATCGCGGTGCTGGTGGCGCAGTTCTATCTCGGCCTTGGCGTGGTGCTGGCGGCCTGGGCGATCGCGCAGATGGTGCTGCTGCCGGTGCTGCGCGGGCTGCGCTACCTGGTCACCGCGCCGGCCCTGCGCCGCCGCCGCGGCCGGGCCTGGGGGGTCACCGGCGCCGTGCTGGGCGTGATCGGCGCACTGCTGTTCGTGCTGCCGGTGCCGCATGCGACGCTGGCGCAGGGCGTGGTCTGGGTGCCGGAAGAGACCGTGCTGCGCGCCCGCGCCGACGGTTTTGTCGACCGGCTGCTGGCCGCGCCGGACAGCGAGGTGGTGGCCGGACAGCCGCTGGTGGCGCTGGAGGACCTGGTGGCCGACGCGCAGCTGGCCGTGGTTCGCGCCCAGGTGGCGGTGATGGAGAACCGCTTCAATGCCGTGAACCTGATCGACCGCGCCCAGGCCCGCCTGGTCGAGGAACAGCTCGCCCGCAGCCGCGCCCAGCTTGCCCGTGCCGAGCAGCGCAGCCAGGACCTGGTGCTGGTCGCCAGCCGCGCCGGCCGCTTCGTGGTGCCGACGGCCCATGTCCTGCCCGGCCGTTTCGTGCGCCAGGGGGAATTGATCGGCTATGTCGTCGGCGCCGCCGATGCCGGCATCCGCGTGGTGGTGCCGCAATCCGAGATCGATACGGTGCATCAGCGCACCACCGGCATCGCGCTGCGCTTCACCGATGCGATCGAGCGGGTGGTGCCGGCCAGCCTGGTGCGGGCGCTGCCCGGGGCGCTCGATCGCGCGCCGGCGCCGGCGCTGGCGCCCGATGGCGGCGGACCGATGCTGGCCGATCCCGGCAGCCCGCGCGGGGAACGGCCGCTGGACCGCTGGTATGGGCTGGAGCTGCGCGCCGAGGCCGACGGGCTGTCAGACCGCATCGGCGGGCGCGTCTTCGCCCGGTTCGACCATGGCGCGGAGCCGGTGGCCTGGCGCATCTGGCGGGCCACGCGGCAATTGCTGCTGCAGGTGCTGCATGTCTGACGCCGTCCTGATCCTGCCGCCGCCGATGGCATATCCACAGCGCCGCGTGGA
>JBIPLY010000478.1:0-3185 GCA_044369385.1 Acetobacteraceae bacterium | reverse complement strand
GATGACGAGATGGTGTACTAGCCATGAGCCTGTTCCCTGACTTCGGTGCCGACCCCCAGACCGCACGCGCCGCAGCGTCGTTCGCTGGCGCCGCGCCCGCAGGCCCGTCGACCGCGGGCAGCGCCTTCAGCCCGCCCTCTTTCGCCCCAGCCTCTTTCACCCCGTCCCCGTTCGGCACTGGCCCGCTCGGCAATGGCCCGCTCGGCAATGGCGGCCTGTTCGCGCACGACTTCGACAGCCCCGCCCCCGGCGGCGTGATCGTGCTGGACGAGGAAGAGCCGCCGCCGGCCGAACCGCCACCGCCGCCCATCACCGCGGAGGATCTGACCGCCGCCTGCGCCGCCGCCCACGCGGCCGGCCGCGCCGAGGGCCTCGCGGCGGTCGAGGACGCCCGCGCGGTGGCGCGCGCCGCGTTGCTTGGCACCGTGTCGGCGCAGTTGGCCGGGGCGGAGGCGCAGCTGCGCGCGGCTGTCGACGCGGCCGGCACCGGGCTGTCCCACCTGGTGCTCGCTGTGCTGCAGGCCGGCTTCCCGACGCTGGGCGCGCGCCATGGCGCCGCCGAAATCGCCCGCTTCACCCGCGAGGTCACCGCCCTGCTGGCCACCGAACCGCGCATCGTCATCCGCGTCCACCCCGCGATGCTGCCGGCGGTGGACGAGGTGCTGGACACCCTGGAGCCGGAGCGGCGCGAGGCGATCCTGGTCGAACCGCGCGACACCCTGCCGCCGGGCGATGCCCGCATCGCCTGGCGCCACGGCCTGGCGGTGCGCGACAGCGCCCAGCTTCTGGCGCGCGTCGGCGAGGTGCTGGCCCCACTGGGCCTGACGCCATCGGCCGAGCCTGCCGCGGACGAGCCTGCCGGGGACGACCGGCCCGAACCGGTCACCCCCGAACCGGTCACCCCCGAACCGGCTGCTCCCGAACACCCCGTTCGGGAATCGGCCATCGGCGGGGATGACCGCACGACCGCCTTGCATCACGCCGCCTGACGCCCCTGAAGGGAGCACAAGACGATGCCCGAGGACATGGACTTGGCCGAACTGGCCGATCCCGCCGCCACCCCGGAACCGACCGCCGCCCGCGGCGCGCGCGACCTGGAGGCGGTCTACGACATTCCCGTCACGGTCAGCGCGGTGCTGGGCAAGTCCACCATGCAGGTGGCGCAGCTGCTGAAGCTGGGCCGCGGCGCGGTGGTGGAGCTGGACCGCAAGCTGGGCGAGGCGATCGACATCTATGTCAACAACCGCCTGGTGGCGCGCGGCGAGGTGGTGATGGTCGACGACAACCGCCTGGGCGTGACCATGACCGAAATCGTCAAGGCCGACCGCGCGCCCTGAATTACAGACGGCAGGAGGCGCAAAATGCGCATCATGATCATCGGCGCCTTGTCGGGCGAGCTGGCGCAGGCCGCGCGCATCGCCATGGCGCGCGGCGCGCGCATCGAACAGGCCGACAGCGCCGATGCCGCCCTGGCCACGCTGCGCCGCGATCCCCGCGTCGACCTGGTGCTGTGCGAGCTGTCGCACGATGTCGGCAGCGTGGTGCGCCGCCTGGCCAGCGAGCGCATCGCCGTGCCCGTGGTCGCCTGTGCCGTCGATGCCAACCCGGACGACGCGGTCGCGGCGATCGCGGCCGGGGCGCGCGAGTTCCTGCCGCTGCCGCCGGATGCGGAGCTGATCGCCGCCATCCTCGATGCCGTGGCCGGCGACACGCGCGATGTGGTGGTGCGCGACCCCGTGATGCTGGCCACCCTCAAGCGCGCCGAGCAGGTCGCCGGCGCGGACGCCTCGGTGCTGATCACCGGCGAAAGCGGCACCGGCAAGGAGGTGATGGCGCGCCACATCCATGCCCGCTCGCGCCGCGCCGGCGGGGCGTTCGTGGCGCTGAACTGCGCGGCGATCCCGGAGAACCTGCTGGAATCGGAGCTGTTCGGCCATGAGAAGGGCGCCTTCTCCGGCGCGGTCGCGCGGCGCGTCGGAAAGTTCGAGGCGGCCGATGGCGGCACCCTGCTGCTGGACGAGATCGGCGAGATGGACATCCGCCTGCAGGCCAAGCTGCTGCGCGCCCTGCAGGAGCGCGAGATCGACCGGATCGGCGGCAACGCGCCGGTGCGGGTGGATGTGCGCATCCTGGCCACCACCAACCGCGACCTGTTGGCCGAGGTCGCCGCCGGGCGCTTCCGCGAGGACCTGTATTTCCGGCTCAACGTCATCGCACTGCGCGTGCCCCCGCTGCGGGAGCGGCCGGCCGACATCCAGGCGCTGGCCGAACACTTCGCCCGCCGCTTCGCCGAGGTGAACGGGCTGGCGCACCGTCGCCTGACCGAGGCGGCGCGCGCGCGGCTGGGGGCGCATGCCTGGCGCGGCAACGTGCGCGAGCTGGAGAACACGCTGCACCGCGCCGTGCTGCTGGCCGAGGGGGCCGAGATCGACGCCGCGGCCATCGAGCTGGCCCCGGGCGAAGCCCCGCCCGCCGCCCCGCAACCTGGCCTGGCCGGCGCGGCGATCCCGCCAGCCCCCGCGCTGCCCGCCCCCGCGCTTCCCGGGTCCGCGCTTCCCGGGTCCGGCGGCGCGGCGGCCGGCGGCATCGCCAGCCTGGTCGGCCGGCGGATGGAGGATGTCGAACGCGACCTGATCCTCCAGACGCTCGGCCACACGCTGGGCAACCGCACCCATGCCGCGACGATCCTGGGCATCTCGATCCGCGCGCTGCGCAACAAGCTGCGCGACTACGGCGCCGCCGGGGTGCGCGTGCCGCCGCCGCCGGCCGGGCTGGCCGCCTATCACGCCAGCGGCGCGGCGGGCTGAGCATGGCGCAGCCGCTGCTGACCGGCCGGACCGGCGCTTCGCTGGGACAGGCGCTGGGCGCCCTGCGCCCCTATCTGCCGGGCACCGATATCGGCCTGGCGGTCGGGGTGATCTGCCTGCTGTCGGTGCTGATCCTGCCGTTGCCGACCGTCCTGCTGGATATCGGCCTGGCGCTGTCGGTGACCTCCTCCGTGCTGGTCTTGATGGTCGCGGTGTTCCTGGTGCGGCCGCTGGACTTCACCAGCTTCCCCACCCTGCTGCTGCTGACCACGCTGCTGCGCCTGTCGCTGAACGTGGCCACCACGCGGCTGATCCTGGCGCATGGCCAGGATGGGCCGCAGGCGGCCGGCCATGTGGTGGCGGCCTTCGGCGGGTTCC
>JBIPLY010000119.1:0-10219 GCA_044369385.1 Acetobacteraceae bacterium | reverse complement strand
GCGCACCATCCGCAAGCAGGCGTTGTAGGTCGCCGCCTCCGCCGCCCCGCGCCACGGCAGGGAGCCGAAGCGCACGCATTTCGCCCGCGCCCCCCCGGAACACACCAGCTCGAACACCTCCGGCGCCGTGGTCTCGGTGCGCCCATCGGGGTGCATGCGCGAGGCCAGCGGAAACCCCTGCCGCCGTCCATCCGGCCCCTCGCCGCACAGATCAACCAGGCTGCCATCGGGCTGCTCCACCAGCATCCGGTGCAGCCACACATCGCCCGATTTCGCATCCGGATCGCGCTCCACCGTCGCCAGCCGCACCCGCCGCGGCCCGGCTTCGGTCTGCACCGTCAGCACCGCCCCCTCCAGCTCCGGCGAGCGCAGCACCCGCCCATCGGACAGCGTCAGGCGGAACTGCGTGCCCTCGGCCGCGACCGCCGTGACCGTCACCGCCCCGGACTGTGCCGCGGCCGGGGCGAAGATCGCCGGCAGCAGCGCCGCCGCGGCGAGAAGCAGGGTTCGGATCATGGCGTGCTCTCCTGTGGCAAGACATCCGACACGACAATGCCCGCCGGGACGAACCCGACGGGCACTTCGCAGTCCGGCGTGGCGATCAGCGCGCGGCGGGCAGTTCGACCGCGATGATCCGCAGCCCCGACTCGCTGCCCAGCGACCGCGCCGCCGTCGGGCGGACCGAGTTCGCCGAAAGGCCGTTGGAGCCAAGGCCGTTGTTGCCGAGGCCGTTCGCGGTCAGAGCGTTCCCGGTCAGAGCGTTCCCGGTCAGCGCGTTCGCGGTCAGCGCGTTCGGGTTCAGCGCCGCCTGGGCCGGCACGGCGGCGGCGAACAGGGCGGCGGCGAGGGCGGCGATGGCGAAGGTCTTGGACATCGGAAGGTTTCCTTGGCTTGCTGGAGGGCGGCGGGGTTGCCGTCCCTCGATGCAGCCACTTTGCCCCCGCTCTGTTTCCGCCCGATCCCGCCCCGCCGGCCCGAATGTTTCGATTGTTTCCGCCAAACCGCCCGCCCAGAAACAAGTGGGCCGGAAACAATCCAGCCTATTCCAGTCGCCTCAGCGCCGCCCTGACATCGTCCAGCGAGAACGGCTTGGCCATCAGGATCGGCCCCTCCCCAACCTCTCCCCCTTGCACCCCTCCCCCTGGCCGCTCCGCCCCCAGCATGTCCCCGGTCGCCAGGATGCAGCGCCCGCGCAGCCCCGGCACCGCCGCCACCACCCGCGCCAACAGGCGGCCCCCGTCCATCCCCGGCATCCGGTAGTCGGAGATCACCGCGTCGAACGTCACCTCCCCCACACGCCGCAGCGCCTCGGCCGGGCTGTCCACCACCTCCGCCCGATGCCCCAACACCTCCAGCAGCTCCGCCAGGCTGCGCCCCACATCCGGCTCGTCATCCACCACCAGGATGCGCAACCCGCCCGCCGCCGCCGCCACCGCGTCCGGCACGGCAACCAGCGGCAACACCATGCGAAACACGGCTCCGCCGCCTGGGCGCGCCCGATGCTCCAGCGCCCCGCCATGGGACACCGCCGCCTCGCGCGCCAGATGCAGCCCGATCCCGGTCCCCGCCCCGGTCGGATCGGTCGGCGCGAACGGGTCGAACAGCCGCGGCAGCACCGCCGCCGGCACATCCGGCCCGTTATCCGCCACCTCCAACGCCACCATCCCGTCGCCCGCCGCGGCCGTCACCGAAATCCGCCGCACCCCCTCGGCCGCCGACACCCGCGCCTGCGCGAACACCAGCAGATGCGCAAGCGCCTGGCTGACCATGTCGCGGTCGCACGCCACCGCGCCCAAGCCTGCGCCGATCGAAAGCTCGGTCTCGATCCCCGCGCTGCGCCGGCCATAGGCGGTCAGCTCCAGCGCATCGCGCACCACATCGCCGATCGCCACCGCCTCGCGCGCCCGCCCCCGCTGCCGCGCCATCGCCATGAAGCTCTTCAGGATGCGCGAACACCGCTCCGCCGCGCCATGGATGCGCTCCGCCCGCCGCTTGATGTCCGGCTCGCGCGCCTTCTCCAGCAGCAGCGTCGCCTGCGCCAGGATGATCGACAGCGGATTGTTCAACTCGTGCGACACGCCGCCCAGCAGCGTGCCCAGCGCCGACAGCTTCTCCAGCCCCGCCAGCCGCTCGCGCTGCGCCGCCGCCTCGGTGATCGCGCGGTGCGCTTCGGTCATGTCGCGCAGATGGGCGGCAAACATCCGCTCCCCGCCGATCGCCACCTCGGTCATCGTCATCTCCACTGGCAGGGTGGAGCCGTCCGCGCGCATCGCCTCGATCTCGATGCGCGTGCCGATCAGCCGCGCCTCCCCGGTCTCGATGTAGCGCCGATACCCCGCCCGATGGCGCTCGCGCAGCGCCGGCGGCACGATCAGCTCGCCCAGCGCGCGCCCCACCGCCTCGGCCCGGGCATAGCCGAACACGCGCTCGGCCATCGGGTTGAACTCCACCACCCGCCCGCCCTGGTCCATCACGATCACCGCGTCCAGCGCCGATTCGATCAGCGCGGCCGCCAGCCGGTCCTGGTTCATGGCGCCCCTCCGGCAGAAAACATGTAGCCCTGCCCCCGCACCGTGCGCAGGCAGCCGCGGCAGCCCGGCTCGTCGTCCAGCTTCTTGCGCAGCCGGGTGATGCGGATGTCCATCGCCCGCCCTCCCTCCCCCCCGCTCTCCCCCAGCAGCCCGGCAAGCTGGTCGCGCGCCAGCACCCGCCCGGCCCGCGCCACCAGCACCGCCAGCAGGTCGAATTCGCCTTGTGTCAGCCCCACATGGCTCCCATCCGCGCGCAGCAGCCGTCGCGCCGCCCCATCCAGCGAAAGCCCGCCGACCGGCACCACGCCCGCCCGCGCCGGCGCCGCCTCGGCCATCGTCGTCGCCTCGCCCACCCGCCGCAGCACGCTGCGCACCCGCGCCAGCAGCTCGCGCAGCTCATAGGGCTTGGTGATGTAGTCGTCCGCGCCCAGCTCCAGCCCGATGATCCGGTCCACCGGCGCATCCGCGGCCGTGGCGAAGATGATCCCCGCCCGCGACCGCCCGCGCAGCCAGCGCGCCAGGCTCAGCCCGTCCTCGCCCGGCATCTGGATATCCAGGATCGCCAGCGCCACCGCCTCCGCCTCCACCAGCGCCCGCAGCGCGGCGCCATTGCCCGCCTGCAACACGCGAAACCCGCGATCGGTCAGGTATTCCGCCACCGCCTCGCGCAGATCCTCTTCGTCCTCGGCAATCGCGATCGTCGGCATGGCCGGCGTCGGGCTGGCACGCATGGTCATGCTGAACCTCCTGCTGCGACCGCTCTTGACGCCCGGCGACCAAGCCCCAGGATCGCGCGCTCCAGGGAAACGGAAACCCCATGTCGCGCGGCGCCTTCATCGCCATCACCGAGGACGAGGCCGACCTCGCCGACGCCTACGCCGAATACCTCGGCGAACTCGGCTACCGCACCGCCTGCGCCGCCTCCGGCGCGGGTCTGGACGCGCTGATCGCCCGGCACGGAACCCCGCATCTGCTGGTGCTGGACATGAACCTGCCCGGCGAGCCCGGCACCGCCATCCTGTCCCGCATCGCGGACAAAAAGGACTATCCGATCCTGGTCGCCTCGGCGATCGACGACGCCACGGACCGCGCCATCGCGCTGGAAATGGGCGCGGACGACTGGATCACCAAGCCCTTCGCCCTGCGCGAACTCGCCGCCCGCATCGCCGGCCTGCTCGCCCGCTACGGCGCCGGCCCGCGCCGCCTGCTGCGCCTCGAAACCGTGCTGGTGGACCTCACCGCCCAGAAGCTGCTTCGCGACAAGCCGCCGGGCGACGCCCCCCGCTTGGACAATGCGGCCCTGAACCGCGACGACATCGAACCCCTCGGCCCCGGTGAGGTCGCCCTGATCCGCGCCTTCGCCGACCACCCCGGCCAGGTGCTGGACCGCGAGGCCCTGCTCCGCCTGGCCCCGGGCGAGGGCGACGACGTCTTCGACCGCGCCATCGACAACCGCGTCTCGCGCCTGCGCCGCAAGCTGGCCACCGAAACCATCCGCACCGCGCGCGGCCACGGCTACATCTACGAGCCCTTCGTGCCGCGGGCGCGGGAACAGGGCTGATCGGGCGGGCGGCATCGCGGGGTCCCTGGGCTGGGGTTGAACCGGCGGTTCATACGGGCCGATTGTTTCCGCTTTGCGTCACGCCGCCGCGCACGCCATGATTCCGCTCCCGCCCCTGGAACCACCATGCCGCCCGCCAGCACGCCGCCCGCCAGCACGCCGACCCAAGCCACTCCCTTCACCCTGGGCGATTTCCAGTGGTCCTGGACGCCCGCCGACGACGCCCTCGCGCTCGGCCGCGCCGCACGCGACGCGCTCCTGGGTGCCGACGCCGCGCCGATCGTTTCCGGCGCCGCCTTCCTCGCCCTGCTCCACCCCGCCGACCGCGATCGCCACCTGGCCGCCATGCACGCCCATTTCATGCAGCATGCCCGCCTGGAATGCGCCTCGCGCATCCGCACCGCCGCCGGCACCTGGCGCTGGTTCTTCCTCAGCGGCACCGCGATGCGCCAGGGCCGGCGCCGGGTCGGCGCGGTGCGCGGCACCCTCCTGCCGCTCTCGCCCGAGGCTACGGCGGGCACCGGCCCGCACAACCCCTTCGGCGCCATCTTCGCCGATGTCTGGCGCAGCGGGGTGGCCGCCATCGAGGACCGCGAGACCGAAACCACCCGCCGCGTCGCCGCCGAGGCCGAGGCCTTCGCACAGCGCGAATTCCTCGCCACCGTCGCCCATGAGATCCGCAACCCGCTCAGCGTCATCTTCGCCAATATCGGCCTGCTGCGCGCCCGCGCCGAACAGGAGGCCGACGCCGCCCAGCTCGAACGCCTCGCCACCCTGGAACGCGCCGGCACCCACCTGCGCGACATCGTCTCGGACGTGCTCGATCTCGCGAAAGCCGAAGCCGGCCGCGTCGAACCCGAACCCACCGGCTTCGCGCTGGACCCCCTGCTGTTCGAGATCGAGGACATGGGCATCGCGCTCACCGCCGGCACCGACGTGCTGTTCATGCTCGACACCCCGGCCGAGCTGGGCGAGATGCACACCGACCGCCTCAAGCTGAAGCAGATTCTCCTGAACCTCGTCGGCAACGCCGCGAAGTTCACCCGCACCGGCCGTATCGTGCTGCGCGTGGCCGAAGACCCCGCCGGCCTGCTCTTCGCCGTCGAGGACACCGGCATCGGCATCCCCGCCGACAAGCTGCAAGTGCTGTTCAAGGCCTTCTCCCAGGTCGCCGGCGCCCATTCCCCGCGCGCCGGCGGCACCGGCCTCGGCCTCTACATCTCGGAGCGCTACGTCCGCATGCTCGGCGGGCGCATGTCCGTCACCAGCCGGGAGGCCGAAGGCTCGGTGTTCGATTTCGTCGTCCCGCGCACGCTCGCCGCCGCCTCCGCCCACATCCCGCGCGTGCGCGACGAACAGCGCCTGGTCATCGGCCACACGGAGGATCTCGGCTCGCTCGACCCGCACCTGCAACTGCGCAACACCAACCAGATGATCGCCATGCATCACTTCGATGCGCTGACGGCGATGGACGCGGCCTGCCAGCTCCGCCCGGCCCTGGCCGAACGCTGGGAACCCATGGGCGAGCGCGGCTGGCGCTTCCACCTGCGCCGCGGCGTCCGCTTCCACGACGGCGCGGCCTTCGACGCCGCCGACGCCATCGCCAGCTTCGCCCGCGTGCGCACCGGCGCCGGCCCCTACGCCGCCTTCCTCGGCCCGGTCGCGCGCATCAACGCCCCCGACCCCTTCACGCTGGAGCTGGAAACCGAAACCCCCAGCCCGCTGCTGCCGATCGACCTCGCCTTCATCGCCATCCTCCCCCGCCGCTTCCAGCACGCCGCCCCGGCCGATTTCGACCGCCTGGAAGCCACCATCGGCACCGGCCCGTTCCGCCTCTCCGCCCGCCCCGGCCCGGACCGCCTGCTGTTCCACGCCTTCGACGACCACTGGGCCGGCCCCCCCGCCTGGCGCGAGGCCGAGTTCCGCCTGATCGACGAAAACGGCCTGGCCAGCATCTCCGCCCTGCTGGCCGGCGAGGTCGACCTGATCGACAACGTCACCCCCGACCAGCTCGTCGAGCTGCGCCCCCGCACCGATGTCGTGCTGTCCAGCTGCGACACCAGCC
This sequence comes from Acetobacteraceae bacterium, assembly GCA_044369385.1. Lineage (GTDB taxonomy): Bacteria > Pseudomonadota > Alphaproteobacteria > Acetobacterales > Acetobacteraceae > CAMDGX01. Next base: position 4,062 of record JBIPLY010000119.1, on the reverse strand, counting down.
GGGTCTGGTATCTGTTCTTCGACCAGGCATCCGAAACCTCCGCTTGGATCACCGACCGCGCCGGCGCCCCGCTGCCCGCCAACCCGCTCCGCCACCCCCTGGTCCGCCGCGCCATCTCGCTGGCCATCGACCGCGACTTCATCGCCCAGCAGATCATGGCCGGGCAGGCGCGCCCGGTGGGCGACATCGCCGGCCCCGGCGTCTTCGGCACCAACCCCGAAGCCCGCCCCGACCCCTACGACCCCGCCGCCGCCCGCGCGCTCCTGGCCCAGGCCGGCTACCCGGACGGCTTCCGCATCGTGCTGCACGGCTCGCGCGACCGCAGCTTCAACGGCCCGGCCGCGGTGCGCGCCATCGCCCTGATGCTGAACGCCATCGGCATCGTCTGCCATGCCGAGGCGATCGCCGGGCGCGACTACTACGCCCGCGCCAGCCGGGGCGAGTTCTGCATGGGCCTGTCCGGCTGGGGCTCGGTCACCGGCGAAACCTCCTACAGCCTGCGCATGCTGCTCGCCACAAGCGACCCCGCCCGCGGCCTGGGCGGCGTCAACCGCGGCGGCTACTCCAACCCGGAATTCGACGCCCTGGTGACCGAAGCTCTCGCCACGCTCGACGACCCCGCCCGCCGCCGCCTGCTGGAGCGCGCCTCGGCCCTGGCCATGGCCGAGCACGCCATCGTCCCCATCGTCACCCGCACCGCCACCTGGGCCACCAAGCGCGGCCTGGCCTACCAGGCCCGCGCCGACGGCTCCACCCTGGCGATGGGCACGCAAAGGACCTGAAGTCGCGGCTCAGCCGCGCGAACCTGAAACAACAGAAACAAAACGCCCCGCGCCGCGGCATGGCGGCGAAACACGGCGGCTTCATGGTGTGTCCACGGCAAACGAAGCCGCTTGGCTCTCACCCAGAAAGGACACCCCGCCATGTTCCGCAAGATCGCCCTCGCCACCGCCGCCATCACCCTGACCCTGGCCGCCGCCGCCTTCCAACCCGCCGCCGCGGCGGGAACGATCAACGGCCTGGGCACCTACAACGGCCTGAACATGGGCAACGGCCTGACCATGGGCAACGGCCTGACCATGGGCAACGGCCTGATCACGGGCAACGGCCTGACCATGGGCAACGGCCTGATCACGGGCAATGGCCTGTCAATGGGCAACGGCCTGAACATGGGCAACGGCCTGAACATGGGCAACGGCCTGACCATGGGCAACGGCCTGATCACGGGCAACGGCCTGACCATGGGCAACGGCCTGATCACGGGCAATGGCCTGTCAATGGGCAACGGCCTGAACATGGGCAACGGCCTGAACATGAGCAACGGCCTGGACACCACCAACGGCCTGACCATGAGCAACGGCTATGGCGCCCAGAACGGCCTCGATGGCATGAACGGCATGGAGAGCGAGAACGGCCTCCTCGGCCAAAACGGCCTGGACGCCAGCACCGGCACCGGCACCCCCCACCGCACCGAGGGCGCGCGGGCCGCCGCCCCGCAGCCCCAGCCCGCCGCTGCCCCCTCTGGCGCCCGCGTCGTCCGCATCAGCCTGCCCGCCCGCTGAGCCTCCCGCCGGGCCGCCCCGCGCGGCCCGGCCATCCCCTCCCGAAGGCTGCCGCCATGCTCCCCCAAGCCCGCACCCCCTGGCCCCTGGCCGCCGCCCTCCTCGCCCTCGCCACCCCCGCCCTCGCCCAACCCCAGCCCACCGCCCTGCGCATCGAGGGCACCAGCTTCGTCGTCACCACCACGGACGGCGCCGAGCTTCGCTCTCCGGACCTGGTCGGCGCCGAGCTGACCCTGGCCGTCCACGGCCGCCTCCACACCGTGCGCATCGACGCCGTCGCGCCCGACCCGATCGACCGCAACCCCACCGGCCAGCCCGCCGACCGCGTCTGGCTCCACACCTTCTCCATGCAACACGCCGACGGCTCCTGGCACCCCGTCTGCGCGCCCGACCCCGACGGCCGCCGCACCGGCTTCCCGCTCGCCGGCCGCACCGGCCCCGGCTACCGCCTCCTCCCCGCCCCCCCGGGCGAATTCGAGATCGCCTGCACCAACACCGGCCAGGGCAAATGCGCCCGCTTCGGCTACCACCCCTGGCGCACCACGCCGGAGGGCGTGGCGCTGCGCCCGTTCTACAACGCCTGCATCCTGATGATCCGCGGCGACTACGCCGGCACCGACGCCCCCAAAACCCGCAACGGCATCCAGATCGACGTGAACGACGTCCTCGGCATGCAGCCGCCGGAATTCGACCCCGAACTGCACTTCGAAGCCGGCTGGTCCGAGGAAGGTGCGGTCTGCGTCGCCCACCCCCGCGTCCCGGAAAACACCACCCTGGCCCGGCTCGAAGCCGAAACCCCCCGCCTGCGCGGCCGCACCGGCCCGGTCTGCACCGAGGACTTCGCCCGCGCCCACGGCGCCCTGATCCTCAACCGCTCCCGCCCATAACCGAAGTCATGCCACCGTTTCCCCGAACGGCGTTGCCTTCCCACCCAAAGCGGTGGGACAACCGCCGGCCAACCCGGGAAACCCGCCCATGGCCGAGCTGCGCCTGCACAACTACCTCTCCAAGCACCGCGAAACCCTGGTGCCGATCGATCCCGGCCATGTCCGCGTCTATTGCTGCGGCCCGACCGTCTACGACCTGGCCCATATCGGCAACGCCCGCCCGGCGGTGATCTATGACGTCCTGATCCGCCTGCTGCGCCGCCTGTTCCCGCGCGTGACGTACGTCCGCAACATCACGGACATCGACGACAAGATCAACGCCCGCGCCGCCCAGGCCGGCGTCCCGATCGCCACCATCACCGAACAAACTCTCAAGGACTATCGCCAGGACATCGCCGCCCTGGGCAACCTGCCCCCGGACCACGAACCCCGCGCCACGGAAACCATCGCCGAGATCATCGCCATCATCGAACGCCTCATCGCCGCGGGCAACGCCTATGCCGCCGAGGGCCACGTCCTGTTCTCCGTCCCCAGCTTCCCCGCCTACGGCAAATTCTCCGGCCGCTCGCCCGACGAACTCCTCGCCGGCGCCCGCGTCGACATCGCCCCCTACAAGCGCGACGCCGGCGATTTCGTGCTCTGGAAACCCTCCACCCCCGACCTCCCCGGCTGGCACTCCCCCTGGGGCCACGGCCGCCCCGGCTGGCACATCGAATGCTCCGCGATGTCCTGGAAACACCTCGGCCAGGATTTCGACATCCACGGCGGCGGCACCGACCTGATCTTCCCGCACCACGAGAACGAGATCGCCCAGTCCCTCTGCGCCTTCCCCGGCAGCCGCTTCGCCCGCATGTGGGTGCATAACGGCATGCTGGTCATCAACGGCGAGAAGATGTCCAAAAGCACGGGCAACTTCGTCACCATCCGCGACGTCCTGGCCAAGCACCCGCCCGAGGCCGCCCGCCTCCTCCTGCTCAAAACCCATTACCGCAGCCTGCTCGACTTCTCCGACGCCGCCCTGCTCGAAGCCCGCAAGGAACTCGACCGCTTCTACCGTGCCCTCGAACGCACCCAAGCCGACCCCGCCCCCGACCTGTCCGCCCCGATCCTCGCCGCCCTCTGCGACGACCTGAACACGCCCTTGGCCATCGCCGAAATGCACGCCCTGGCCGACCGCGCCATGGCCGGCGATGCCATCGCCGCCGCCGACCTGCGCGCCGCCGGCGCCATGCTCGGCCTGCTCCAGGTGGAAAACTGGTTCCAGGGCGACGGCGACACCGCCACCATCGATGCCGCCATCGCCGAACGCATCGCCGCCCGCAAATCCCGCGACTTCGCCCGCGCCGACGCCATCCGCAAAGACCTCGAAGCCCAGGGCATCATGCTCGAAGACTCGGCCCAGGGGACGACATGGCGCCGCCGCTGAAGCCCTCTCCCCTTGGGGGCAGGGCGATCGCATATGGCCGGAGCGCATCGCCCGGTGGCCGCCGAAGCAAGTATTTTCACATGGAGACGGCGAGACGGAGAGGTCAAGCGAGGCAAGATTTCTTCTCTTCGCCTCTCCGCCTCCATGTGAATCTTGCCTTCTTGCGCCTCAGGCATGGCGCATGTGG
>JBIPLY010000118.1:0-10230 GCA_044369385.1 Acetobacteraceae bacterium | reverse complement strand
GCCAGGTGGCGAGGGGCGAGCAGCGCCATTGTCACTGGCTGGCGACGACAATCTATAGAATCTTGCGCGGTGTCCAGAGGCGGGACGATGACGGGTGTGCGTGGATGATTTGTTGGTGCGGCCAGGCTGGAGCATGATCCGCGCTGATAGAAGCGCGGCCCATGCTCTAGCCCTTTGTTTGATCGCGTGATTCACGTCTCCGGCGATTCCGCCTCCGACGATCACGCGCTAGTGTTCCGGCCCGATCGGAAGTTTCAGCATGCGTCAGAACACCAGCTTGATTTTATGGGCCGATTCAGCCGGCAGGCGGACGTGCCTGTCAGAATCGGCGCACTAGATGCCGGTCATGGGCACTGGTTCTCCGGTGAGCGCGATGGCGCGCGAGACGGGCGAGGCGCCGGCAGCGGTGGCGCGGTTGCTGGAGCGGGAGGGGGCGGCCATCCGGGCGCTGGGGCGGCGGCTGGCCGCGCTGGCGCCGCCGGTGGTGGTGACCTGTGCGCGGGGGTCGTCGGACCATGCGGCGCACTACCTGAAGTATCTGCTGGAGACGGAGCTGGGGATTCCGGTGGCCTCGATGGGGCCGTCGGTGGCGTCGGTCTATGGCACGGCGCTGCGGCTGCGGGGTGCTGTGGTGGTCACCGTGTCGCAATCCGGGCGCAGCCCCGACCTGGTGGCGTTCCAGGCGGCGGCGCGGCGCGGGGGGGCGCTGTCGGTGGCGCTGGTCAACGACGTGTCCGGGCCGGTGGCGGCGGAGGCGGATGTGGTGGTGCCGCTATGGGCGGGGGAGGAGACCAGCGTGGCGGCGACGAAGTCGTTTGTCGCGTCGTGCGCGGCGGCGGCGGCGCTGGTGGCGGCCTGGCGCGGGGAGGGGGGGATGACGGCGGCGGTGGCGGAGTTGCCGGAGCGGCTTGCGGCGGCGCTGGGGTGCGACTGGTCCGGGGCGTTGGCGGGGGGCGGCGGGCTGTATGTGGTTGGGCGGGGGGCGGCGCTGGCGGTGGCGCATGAGGTGGCGCTGAAGGCCAAGGAGGTGATCGGGCGCCATGCCGAGGCGTTTTCGCTGGCCGAGGTGATGCACGGGCCGTTGCAGCTGGTCGGGCCCGGATTTCCGGTGCTGGCGCTGGTGCCGGGGGATGCGGCGTGGGCGGCGAACCGGGGGGCGCTGGCGCGGCTGGCGGGGACGGGGGCGGAGGTGTTCTGTGCCAGTGTCGCGGGCGGGCTGCCCGGCGTGGGGCTGCCGGCGGTGGGGTTTGGGCATGCGGCGCTGGAGCCGCTGGGGATGGTGCTGGCGTTCTATCGCTGGGTGGAGGCGCGGGCGCGGGCGGCGGGGTTGGATCCCGATCGGCCGAGCCGGTTGGCGAAGGTGACGCGGACGGTTTAGGAAGAAAGAAGTTCTTTTTTGAAAAAAAGAACCAAAAAACTTTCTATCCGTTCGCCCCCGCATGGGAGGGCGAACGGATAAAGTTTTTTTGCTTCTTTTTGTTCACAAAAGAAGACTCTTTCTTCCTAGCTTCCCGGCGTCACGGCGCGCAGGCGGTCCCATTGCTGGTCCAGCGCGTCCTGGCGCCGGCGCAGGTCCTGGAGCTGCTGTTGCTGTTGCGGGCTGGGGGGCGCGCCGCGCAGGCGGTCCTGTTCGGCGCGCAGGTTGGCGATGTCCTGTTCGAGCTGGCCCAGGCGGGCCTGGTCCATGCGCGAACGGTTGCGGGCGTCGCGGATGTCGCGTTCCAGCGCGATCGAGCGGGTCTGCTGGGTGGCCAGGTCGGCGCGCAGCCGGGCCGCCTGGGTGGCCGCACCGTCCCGTCGCGCTTCGGCGGCGCGGCGGTCGGCTTCGGCGGCGGCACGGTCGGCTTCGGCGCGGTCGGCCTGTTCCGAGAGCCGGTCGACGCGCGCCTGGTAGCCGTCCTTGCTGGCCACGCAGCCGGCGACCTTGAAGATGCTGCGGTCACGCGACGGATCGCAATCCTGCGGCGCGGCGCAACCGGCCAGCAGGGCGGCGGGGGCGGCGGCGAACAGCAGGGGGCGGAACCAGGCGCGCGACATCACGCGTCGATCCGGCCGAGGGCGGTGTTCATGCGGTCCAGCGCGCCCTGCAGCCGGGCGTTGCTGGCGGCGAGGTCGCGGCCTTCGGCTTCCAGGGCGGCGGTGTTCTGGCCCTTGCCCTTCAGGTTGGTGGCCTGGGTGCGGATCTCGTCGGACGCCTTCTGGCCGGCTTCGAGCTTCGCCTTGATCTGGTCGCGCTCGGCCTTGGCCTGCGCCAGGGTGCCGGCCTGCTGGTCGTTCAGGCGGCGGCCGGCGGCGACCTGCGTGCGCAGCGGGGCCAGGCTGCTTTCGTAGCGCGCGGCGGTGTTGCGGGCCTTGTCGGCCTCGCCGCGCTGGGCGGTGGCGGCGTCGCGGGCCCGGGCGGTGCGGGTCTGCAGCTCCTGTTCGGTGGAGGCGAAGGTCTCCTGCTGCGAGGCCAGCGCGAGGCCGCCAATGCCGCCGGCCGCAGCCCCCGCGGCGGCGCCGAGCAATGCGCCGTCGCGCCCGCCGAGCAGGCCGCCGAGCACGGCGCCGGCGACCGCGCCGACGCCGGCGCCCTGGGCGGCCATGTTCGCCTTCTGGTCGGCGCAGCCGGCGAGCGCCAGCGCGCCCACCATCACCACCGTTACGGGAGTCAAGCGGCTGATCGACATCATGTGACTTCGTTCCCTCGAAATTGGGCTTAAGAGCGGACGTACATTAGCACATCATTGCGTGGGGGGAATGCCGTGCGGTGCAGTTTCACGGGGTGGTTACTGGATGCCGGCGGTGAGGCGCGCGCGGGTGGCATCGGCGTTGACGGCGCGGCCGGCGCGGGCGTGGTTGACCTCGGCGACGAACATCGCGGCGAAGTCGCGCAGGCGGGCGAAATCCGGCTGGGCGTTGTCGGCCAGCCAGACCTTGAGCTGGGCTTCCAGCAGCGGTTGCGGCATCTCGGCCTGTTGCAGCAGCAGGCTGGTCAACGAGGCCCAGGTGGTGTCGCGCGAGCGGACCCAAGGGGCGGAGATTCGGCGGGCGACGGCAAGCTCCCTATCGGCATTGGCCTTGTCCCCCGGCGTGCGGGCGGCCGCCAGTGCCGCCTCGGCGAGCTGTACCTCCTTGATCGAGGCGCCGGCGACATCGAACTCGTTGCGGTAGGAGCGCACCAGCACGGCGCCGGCGCCGATGGCGCTGCGGGCGGCGCGCTCGTCGGCCTGGACGCGGCGGCTGCGCTCGGTCTCCACGGTGCCGCGCAGGGTGGCCACGGCGCGCTTCTGGGCGGGGTCGACCAACTGCTTCTCCAGCGCCTCGGCCAGCGCGCGGGGGTCGGCCGCGGCGGGCGTGTCCTGCGCCGCCAGCTCCTTCTCCCAGGCGGTGCGCAGGTCGCCGGCGGCCCCCAGGGTGGTGATGACCGGCAGGCCGAGGGCCAGGCGCAGGCCGAGGGTCGGCTGGGTCTGGATCTCGCCGTCCGGGGCGAAGGGCTGATACTCGATGCGCTGGCTGGTGCGGACCTGGTCGGCGGTGTTGGAGATGTCGCCGCCGCGGGCGACGATGCCGCCGGCGCGCCCGCCGCTGCGCCCGCCGCGGGTCAGGCGATAGGGCTCGGCGACCATCTCGGCGACGTTGCCGAGCATGTCGTGCAGGCCGAGGCGGTCCGGGGTGAGCAGGCCGATGGCCAGCGGCACCGGGCGCTGGCCGGTGCGGCGGAGCTGGGCGCGGGTGGTGATCGGGCCGTCCATCGGCGGCAGGCGCTGGCGGAATTCGGCGTCGGTGACCGCCGAACCGCCGCGCGCGGCGTATTCCCATTCCGCCTCGGTGGGCAGGCGCAGGAAGGCGCGGGCTTCGCCCTCGGCGGGGAGGGATTTGCCGAGTTTGAGCGCCTGGGCGGTGGCCTGTTCGGCGAAGCGCATGGCGTCGGCCAGGCTGATCGCGGCCTGCGGCAGGCGGCGCTGGGCGGCGGGCAGGGCGGCGAGCGCCTCGCAGCCCTGGGTGACGGCGGTGTACTGGCCGCGGGTGACTTCGTATTTGCCCAGCCAGTAATGCGCCTGTGCGCCGCTGCCGAAGCCGCCGGCGACGTGGGATTCGCGGACGAATTCGGACCAGGCGGCGGCGGCGTCCTCGTCGCCCAGGACGACGCGGCGGTCGGCCAGCGGGCCGTCACCCATCGGGGTGGCGATCCGGCGGAAGGTGATGGCCATGTCGCAGGGCAGCGGGACCACCAGGTCGCCGTCGGCGGGCTTGGGGTTCCACTCCGGAGCAGGCGGGGCCGGCGCGGGGGCTGGCGCGGGGGCCTGGGCCATGCAGAGCAGGGCCAGGAGCGCAATCAGCCCTCGCGCATGCCTTCCGAGGGGGAGATGCGCAGCACCGGGCGGAGCGCGATCAGGCTGGCCAGCAGGGCGAGCGCGATCGAGCCGGCGATCGAGGCCAGGATGTGGTGCGGTGCGATCACGCATAGCGCATTGCCCTCCAGATAGGCGGTGCCGTAGGCGGCGTTGATCATGGCGCCGACGGCCAGCGCCACGCCAGCGGCAAGGGAGCTGCCGATGGCGGCGATCAGCCCGCCCTGGACCAGCGGGAAGGCGACCAGGGCGCGGGCGGGCAGGCCGAGCAGGCGCAGGAGCGACAGGGCGCGGCGCTTGCGCGCGACATTGCCCCACAAGGAGACCGCCAGCGTGACCGCGACCCCGGCGGCGGCACAGGCGGTGAGGATGGCGAACAGCGCGGTGAGGTTGCGGTCGATGCTGAGCGTCCAGCCGATGCGCCCGACCTCGGTGCGGATTTCCATGCCCTGCGCCAGAAGATCGGCTTCCAGCGTGGCGACATCGATGATGTCCCGCGCATAGAGGCGGAAGCTGGGGAAGATGTGGGCGCGGGATTCGGTGGTGGCGCTGTCGCGTTCCTGGAAGGCTTCCAGGCTGGCGGCCATCGCCAGCGGGCCATAGACGACGGCACTCTGGCTGGCGGTGGGCGGCGCGATGGCGGCGATGCGGGCGCGGGCATCGAGGCGCTGGTTGCCGGTGCTGGCGCGGCGCAGGGCCCAGATGGCGATCTCGTCGCCGGGCTTGAGGCCGGCGAGCTGGGCCAGGCGGGGGCTGATCGTCACGCTGGCCTCACCGATGGCGGCGGCGGCGGCGCCGAGCAGCGGGTCACCGGGGGCGGAGATGACGAAATCGGCGTTGGTGCCGCGGGTGGGGTTCGTGGCGAGGGCGACGTCGACGGGCTGGGCGAGCTGGCGCATGCGCGGGGCGACGAAGGCGACATCCGGGCGGGCGCGGGTGCGCTCGAACCACTCCGGGGTCAGCGGCATGTGGCCGCGCAGGACGATCTCCCGCGTGGTCGGGTCGGCGCGCAGGCCGCCGAGCAGGTGCTCGATGACGCCGGTCTTCAGGCCGAGCAGCACCAGCAGCGGGGCGAGCACGGCGGTGACGGTCAGCGCCACGCCGGCGAAGAGCGCGGCGTCGTGGCGCATGTCGGCGAGCGCCAGGCGGGCGGCGAGGAGGGCTTTCATGCCCAGCTCGGCCGGGCGACGGCGGTGGCGCCGCCCTCGGTGCGGGTGATCTCGAAGGCGACGACGGGCAGGGCGAGGCGGCTGGCCGCGTCGTGGTCGTGGGTGGCGATGATCAGGGCGGCGCCCTCGGCGCGGGTTTCGGCGAGCAGGAGGTCCATCACCTCGACGGCAAGCGAGGGATCGAGCGCGCTGGTGGGCTCGTCGGCCAGGACCAGGGGGGGGGCGTGGACCAGGGCGCGGGCGATGGCGGCGCGCTGGCGTTCGCCGACCGAGAGCGCGTGCGGCATGCGGTCGAGATGGTGGGCGACGCCGAGGCGGCTTGCCAGGGCCTCGACGCGGTCCGGGGCGGGGCGGCCGGCGATCTCGGCGGGGAGTGCGATGTTGCGGCGCACGGACAGGAAGGGGAGCAGGCCGCCGGTTTGCAGCACGTAGCCGATGTGGCGCGCGCGGGTGCGGTCCTGGACGGTGCCGGGGGCGTGCCAGGCGTCGGCGAGGTCGATGTCTTCGCCCGCGGTGTGCAGCCGGAAGCGGGTGGCGCGGGCGGGCGGCAGGGCGAGGGCGAGGAGGTCGAGCAGGGTGCTCTTGCCGCTGCCGGATTTGCCCAGGAGTGCCGCGCGGCCGCCGGGGGGCAGGGTGAGCTGCGGCACCTCCAGGCGGAAGGCATAGGCGCCGGCGCGGCGGGTGACGGACAGGTCGGCGATATCGAGCAAGGGGAAGGTCACGGCAGGGCCGCGAGCGGCACCGGATAGACCGCCTCGCCCGCGTCGCGGCCGGCGTCGAAGCTTTTCCAAAGTTCCGGCGTGCGGTTGTAGTCCTGGTAGAGGCGCAGGCGGGATTCGAGCTTGTCGAGGAATTCGGCCTGGGCGCCGCCGGCCATGCTGCGCCAGTTGGCGCGGTCCATGGTGGCGAGTTCGGAGACATAGGGCAGGTCGTCGAAATACTCGCCGAGGATGCCGCCGAGGTTCTGCAGGCCGCGCTGGCGCAGGCCGTCAGGGTCGCGGGCGAGATGGGCGGCGATGGTTTGCAGGCGGTCGAACATGGCGTTCGGGTCGAGGATGCCGCGGCGGCCCTCGTCGATGACCAGGCGCAGGGTCTGGGCCAGGTCGTTGAGCTGGTTGCGGGTGAGCAGGACGCGCACGTCCAGGCACTCCGGCGGGTTGGCGCCGCGATAGCCGTCGGGCGCCCAGGCGCGCACCACGTCGGGCGCGGCGGCCGCACCCTGGCGGCCGAGCCAGGCCAGGCGCAGCGCGTGGCCGACCATGGCGGAGCGGTCCTGGGGGTTGGGCGGGGTGCGGCTGGCCTGGGCGGCGGCCTGGTCGGTGCGCACGGCGCGCAGCTTGGTCAGCATGTCGCGCACCACGCGATCGAGCAGTTCAGGGTCGCCGTTCGGGACGGGGAAATACTGTGCGCCGAGGCTGGGCAGCGGGATCGAGGTCAGGGTGGTGTACTGGCGCTCGGCGAAGCCGTGGTTGCTGCCGCCCTGAGGGGTTTTCAGGTGCAGGGCCATCACCGCGACACCGGCGGCGCGGGCCTTTTCGCCCAGCTCCTCCGGGCGCATGCGGGTGGCGGAGGCGGGGTCGTTGGGCGGGCGGTTGCCGGCGTCGGTGACCAGGATGACGATGCGGCCCTGGATGTCGCCCCAGTCGAGGTTGTCGATCGCGTCCGCGATGGCGGCGAAGCCGTCTTCGTTGAAGGAGAGGCTGTCGACGTTGGTGGCCTTGATGTCCTGGATCTTGCGGATGAAGCCGGCGGCGTCCGCGCTGTCGGCGAAGCGGGCGAAGGTGCGGTGGAGGTATTCGAGGCGCGGCTGGACGGTCAGCGAATTGCGGTAGCCGATCAGCGCGTATCGGGTGGGGGCGCCGGGTTCGGCGGCGGTGGCCTTCACGAAATCGGTCAGCGCCGCGCGGACCTTGTTGATGTAGGGGTCCATCGACAGCGTGGTGTCGACGACGAAGGCGATGCCGACGGTGAAGGGGGTTTGCGGCCCGGCGGCGGCGCCGTCGCCGGAGAGCGGGATCGAGGCGACCTCCATCATGCGGTACTCGCGCCCGTCCTGGAACGAGACGCCCTCCGCCTGGAGGATCGGCAGCAGATAGAACTGGCGCTTGATGTCGATGTGCTCGGCGGGTTCCATGGCCACGACCGGGAAATTGTCCGGGCGCTGGGCGCGCTGGGCGACGGCGGCCAGGGCGCGGGCTTCCTGGGCCGGGGTGCCGCCGAGCATGGCGCGCAGGCTTTCGGCGTCGCGGAAGAACAGGGTGCGTCCGGCCGGGTTCTGGAAGGCGGCGGTCAGGGTGTGCTGCCAGGCGATCGATTTCTCCTCCGGCAGCCAGCCGGCGGGTGTGCCGCGGGCCGTCGGGCCGAGCTCGATCCAGGGCTTGCCGTCCGGGCCCGGGCGGCGGGCATAGACGAACATCGGGGTCAGCGGGTTGATTTTTGCCCCCGCCGGGGCGGCGCCGGGCTGCGGGCTGTACTGCGCCTCCGGCTTGGTCAGGATGCGTTGGCGCAGGGTGCGCTTGCCGGGCATCAGCAGGGCTTCGCGCGCGCCGGGCGCGGGCGCGGCGGGGGCTTGCGCGATGGCGGGCAGGGGCATGGCCGCCGCGGCGGCGGTGGCGACGAGGTGGCGGCGGCGGATGGTCATGCTGATGCCTCCGGTGCGCGTCAGTCGATGCCGGCGGCGCGCAGGGCGTCGCGGGCGGCTTCGGCGAGTGTGGCATCCGCGCCGGCGGCCTGCTGCTTGAGGCGGGCGACCAGGGCGTCGCGGGCGGGCTTGGCTTCGGCGAGCCCGGCTTCGGCGGCCGCGGCGTATTCGGCCAGGGCGCGCGCGGGGTTCGGACGCAGGGGGGCGCCGTCGCGGGCGTTCGCGGGGTCGTACAGCTTCGCCAGGGCGAGGCGGGCCGGGGGGTGGCCGGCGGCGGCGGCGGCGGTGAGCAGGGCGGTGCCGATGCTGTTGGCCCGGGACCCGCCCTGTTTCAGCAAGGCTTCGGCCAGGCGGGTCTGTTCGGGCGGGGGCAGGGCGGCCAGCTTGTCGAGCGCGCATTTGCCGCTGAGCACGTCGGCGGCCTCGGCGCAGTCGGGGTTGGCCGGGGTGGGGGGCGGCGGCGGCGTGGGGGTGGCGACCTGGACCGGCGGCGGCTCGGGGCGCAGGAACCACCAGGCGGCGCCGCCGGCGGCGACCAGCAGGATGAGCGCGGCCGCGATCAGCGGCCAGGGGCGGCGATCGACGATGACCGGCGGCGATGGCGGCGGATTGGCGGTGACCGGCGGCGGCGCGGGCGGCGGCGGGACCGGTGGCGGGGCGACGATGACGGTGGCGTCGTCTTCGGGCGGCTTGGCCTTCGGTGGCGGTGGCGGTGGCGGCGGGGGGGGCTTGGGGGCTTCCGGCTCCGGCCAGGGGTCGTCGCCCGTGGGGATGTCGGCGGGCGCGGCTTTGCCGCGCGGGATCGGCGGCCAGAAGCCTTCGCCGACGACATCGGTGCCGACCAGGCTGACGCGCACGCCGGTGTCCGGCAGGACATGGAACGACATCTCGGCACCGAAGCAGAGCCACAGTTCCGGGCCGCGCTTTTCAATCAGGCGCGGGCGCAGGCCGGGGCTGTCCACGGCCCAGCCATGCGGGCCGAGGCGGGTGTTCTCGGCGCCGAAGCGCTCGACCAGCACGCGCGGCACCTCCGGCAAATGCGGCGGCGGGCTGAAGACGAAAGCGCCGGTGAGCACCCCGCGCGGGTCGTCGGCGATCTGGGCGATGCGGAATTCCATGCGTCGCTCCTACAGCAGGGCCAGGACGCTGCCCAGCGCCTCGTTCTGCTTCTGGTCGACCAGGCCCGCGCCGGCCTGGTCGAAGACGTTGCGGCGCACGGCATCCGCCATCACGTCGACCCAGGACAGCACGTAGAGCCCGCCGAAGGGTTCCGGCTCGTCGTCGATCTCGAAGCCCGGCTGGGGCGGGGGCAGGGGTTCGAAGGCGGGCGGGCCGCCCTCGACCTGCGGGCGGTCCGGCGAGAGCACGCCGTCCGCACTCATGCCGAGGAAATTCACGTGCTCGTTGACCAGCTGGGAGACCAGCACGGCGCGGCGGTCCGCGGCCTGGTCGAAGCGCAGCCCGCCCTTGATGCGGCCCAGCCCGTCGGACAGGCGGGTTTGCAGGCGGCAGCGGCCGGCCGTGGCGGTCATCTCGGCGACCAGCGCATCGGCGCCAGGGCCGTCGAAGCCGAAATAGCCGTGCAGTCCGTGTTCGGTGGAGAAGCGGCGCAGCTTGGCGATCCAGGCCGAGAGCAGGGCCGAGGCGCGCTCATGCGTCGGGTCGCTGCCGTTGGCCTCCGGCGGGGCGGCGGCGGCGGCGGGGGCGGCGCGGGCGCGCAGCCGGTCGCGCAGGTTGGTGACCGATCCGGTGGCGGCTGGCGGCGCGCTGCGGGTTGCCTCGACCGTGGGCAGGGCGCGCAGCAGGACCTCGCGGGCTTCGGCCGGGGTCAGGTGGAACTGGGTCAGCAGCAGGCCGAAGCGGCCGGCGTTGCCGTTCGCCTCCAGCAGCTCCAGTGCCGGTTGCAGGGCGGCCAGGCGCTTCTGGTATTCGGCTTCCTTGTCGTCGCCGACATGCCATTCCGACAGGCGGCGCTTCATGTCCGCGCGCAGGGTGGCGACCTGGTTGTTGAGCTGGTTCAGCTTCAGCTCGGGCCGGCAGACCGGGGTGAGGCTTTCGACCAGGTAGGTCATGCCGGCGTCGTTGA
>JBIPLY010000477.1:0-3194 GCA_044369385.1 Acetobacteraceae bacterium | reverse complement strand
GCGACACCGGGCTGAAACCAGCAGCGTTCGCGCCGCAGATCCAGCGTCAGGCAAAGGACCGGCGTACGGCAAACTCTAATCTTGTGGCCCCTGCCCGACTCTCTTGCTACCGTCTCATCATCGGGATCAATCACGCCGGAGGAAACCTCGCATGCTGAAGAATGGCATTGGCCGCCGCGGAGTGATTGCCGCGGGCTCGGCGGCTGCGGCAGGGGGCGTGCTGTTGCCGCAGATCGCGCATGCCGCAAAGCCTGTCGTCGCGGTGTTTGACGCGGAGGCGGTGATTCTCGATCCCCATGCCACCACGGCAGGCATCACGCGCACCTGGGCCATGCATGTGTTCGACACGCTGTTCGGCACCACGGCCAACGGCGAGGTGAAGCCGCAGATGGTCGAGAGCTGGGAGGCCTCCGCGGACAAGCTGACCTGGAGCTTCACGTTGCGGCCGGGCCTGAAGTGGCATGACGGGACGGCGGTGACGGCGGCGGACTGCGTGGCCTCCATCAACCGCTGGGGGCCGCGCGACAGCCTGGGCCGCACGCTGATGGCGGTGCTGGCGAGCCTGACGGCGGTGGATCAGCGCAGCTTCCGGCTGGTGCTGAAGGAGCCTTACCCTATGCTGCTGCAGCTGCTGGGCAAGACGGTGGCGCCGTGGCCGGCGATGCTGCCGGCGCGGTTGGTGGAAGAGGCGGCCGACGGGCGGATCAAGACGATCATCGGCTCCGGGCCGTTCCGCTTCGTGGCGGATCGTTGGCGCCCGGGCAATTCCATGATCCTGGCACGCTTCGCCGACTACGTGCCGCGCCGCGAGCCGCCGGACTTCACCGCCGGCGGCAAGGTGGTGAAGATCGACGAGCTCGACATGCGGGTGATGCCGGACGAGAACACGGCGGCGCTGGCGCTGACGGCCGGCGAGATCGACTACGTCCAGTTCCTGCCATACGACCTGCTGGGCCAGCTGCGGCACGCGCGCGGCGTGGAGGTGTTCGGCGTGGGCGGCATCCATATGTTCCAGGGGCACTTCCGGCTGAACCATGGCGCGCCGCCATTCGACAACCCGAAGGTGCGCCAGGTGCTGTGGAGCCTGGTGGACCAGGGCGAGGTGATGGACGCCATCGGCATTCCGGCGGAGTACCGCCAGAGCTGCCCCTCGTTCTTCATGTGCGACGCGCTGTACTCGACCACGAAGGGCGCGGTGGGGGGCGGCAAGAACATCGCCCAGGCGCGGCAGTTGCTGCGGGCGAGCGGCTACAACAACGAGCCGGTGATCACGCTGGACGTGGCCGGCTCGATCAGCGAGACCGCCTCGCGCGTGTTCCAGCAGAGCATGAAGGAGGCGGGGTTCAACGTGCAGCCGCAGTCGATGGACTGGGGCACGGTGTTGGCGCGGCGCGCGCGCAAGGATGGCTGGTCGATGTTCCCGGTGTATGCGGCGGGCGGCGACATGATGAGCCCGCTGACGCACTACTACATCGCCACGATCTGCGACCCGAGCTATCACGCCTCGGTATGCGACACGCGGGTGCCGCCGATGCTGGCGCAGTTCGCGCGCGCGCCGGACGTGGCCGCACAGCAGCGGATCGCGGCCGAGCTGCATGAGGTGGTCTACGAACTGACGCCTTCGATCCTGTGGGGGCAGTTCACGCGGCCGGCGGGCTACCGGACAACGCTGAAGAACCTGATCAAGTCGGCCTATCCGATGTTCTGGGAGGTCGAGAAGACGTAGTGGTCGCTGCGAGGTTCAGATCGCTGCTGACCGCCAACGACTGGTCCGCCCGGCACCAGGGGGTAGGTTCGTCCTGTGCAGCTTGGCCCTGTGCTGCACGGGGAAGCCCTTGGCGGCCAGCACGTCGGCCCCGGCGCATCCATCAGCGGGGCGAGCCTTGGCCCGCCGGGCCTCGCCCAGGAAGGCGTCGATCACGCCGCACAGTCGCAACGCCTGGCTCTTGCTGCCCCCTCTTTCGCCCCGACGGCGACCACCAACCGGCCAGACACGATCCGGGCGTCATCCGGGCGCGGTCACCGTTGCCAGAGCTGCCGGATTGCCGATAGGTTCACCGCACGATGGACGGATCGGCCGGCCATCCAGGGAATGTCGGTCAATATCCCGACGAGCCCTGCACTCCGCTAAGCCACACCGCGAGTTGTATCAGGTGTTCTGACCACGGACACACTCGCCAACATCGGCGACTTACGCCACGAGGGACCGGCCATGAACGGCATCGACTACATCGCGCAGATTCTGAAGCAGGAAGGCGTCGAGTGGCTAGCCTGTTTCCCCAGCAACCCGTTGATCTCAGCGGTGGCGCGGGTTGGCATCCGGCCGGTTGCGTTCCGGCACGAGCGCGGCGCGGTGATGGCGGCGGATGGCTACAGCCGGATCAGCGACCGGCAGAAATTCGGCGTCTGCGCCGTGCAGGCCCAGGCTGGCGCCGAGAACGCCATGGGCGGCATCGCCCAGGCCTATGCCGACAATATCCCGATCCTGGTGTTCCTGGGCGGCAACAATCTCGACCGTCTGTCGGTGAAGCCGAACTTCACGGCAGCCCGGAACTATCAGGGCTGGGTCAAGCAGGTGGAGGCGATCTATACGCCGAACCAGGTGGGCGATGTGATGCGCCGCGCCTTCCATGCCTTGCGCAACGGAACGCCCGGCCCGGTGGTGGTGGAGCTGACCGGCGATGTCTGCGACCAGGAAGTGCCGGAAGCGGCCCGGACCTACAAATCCCCCAAGATCCACCGCCAGGTGCCGGAAGCCTCCGCTATCGAGGAAGCCGCCGCGGCGCTGATCGGCGCGAAGCGGCCGGTTATCTGGGCCGGCCAGGGCGTGATGTTCTCCGGCGGCACGGACGCTTTGCGCGAACTGGCCGAACTGATCGCAGCACCCGTGTTCTGCACCATGCCCGGCAAGTCCGCCTTTGACGAACGCCATCCGCTGGCGCTGGGTGCCGGCAGCGGCACGACCACCGGTCCGGCCAATGAATGGCTCACCGGCAGCGATGTGATGTTGGCGCTGGGTACCAGCCTGACCCGCTCGCCCTATGCCCAGAAGATCAAGCCGGGCAAGACCATCATCCACAACACCAACAACCCCGACGAGCTGAACAAGGACGAGGCTGCCGATATCGGCCTGGTCGGCGATACGAAGCTCACCATCCAGGCCCTGATCGCGTGCATCAAGGCGAAGACCGGCG
>JBIPLY010000547.1:0-2678 GCA_044369385.1 Acetobacteraceae bacterium | reverse complement strand
GACCTCCAGCGTCAGCCCGGCCAGGAACACCCGCTGCACATTGTCCGCGCCATAGTCGTCGAATCGCACCGAGACCAGCGTGTCGTTGGCGAAACTGGCCGGCAGCACGAATTCCTGCCGGTCGACCCGCTGGCCCAGCCCGTTGTCGAACACATTGATCGTCGTCGTGCCGTTGATCAGGTTGGTGTAGGCGTTCTGGTTGTAGTCGCGGATATCGACGTTCCCGATCAGCGCCACCACGTAGTCGGCCAGCAGCCCGTCGAAGGTCACCGTCGCCAGCGCCGGCGCCCCGGCCACGCCCCAGGCGGTGTTGATCAGCGAATAGGCGGCGACCACGCCGACCTGGTTCACCGGCACGGTCAGGGAGGCGGGCGCGGCGCCCCCGCCCACCGACGACCAGACCGAGCCTGCCACATGGCCCAGGCTGAGGAACGGCACCCCGGCAAAATTCGCCGTCGGGCTGCCGGCAAACGCCTCGCTGACCACGGCGGCGCTGTTGTTGGCAAGGGCGGAAAGATCGACCGGGATGAAGGCCGCCTGCGCCACCCCCGGCACCAGGCCCAGCAGGCAACCTGCCAGCACTCCGCGCATCGCGCCCTCCCGTCGGATCAGCCGCGCAACGGTAGCGCAGCCGGGCAGGCAGAGGGAACTAAAACGATCGCCCCGCCGCCGGCGCCTCGGCTGCCCGCGCCTCGGCCGCCAGCGCCAGGCGGCAGACCGCGAAGCAATGCGCCTGGCTCATCGCCGTCTCGGTCCGGTCGCGCAGGTCGGCGGCAAAATCGCGGAATGTGGTCAGCGGGAGCCCGGCGCAGTCGAAATGCTCGGTGCGCTCGTTCGTCACCAGGAACAGATGCTGCCCCCCCGCCCGCCCGGCCAGGTCGAGGTTCTTGCGCAGCTCGATGAACCCCTGCGTGCCCACGATGAAGGCCCGCCCGTCACCCCAATCCGCCAGCCCGTCGGGCGTGAACCAGTGCATCTGCATCGTGCCGCTGGCCACGTCGTTCCGCAGGATCATCTCCCCCCAATCCTGGAAATCGGGCACCGGCGTGCGCTCCGGCGCGCGGCTGGCGATCGCGGCATGCACGATCTCGGCATCGGTCCGCCCGGTCAGGTGCAGGAAGGCGTCGATCTGGTGGCAGCCGATATCGACCAGGATCGATCCGTTGGTCCGCGCGTCCCAGAACCAGTCCGGCCGCGTCGCCCGGTTCAACCGGTGCGGCGCCATGGTGGTGGTGGACACCAGCCGCCCGATCGCGCCGGCCTGCACCAGTTCGCGGGCCTTCGCACTGGCGCGCGACTGGAAGCGCTCGCCGAACACCACCATGAACTTGCGCCCGGTCTCCGCCACCGCGGCTTCGACGGCCGCAAGATCGGCCCAGGTGGTGATGCCGGGCTTGTCGGCCAGCACATCCTTGCCCCGCTGCATCGCCTCGATCGCCAGCGCCGCGCGCTCGTTCGGGATCGCGGCGGTGACGATCAGGCCGATCGAGGGATCGTCCAGCAGCCGCTTCCGCTCGGCGGTCTCCATCAGATGCGGGAAGCGTTTCCGAAATCCCTCCAGCACATGCGGGTTGGTGGTCACGTTCCACCACCCGGCGCAGGCCATGCCGGCATCGATCAGGTGCTGCGTCAGCTCATAGACATGGCGATGGTCGAGGCCGATCACGGCGAAGCGCTGGGTCATGGGGGGGTCCTCCGCGCCGAGCCTAGCCCACGGCCTCGTCGCGCACCACGCGCCCGTCGACCAGGTGGATGCGGCGCGCGGCGGTGGCGGCCAGGCCCTCGTCATGGGTGACCGCGATCACCGTGCGGCCCTGGGCGGCCAGCCCGGCCAGCACGGCGAACACCGCCGCGGCATTCTTCGTGTCCAGCGCCCCGGTCGGCTCGTCGGCCAGCACCACCGGCGGGTCGTTGGCCAGCGCGCGGGCGACGGCGGTCCGCTGCCGCTGCCCGCCGGACAATGCGTCGGGGCGCTTGTTCGCCTGGTCGGCCATGTCCAGCGACTCCAGCAGCTCCATCGCCCGCACCCGCATCGCCGCGCGCGACAGCCGCCCCAACTGGCGCATCGGCAGCATCACGTTGTCCAGCACGGTGAATTCCGGCAGCAGGAAATGGAACTGGAACACGAAGCCGAACGCCGCCAGCCGCAGCCGCGTCCGCGCCGCATCGTCCATTGCGCTGGTCGGCGCCTCGTCGACCAACACCTCTCCGGAGGTCGGCACATCGAGCAGCCCGAGCAGATACAGCAGCGACGACTTGCCGGAGCCGGACGGGCCGGTGATGACGGAAAAACTCGCCCGCTCGAAGCCCAGCGACACGTCGGCCAGCAGCGTCACCGGCACCACCGCCGGCAGCACCCGGCCCAGCCGCTCGGTGCGCAGAATCAAGTCGCCCCCCAGCGGCGCGGGGTCACGTCGCCCCCCGGATGATCGCCAGCGGATCGGTCCGCGCCGCCTTGCGCGCCGGGATCCAGGCCGCCGCCACCGCGGACAACAGCGCGATCCCGGCGGCCAGCCCGTAGGTGAACGGCGTCTGCAGCACCGTCAGCGTCTGCGTCGGATCATCCGCCCCCGGCGCCGGCACCGTCTGCATCACTGCCGCCCCCCCCCCCCCCCCCCGCCCCCCCCCCCCCCCCCCCCCACACCCCCCCCCCCCGGCCCCCGAGTTGTATATAGGCC
>JBIPLY010000476.1:0-3199 GCA_044369385.1 Acetobacteraceae bacterium | reverse complement strand
ATGTCGACGCAGACCTGGCTGGCCTGGCGCATCGCCTCGGCCACCTCGGGCGCCATGATGCCGCCGGACAGCCGGGTGACGGTGCCGCAGGCGTTGATGATCTCGGGGACACCGATTGTGGCGAGGATGGTCATGGAACTCGTATGCCCTGTTCAATGTTGCTTGCCCGGGTCGTGATCATTGCCGCACGCGGACCCAGCCGATCGTCACATCCGAAAGCCGGTCGGTGTGGCTGACGTCAGCCGGCCAGGCCGCTCCCATGCTTGGCGGCCGGATATCCGCCTGCACGGCTTCCACATAGGCATCCGCGACCAGCGTCGAACAAATCGTGATGCCGCCGACATGCCCTGACGGCCGCGCACGCGGGCCGGCCCATGCGCGCCACGCCAGGCTCGGCACCGTCAGGATCGAGTAGCGCCGGCGCAGATGCGCCAGTGCCTTGATCACCACGCGATAGCGGTCTTCCATCGCCAGACCCGGCCGGCGACGCGCCAGAATTCGCCTTCCGAAGGTCGCCTCGACCATCGGACGCAACGCCACGCCGCCCCACGGATTGGCCTCGACCACCATGTTGTCGCCGGTGAACAGCGCGACGTGGCTCCACATCGCGTCATGTGCGGCGAACCCTGCCCGCGTCTGGGCGCGACCGATCAGCCGCGATACCGGTGAAGACCCGGCGATCAACAGGATGTCTGCCGGCAGCAATTCGCGCGGATCGGGCACCAGGCCGAACCTACGAATGTCATGGCGCACCTGATGAAGCCGCAACTCCGGCCAATTCTCTGCCATGGCGTCGCGAGGGTCCAGGATTGGTCGTGGCGGTGCACCGCTCATCGCCTGTGATCCGACAGCTACGTCGTTTCAGCCAGCCGCCTCCGCTGATTCGACGACCATGACGTCGCCGCGATCTTCCACCACAAGATTCAACCGCATTCCCGGGCGTACCGGCCCGCCCACCATGACCGGCGTGTTGTTGGCGATGTAGCCCAGTTTGCCGGTCGTCATCTCATGGACAAATATGGTGCCGCTTTCGGCGATCCGGTCGACGGTGCCGAGGGTCCGACGATGCCGATCATTCATGGCGACGTCCCTTTCTATCTATCCAAGATATAAGGTCGGGGCGGCAAGATGTCCACGAATGCCCGCCCGGACTCCCTCCCTCAAGCCGCCCGCGCCAGCGCCTGCCCGCGCACCAGGTCGGCGCATTTCTCGCCGATCATGATGCAGGCGGCGTTGGTGTTGCCGCTGACCATGGTCGGCATCACCGCGGCATCGGCCACCCGCAGCCCGTCGATGCCATGCACGCGAAGCTGCTCGTCCACCACCGCCATCGGATCGCGCCCCATCTTCGCCGTGCCGATGGGATGGAAGATGGTGCCGCCGTAGGTGCGGGCGTATTCCAGCATCTCGGCGTCCGTCTGCACCGCCTCGCCCGGCAGGTATTCGCTGTCGATGAAGGCACGGATCGGCGCCTGCTGCGCGATGCGCCGCGCCAGTTGCAGCCCGTCGACCAGCACGGTGCGGTCCAGCTCGGCGGAGAGGTAGTTCGGATGGATCGCCGGCGGCGCCAGCGGATCGGGCGACTTCAGCAGCAATTCGCCCCGGCTTTCCGGCCGCAACTGGCAGATGTTCTGGCTGAAGCCGGAGAACTTGTGCAGCCCCTCGCCCGGCCGGTCGGCGGAGAAGCCGATGAAGTGGAACTGGATGTCCGGCGCGTCCAGCTCGGGGCGGCTTTTGGTGAAGATGCCGACCTGCCCGGCGCTGGCGGTCAGCGGCCCGCTGCGGAACAGGGCGTATTGCAACCCCATCAGCGCCATGCGCAGCGGCGACATCATGATGTCGTTGACCGTCACCGCCTCGGTGCATTTGTAGACGAAGCGCACCTGGTAATGGTCCTGCAGGTTCTGGCCGACGCCCGGCAGGTCGTGCTCCGGCTCGATCCCCATCGCCGACAAATGCGACGCCGGCCCGATGCCGCTCAGCATCAGCAGTTGCGGCGAATTGATCGCCCCGCCGCACAGGATCACTTCCCGCCGCGCCCGCACCGTATGGCTCGCCCTGCCCTGGCGATAGGACACGCCGACCGCGCGGCGCCCGGCCATCAGCACCCGCTCGGCCTGGGCATGGGTGATCACCTGCAGGTTGGGCCGCTTCATCGCCGGCTTCAGGAACGCGCGATGCGCCGACCAGCGCCGGCCGTTCTTCATCGTGTTCTGGTAGTAGCCCACACCTTCCTGGGTGGCGCCGTTGTAGTCATCGTTGTTCGGGATCCCCACCATCATCGCCGACTGCCGGAACGCCTCGGACAGCCGCGACCGCGCCGCGAAATCGACCACCGAGAGCGGCCCGTCGCGCCCGCGCAGCGCATCATCGCCCGCCCCCACGCGCCCCTCGCTGCGCTTGAAATACGGCAGCACGTCGTCCCACGCCCAGCCGGCATTGCCCAACTGGCGCCAGTGATCGAAATCCGCCGGCTGGCCGCGCACATAGAGCAGCCCGTTGATCGACGACGACCCGCCCAGCACTTTTCCCCGCGGCCAGAACAGCTTGCGCCCGTTCGCGCCGGGATCGGGCTCGGTCTCGTACATCCAGTTCACGCTGGGATCGACAATGGTCTTGCCGTAGCCGATCGGCACATGGATCCAGATGTTGTTGTCCTTGCCGCCGGCCTCCAGCACCACCACCCGCACCGAGGGATCCTCGGACAGCCTGGCGGCCACCACGCAGCCGGCCGAACCGGCCCCGACCACGACATAGTCAGCCTCGATGGTTTCCATGTGTGCTCCCCCGTTGCCTCGCGTCACGTCGGCGCACAGGATGCCCCGATGAACGCGAATGCGCCACCCGAAGAACTGATCGATGCGCTGCGGCGCATGGGGGTGGCGGTTCCGCCCGGCGCCACCGGCGAGCAGCTCACCGGCGGCGTCTCGTCCGACATCTGGCGCATCGACCTGCCGGGCGGCCCGGTCTGCGTCAAGCGCGCGCTGGGCAAGCTGAAAGTGGCCGCCGACTGGCGCGCGCCCATCGGCCGCAACGCCTATGAGGCGGCGTGGATGCGCGTGGCCGCCGCCGCTGCCCCCGGCGCGGTGCCGGTGCTGCTGGGCCAGGACGCGCAGGCCGGCGCGCTGGCCATGCAATACCTGCCGCCGGAAACCTATCCGCTGTGGAAGATCCAGCTGCGCGACGGCCGGGCCGACCC
>JBIPLY010000003.1:0-30821 GCA_044369385.1 Acetobacteraceae bacterium | reverse complement strand
GCTCTTCATCGCCTCCAGCATCATCGCCCGCGGCGCCCGCTTCTTCCTGGTCGCCTGGCTGCTGTCCCGCTACGGCGAGCGGATGCGCGAGTTCATCGAACGGCGCCTGGGCCTGCTGACCATCCTGGGCGTGCTGGGCGTCGTCGCCGGCTTCGCGGTCCTCAAGCTGCTGTAGCCCTTGCCGCCCAGGGGTTGCAGTAGGGGGCAGGGGGGGCTAAGCCCTGCCCCTCCCCCGTCCCCATCCGGTTGCCCCCAATGTTCTCACGCCTGCTCGGGTTCATGTCGGCCGACATGGCCATCGATCTCGGGACCGCCAACACGCTGGTCTATGTGAAAGGCCGCGGCATCGTGCTCGACGAGCCCTCCGTGGTCGCCATCGCCGAGATCCGCGGCAAGAAACAGGTCCTGGCAGTCGGCGACGAGGCCAAGCTGATGCTCGGCCGCACCCCGGGCAACATCCAGGCCATCCGCCCGCTCCGCGACGGCGTCATCGCCGATTTCGAGGTGGCGGAGGAGATGATCAAGCACTTCATCCGCAAAGTGCATAACCGCCGTGGCTTTGCCTCCCCCATCATCATCGTCTGCGTCCCCTCCGGCTCCACCGCCGTGGAACGCCGCGCGATCCAGGAAAGCGCCGAATCCGCTGGCGCCCGCAAAGTCCTGCTGATCGAGGAGCCGATGGCCGCGGCCATCGGCGCCGGCCTGCCGGTCACCGAGCCCTCCGGCTCCATGGTCGTGGACATCGGCGGCGGCACCACCGAAGTGGCCGTGATCTCGCTCGGCGGCATCGTCTATGCCCGCAGCGTGCGCGTCGGCGGCGACAAGATGGACGATTCGATCATCAGCTACATCCGCCGCCACCATAACCTGCTGATCGGCGAAAGCTCCGCCGAGCGCATCAAGATGGACATCGGCGCCGCCTCCGCTCCCTACGACAACGAAGAGGGCCCGTACCGCGAGGTCAAGGGCCGCGACCTGATGAACGGCGTGCCGCGCGAGATTCTGGTCAGTCAGCGCGCCATCGCCGAAAGCCTGGCCGAGCCGGTGACCGCGATCGTCGAGGCGGTGAAGGTGGCGCTGGAAAACACACCCCCGGAGCTGGCCGCGGACATCGTCGACAAGGGCATCGTGCTGACCGGCGGCGGCGCCCTGCTGAACCGGCTGGACCAGGTGCTGCGCGATGCCACCGGCCTGCCGGTGGTGGTCGCCGAAGACGCGCTGCAATGCGTGGCACTGGGCACCGGCCGGGCGTTGGAAGAAATGAAGCGGTTGAGGAACGTGCTGACGTCGATGTACTGAGGAAGCAAGCAGTTCTTTTTTGAAAAAAAGAACCAAAAAACTTCTTCGACCTTGCGCCCGTCTCTCCCCGGGAAGCGCGGCTGCCAATGGACAAAAGTTTTTTTGCTTCTTTTTTTTCAAAAAAAGAAGATTCTTCCTTCCCTGCCTGCCCTGCGCTAAACTCGCTTACCCCTGCCTGGAGACGACGTGATCCGGCTCTCCGTACCTTTGCGCCAGGCGCTGGCCAAGCTGACGCTGCCCGTCTTCATCGTGGCCGCGTTCGGCCTGATGCTGCTCGGCAAGGCCGATGCCC
Source organism: Acetobacteraceae bacterium (assembly GCA_044369385.1). Classification (GTDB taxonomy): domain Bacteria; phylum Pseudomonadota; class Alphaproteobacteria; order Acetobacterales; family Acetobacteraceae; genus CAMDGX01. The sequence continues at coordinate 29,230 of JBIPLY010000003.1, read as the reverse complement.
TGCTGGCCGAGCGGGTCCGCATGGCCGTCTCCGATGCGCTGACCCCGATCTATGCCGCCCTGGCCGAGCCGCTCTCGGTGGTCCATCGCGGGATCGAGGCGGCGCGCGCCCTGACCACCCTGCACGAGGACAACATCCGCCTGCGCGAGGAGAACGACCGGCTGCGGCGCTGGCAGTCCGTGGCGCTGGCGCTGGATGCCGAGAACACCGCGCTGAAGTCGCAGCTGCGCTGGATCCCCGATGCCGCGCCGAGTTACGTCACCGCCCGCGTGGTCGCCGATGCCGGCGGGATCTATGCGCGCGCCGTGCTGCTGTCCCTCGGCCCGAACCACAGCGTCGCCAAGGGCCAGATCGCGCTGGACGACCGCGGCCTGGTCGGGCGGGTGACGGAGCTGGGCGGCCGCAGCGCGCGGGTGCTGCTGCTGACGGACATGAACAGCCGCGTCCCGGTGGTGCTGGAGGGCAGCCGGGCGCGGGCCATCCTGGCCGGCACCAACGGCCCCCGCCCGCGGCTGATGTACTGGGCCGAGGGCACCCAGCCCGCCGAGGGCGAGCGCGTGGTCACCAGTGCGGAGGCCAACACCTTCCCGCCGGGCCTGCCGGTCGGCGTGGTGCGCTACAGCGCCAGCAACGTGCCCGAAGTGGTGCCGCTGGCCCGGCTCGATCGGCTGGAGGTGGTGCGGCTGTTCGATTACGGGCTGAAGGGCGTGATCCCGCCCGAAACCTCGGTGGCCCGCCAGCCCGACCGGCGGAGATAGCGCGATGGATGACCGGCTGCCCGGCATCCGCCCCCGCCCCAGCCTGTGGCGCCGGCTCGACCGGCTGGCCCGGCTCGGCTTTCCCACCGTGCTGACCATGGCGCTGCTGCTGCTCTTCGCCGCCCCGTTCCGCCTGCCGGGACAGGCCGAGCTGCAGAATGCCGCGGCGCTGTCCAGCGTATTCTTCTGGTCCGTCCACCGGCCGGGCTCGATGCCGCCGCCGGCCGTGTTCCTGGTGGGCCTGCTGGCCGACCTGCTGGATTTCGCCCCGCCGGGGGTGGGGGTGATCAGCCTGCTGGTGGCCCATGGCGTGGCGGTGCGCTGGCGCCGGGAGCTGCTGCGCCTGGGCTTCCTGCTGTCCTGGGTCGCCTTCGGCACCATCGCGGCGGGCCTGGCCGGGCTGCAATGGCTGCTGACCTGCGTGCTGACCTTCCGGCTGCTGCCGGCCGGATCGGCGCTGTTCCAGGCGGCGCTGGCCGCCGGCCTCTATCCGCTGCTGGCCGTGCTTTTGGCCCGCGTCCATCGCACCATCGCCGAGCCGGCCAATGCGTAAGCCGCGCCGATGAAGCGCGAGACGCTGCGCACCGGCGTGTTCACCCGCCGCGCCCTGATCGTCGGCGGCGTGCAGGTGGCCGCCCTCGGCGGCCTGGCCGCCAAGCTCTACCAGGTCCAGGTGGTCGAAGGCGCGCGCTACACCACGATGGCCGAGAGCAACCGCATCTCCGCCCGCCTGATCGCCCCCCCGCGCGGGCGGCTGCTGGACCGCAACGGCGAGGTGATGGGCGGCAACCGCATCAACTGGCGTGCGCTGCTGGTGGCCGAGCAGACCGGCGACGTCGCCGCCACGCTGGACAATTTCTCCCGCATCGTGGCGCTGACCGAAACCGAACGCGCCCGCATCGAGCGCGAGCTGCGCCGCCACCGCCGCTTCGTGCCGATCATGCTGCGCGAGTTCCTGACCTGGGAGGACATGGCCCGCATCGAGGTCGCCGCCCCGGACCTGCCCGGCATCCTGGTCGATGTCGGCACCACGCGGCAGTATCCGCACGGCGCCGCCCTGGCCCATGTGATCGGCTATGTCGCCCCGCCGGCGGAAGCCGATGTCGCCGAAGACGCGATCCTGGCGCTGCCCGGCATCCGCGTCGGCCGCTCCGGGATGGAGCGGGTGCACGACCGCGTGCTGCGCGGGCGCGCCGGCGCGGTGCAGCTGGAGGTGAACGCCGTCGGCCGCGTGATCCGCGAGCTGGACCGCCAGGAAGGCACGCAGGGCCAGGACGTGGCGCTGACGCTGGATCTCGACCTGCAGAAATCGGTCCTCGCCCGCCTCGGCGACGAGAGCGCCAGCGCCGTGGTGATGGATGCGCGCAACGGCGAGGTGCTGGCCATGGCCACCAACCCGTCCTTCGACCCCAGCCTGTTCAACTCCGGCGTGTCGCAGGCGCAATGGGTGGCCTGGACCTCCAATCGCCGCGCGCCGTTGATCAACAAGGCGGTGTCCGGGCTGTACGCGCCGGGCTCGACCTTCAAGATGCTGGTCGGCATCGCCGGGCTGGAGGCCAAGGTGGTGACGCCGGGGGAGACCGTGTACTGCCCCGGCTATCTCGATTTCGGCGACCGCCGCTTCCATTGCTGGAAACAGGGCGGCCACGGCGCGATGGACATGCGCGCGGCGATCAAGTTCAGCTGCGACTGCTATTTCTACGAAGTCGCCAAGCGCGTCGGCATCGACCGCATCGCCGCCGTCTCGAACCGCTTCGGCCTCGGCGTGAAGCTGGACATCGAGCTGCCCGGCGCGCGCCAGGGCCTGGTGCCCACCCGCGCCTGGCGCATCGCCCAGGGCAAGGCGTGGAACATCGGCGACACCATCGTGCACGGCATCGGCCAGGGCTTCTTCCAGCTCACCCCGCTCGCCCTGGCCACCATGACCGCGCGCCTGGCCACCGGGCGTCAGGTACAGCCGCATCTGACCCGCAGCATCGGCGGCGTGCTGCAAAAGGGCGCGCGGCCCGAGGACTGGCCCAGCCTGGGCGTCGGCGAGCGCGGGCTTCAGGTGATGCGCGAGGCGATGTGGTCGGTGGTCAACGAAAAGGGCGGCACCGCGCAGATCGCCAAGCTGCCGCCGATCCCGGGCCAGGCCAACCCGGTGCAGATGTCCGGCAAGACCGGCTCCGTGCAGGTGCGAAACGTCACCCGCGAACAGCGCGAGCGCGGCTTCAAGTCGGAGAACCTGCCCTGGGAGTACCGCCCGCACGCCCTGTTCGTGGCCTATGCCCCGCATGACGCGCCGCGCTATGCGCTCTCGGTGGTGGTCGAGCACGGCAATGCCGGCTCAGAGGCCGCCGCCCCGGTGGCGCGCGACATCATGGCCGCCACCCTGGCGCGCGACCCGGCCCTTCGCCCCGATCGCCCGCGGGTGGCGGAGCGATGAGCTTTTCCGAGCGCCGGCTGATCCGCGAGACCTCCTTCGACCTCACCGCGAAGCTGTTCCGCATCTCCTGGCTCTATGTGCTGCTGCTGGCGATGCTGGCCGGCGTCGGCTATGCGGCGCTGTATTCGGCCGCCGGCGGATCGCCCGAGCCCTATGCGGCGCGGCACATGCTGCGCTTCGGCTTCGGCCTGGTGCTGATGCTGACGATTGCCATGATCGACATCCGCTTCATCCAGCGCCTGTCCTGGCTCGCCTGGGCCGGCGGCGTGGTGCTGCTGGTGCTGGTGCTGACCATCGGCAACGTGGGCAAGGGGGCGCAGCGCTGGATCGAACTCGGCGGGATGCAGTGGCAGCCCTCGGAGCTGATGAAGCTGGCCCTGGTGCTGGCGCTCGCCTCCTGGTTCCACCGCGCATCGTGGGAGCGGGTGGGCAACCCGCTGTTCCTGATCCCGCCGATCCTGGCGGTGCTGATCCCGGTGGCGCTGATCCTGAAGCAGCCCAACCTGGGCACCGCGGTGATCACGGCCGTGGTCGGCGGCACGATCTTCCTGGGCGCCGGGCTGCGCTGGTGGAAAGTGGCGCTGGTGGCCGGGGGCGTGGTCGGCGCCATGCCGATCGCCTATTCGCACCTGCGCGACTACCAGCGCGCGCGCATCGACACCTTCCTCAATCCGGAGAGCGACCCGCTGGGCGCGGGCTACAACATCACCCAGTCGAAGATCGCGCTGGGCTCCGGCGGCATCTGGGGCAAGGGCTTCCTGCAGGGCACCCAGGGCCACCTGAACTTCCTGCCGGAAAAGCAGACCGACTTCATCTTCACCATGCTGGCCGAGGAATTCGGCCTGGTCGGCGGGCTGGCGGTGCTGGCGCTGCTGGCGGCACTCATCCTCGGCGGGATGCTGATCGCGCTGCGCTGCCGCCACCAGTACGGGCGGCTGGTGGCACTCGGCATCAGCATGAACTTCTTCATGTATGTGTTCGTGAATGTCGCCATGGTGATGGGCGCGATCCCGGTGGGCGGCGTGCCGCTGCCGCTGGTCAGCCACGGCGGCAGCGCGATGATCACGGTGATGATCGGCATGGGCGTGCTGATGAGCGTGCACGTCCACCGCGATGTCGAATTCGAGGATCGAGGGCGCGAGTTTTGACCGCCACCTTCCCGGCCGCGGAGCGCGCCGCGCTGCTGGCCCTGCGCGGCGTTGGCCCCGGCGTGATCGCCCGGCTGGAACAGATCGGCATCGCCAGCCTGGAAGAGCTGGCGCGCCGCGATGCCACCGCGATCTGCGCCGAGGTCGCGGCCCGCCTGGGCACCACCTGCTGGCGCAACGCACCGAAGGCGCGCCAGGCGGTGTGCGACGCGATCGCCCTCGCGCGGGGCGCTTGATCCTAAGACCCGGCGGCGCGGCTCAACCTGCGCCCGCATGCTCCGCCAGAAAAAGCTGCACCCGCCGCCCGACCGCCTGCCACGCCGCCTCATCCATCCCGAACTCGTGCCCGCCCTCGACCATGTGCAGCGCGATGAACGGCGAGCGGGCACAGGCGCGCGCCAGCACCTCGCCGCCATAGGGGTCGTCGCGGCCCTGCACGATCAGCGTCGGCACCCGCAGATCGGCGAGATGGGCATGGCGCTCCGGCTCGTCCGGCCCGCCCGGCGCCCGGAACGGGTAGCCCAGGCAGACCACCGCCGCCGCCCCATGGCGCCGCGCGAACAGGGTGGCGATCCGCCCGCCGGAGGAGCGGCCGAACAGCACCGTCCGCCCGGCATCCCGCCCCACCGCCGCCGCCAGCCCCGCCACCCGCGCCGCGATGTCGCGCATATGCGGCCCGTCGCCGTTCAGATCGGCCTGCGACAGCGCATCCTCGGCCAGCATCGGGTGGATCACCCGGCGCAGATGGCGCGCCGCATGCTCGTCCTTCGGCCAGGAATCGCCGCCCAGGAACACCGCCCGGTGCGAAGGCAGGCCCGCCCCCGGCCCCTCGGCGCCGAACCCGGCCACCAGCAGCATCGCCGGTCCCGCCATCCCCGCGAACAGCACCGGCGAAAGCACCCCGTCGCCGTCCGACCAGCGCAGCCCGGCCTCGGCGGGATGAAAGCCCGGCCCGAACACCGCATCGCCCGGCCGCAGCGTGCGCACCCCGGCGCTGTCGACCAGCCGCAGCCAGGTCACCGCGAAGCCAAGCTGGCGCACATCCTGGCCGGTGCCCCGATCCGCCCTCCTGAGATCAGCGGGGCGAAACCGCGCCGCACACAGCCGCACTTCGGCGGGCATGGCCGGCAGCGCAAAGGCGAACCAGCCCGGCCCCGCCAGCGCCGGGCGCACCACCCGCCCATCCACGCGCAGGAAAGGGCCGCCGGCGATGGCATCGGCCCGCATGTCGGTCAGCAGCATGGCGATCCCCCGATGCAGGGGACCATGGCTACCGCGCCGCGGTTAAGCTTCGGTTGGCAGCATCAGGCAGAAGGTGATGTCCCCCCCGCTGCGCCCCACCTCGCGCCAGCCGGCACGGCGATAGAACGCCTCCGCCCGCGTGTCGGCGCCGGTCTCCAGCTCGGCGCGCGCCACGCCCAGGCTGACCAGCCAGGCGACGCACTCGGCCATCAGCGCCCGCGCCAGGCCGCGCCCCTCGAACCCCGGCCGCACGAACAGCGCCCAGACATAGCCATCGTCGCGCACGATGCAGAACCCCTCGATCCGCCCGTCCAGCTCCGCCACCCAGCCGCGGCCGATCTCGCCGATGTATTCCTCATACATCGCCTGCGTCACCGAGGCGGGGTTGTTCAGCCGGTTCTCCCGCACCGACAGCCGCAGCTCGCTGATCACCGGCCAGTCCGACGATTGCGCCAGGCGCAGCCTCATCGCCGCGCCATGATGAACAGGCGCCGGAACGGCAACAGCGTGGTCCCGTCCGCACGGCGCGGATAGTGCGGCGCGATCGCCGCCGCATAGGCCGCCAGGAACCGCGCCCGCAGATCCTCCGGCAGCGGATCGAGGAACGGGCGCAGGCTGGTGCCGCTGGCCCACTGCACTGCAGCGTTCTCCCCGGTCAACGCATGCAGGTAGATCGTCTCCCAGATATCCAGCGCCGACGAAATCGGCCGCAGGATGTCCCAGTACTGCCCCGTCTCCAGGATCGGCGGCGCCCCGCCCACATCGCGCAGCAGCGGTGCCCACGGCCCCTCGGCGGCCACCACATGCTGCAACGCCCGGATCGGGGCGGCATGCATCGCCGGCATCTGCACCGCCAGCACCCCGCCGGGGGCAAGCTGCCCCAACAGCCGGGGGAACAGCGCCGCATGGCCGTCGAGCCAGTGCAGCGCCGCATTGGTGTAGATCACGTCCGGCGCCACCGCCGCGGTCCAGGTGCCGAAATCAGCCTGCGCGAAGCCACACTCCGGCGCGGCCGCCCGCGCCTTGTCCAGCATCGCCGCCGACCCGTCGATGCCCAGCACATCGGCACTCGGCCAGCGCCGCTTCAGGATCGCCGTGACATTGCCCGGCCCGCAGCCCAGGTCGACCACCCGCCCCGGCGCATCGGCATCGATGCGCCCCAGCAGGTCCAGCGCCGGGCGCAACCGCTCATCGCCATAGCGCAGATAGACCGCGGGGTCCCAACTCGTTGCAACGCCAACCGGATCAGACATTTGCCAGCACCGCGTCGCAAATCCGGGAAAGATCGTCCTCGCCCAGGTCGGGATGGATCGGCAGCGCCAGGATGCGCCCCGCCAGGTCGTCGGAAACCGGCAGGGCAGCACCGTCATGGGCGCCCTGATAGGCCGGCTGGCGATGCAGCGGCTTCGGATAGTAGATCGCCGTGGGCACCCCGGCGGCCTTCAGCCCGTCCTGCATCCGCGTCCGCGCCGCCCCGTCCGGCAGCAGGATGGCATAGATCGCCCAGGCCGCCTTGGAATCCGCCACCCGCGCCGGCGTCACCACCGCATTGCCCAGCCGCGCATCGTAATACCGCGCCACCTGCTCGCGCGCCGCCAGTTCCTGCGGGAACACCGTCATCTTGCTCAGCAGCACCGCCGCCTGCAGCGTGTCCAGCCGCCCGTTCATGCCGGTGCGCAGCACCTCGTAGCGCGTGGTGCCCTCGCCATGGGTGCGCAGGCTGCGGTACAGCGCCGCGCGCTCGTCGCTCTCGGTGAACAGCGCCCCGCCATCGCCATAGGCGCCCAGCGGCTTGGACGGGAAAAAGCTGGTGGCCGTGGCATCCGCCATCACCCCCAGCATCCGCCCGCCCAGGCTGGCGCCGAAGCTCTGCGCGCAATCGTCCAGCGTCACCAGCCCCTCGCGCGCTGCGATCGCCGCGATCGCCGCCCAGTCCGCCGGCTGCCCGAACAGGTCGACGCCGATCACCATGCGCGGCCGCAGCACACCCCCCGCGCGCACCTCCGCCACCCGCGCGGCGAGATGGGCGGGATCGAGCTGGAACGTCCGTGGGTCCACATCGACAAAGACCGGCGTGGCGCCGAGCACCAGCGGCACCTCGGCGGTCGCGGTATAGGTGAAGGCCGGCAGGAAAACGGCGTCACCGCGGCCGATACTCTCCGCCATCATCGCGATCTGCAGGGCATCGGTGCCGGAGCTGATCGACACGCAATGCTTCGCCCCGCAGAACCCCGCCAGCGCCGCCTCCAGCTCCGCCACCTCGGGCCCCAGGATGAACTGGCAATGCTCCAGCACGGCGGCCAGTCGGCGGCGCAGGTCCTCGGCGATGCGGGCCTGCTGGCCCTTGAGGTCGATGAACGGAATCGGGGTCATGGCAGGTCCTTCAGGCACGCGCGGCATCGGAACCGGGCGCTGCATTGTGAGCGAATTCAGGCACCTGGTGCCCCAACAGGGTCAGCGCCAGGCGGATATTGCCGCCCCGCGCGGCCGCGGCGATCTCGTCGATGGCGCGCCCGACCATGGCCGCATCCGCGGTGCGCGGCGTGGCCATCAGCAGCCCGTCATGCCCGGTCGGCACGGCGGGCTCGCGGCCGTGGAACAGTTCCTCGAACAGTTTTTCCCCCGGCCGCAGCCCGGTGTAGCGGATCTGCACGTCGATGTCGGGCCGCAACCCGGCCAGCCGGATCATGCTTTTCGCGAGATCGGAAATCTTCACCGGTTCGCCCATGTCCAGCACGAAGATGCCGCCATCACGCAGGAATTCCGGCGAGGCGTCGACCGTGCCGACAACACTGGCCTGCAACACCAGCCCCACCGCCTCGCGCACCGTCATGAAATAGCGCTGCATGTCCGGATGCGTGACCGTCAGCGGCCCGCCGCGCGAAAGCTGGCGCTGGAACAGCGGCACCACGCTGCCGGTGGAGCCCAGCACGTTGCCGAAGCGCACGGTGATCGCCCGCATCCCGCCGCTCGCCGCCCCGGGGGCCCGCGCCTGGATATCGAGCGCCTGGCAATACATCTCCGCCACGCGCTTGGTCGCCCCCATCACGCTGGTCGGGTTCACCGCCTTGTCCGTGGAGATCAGCACCATCGCCGCCGCCCCGGCCGCCCGCGCCGCCTCGGCGACATTGCGGGTGCCGGCGGCATTGGTCAGCATGCCCTCGGCCGGATTGGCCTCCACCATCGGCACATGCTTCAGCGCCGCGGCGTGGAACACCAGCTCCGGGCGATGCGCCTCGAACACCGCGCGGATGCGGGCCTCGTCGCGCACATCGGCGATCACCGCGTGGCGCGCCACCAACGGCGCCGTCTCGCCCAGCTCCAGGTCGATCTGCCACAGCGCGAACTCGCCGCTGTCCAGCAGCACCAGGCTCTCCGGCCCCAGGGCCGCCACCTGGCGCGCCAGCTCGCTGCCGATCGACCCGCCCGCCCCGGTCACGATCACCCGCCGCCCCTGCACCAGCCGGGCCATCCCCTCGCGGTCCAGCCGCACCTGCGGCCGGTTCAGCAGATCCTCGATCGCCACCGGCGCCAGCGCCAGCCCCCCGCGCGCCGCCCCGGCGGGATCGCGGCGCGTCTGATCCAGGCTGGTGGGGCGCGGCGCATTGGCCACCCGCACCCCCTCGGCCTCCGCACATGCCATCACCCCGGCCAGCGCCGCGCCGGCCAGCGCCGGGTCGGTCACCACCAGCGTGCTTGGCAGCCGGTCCTGGGCGCGCAGCCGGGCCAGCACGGCGGCAAGTTCGAAAACCCCGCCCAGGATCGGCTGCCCGTTGATCCGCCGCCCGGTCTGCGCCGTGCCGGTGGAGACCAGCCCGACGACATGGAACGGCGGCGCCCGCTCGCCCGCCAGCGCGCGCAGGAACAGGTCGCTGCCCTCCCCGGCGCCGATCAGCAGGATCGCCGCCCCGCCCCCGCTTCCCCCGGGCGCCGCCCGCCCCTCCTGCGCCAGCCGATAGGCCAGCCGCGGCGCCGCCAGCAGCACGATCAGCGCCAGCGCATGCGCCACCGGAAAGCCCGGGCCAGGCAACGCCACCCCGCCCTCGCGCAGCCCAACCGGGAAGATCGCCGCGGCGGCGATGGCGGCCGCGGCCAGCGCCAACAAATCCTGGGTGCCGGCAAAGCGCCAGTACTGCACCGAAAGCCGGAACGGCAGCCCGGCCAGCAACAGCGCCAGAACCGCCCAGCCGCCGGTCCACAGCGGCGCGCTCCAGCCCACGAGCCAGCACGCAAGCGCCCAGGCGCCGGCGGCCAGCAGCCCGTCCAGCCCCACGTTCAAGCCGATCCGCACCAGGGAACGCCGCGTCGCCATACCCTTCCTTACTCCCGCGCGCCGCGTCCGCCATAGCCCGCCGTTGCGGCGGCATCGTGGCACACCCATTCAAGGAATTGTCACGCCCCTGCCATTGTGGTGACCCGATCCGCAGCGTAATCGAGCCGCATGACCAAAAAAGCCCGCAGGTTCCTCTCCGGTCCGCGCGCCCCCGATCCGGCGCATGATGCCGACCCCACCGCCTGGATCCTGCCGCCCCGCCGCTCGGTGATCCGCCGATTGCGCCCGGTGGTCAAGCTGATGCTGGTGCTGCCCTGGACCGTGATCTGCGGGGTGATGCAGCTGGCGGTGCTGCCCTTCGCCCGCGCGCCGCACGCGATCCCGCGGCTGTATTGGCGCGGCATGTGCGCGATCCTCGGCCTGGGCGTGCGCACCCTGGGCCAGCCGGCGGCGCCGAAGCCGGGCGGCCGGCCGGTGGTCTATGTCTCGAACCATTCCTCCTGGCTCGACATCCTGGTGCTGGGCACCACGCTGGATGCCTGCTTCATCGCCAAGCAGGAGGTCGGCACCTGGCCGGTGATCCGCACCCTCGCCCGCCTCGGCCGCACCACCTATGTCCGCCGCCAGCGCGGCAGCACCGCGCGCGAACGCGACGAGATGCGCCAGCGCCTGGCCGACGGCGACAACCTGATCCTGTTCCCGGAGGGCACCACGTCGGACGGCGCCCGCGTGCTGCCGTTCCGCAGCGCCTTCCTCTCGATCGCCGAGCTGCCCGGCGCGGGCGGCCTGCCGCCCCTGGTCCAGCCGGTCTCGATCGTCTACGACCGCCTGGCCGGCCTGCCGATGGGCCGCGCCACCCGCCCGATCCTGGCCTGGTACGGCGACATGGAAATCGCCAGCCATTACTGGCAGTTGGCGCAATACGGCGGCATGCGCGCCAGCGTGCTGCTCCATGCCCCGCTGGACCCGCGCGACTTCGCGGACCGCAAGGCGCTGACCGCCGCGGTGTGGCGCGCCAGTGCCGAGGGCGCCGCCGCCCTGCGCCAGAATCGCCCCGCCCGTCCCGCCCCGGCGCCGGAAGCCCCGCTGGCCACTCGCCCGGCGCTGGCATAATCCCTTGACACGGTGCGGCCCCCCCCGGCCAAACTGACCCCGTGACAGGAGGCACCCCCCCCAGCCTGCGCTTGACCCGCCGCCCCTTGACCAACCGAGGGGGGTCCGACATTGCTCCGCCTTTCCGCCCGGGTGCCGCCCGGACGCAGGCCGAGAAGGCACGACCATGACCGCGATCACCAAGCGCCCGCCCATGATCAAGCGTCTTCACGTGATAACGTGGGGCTGCCAGATGAACGCCTATGACAGCGGCCGCATGGCCGATGTCCTGGCCCCGCTGGGCTACGGCCCGGCCGAGCGCGCCGACGACGCCGACATGATCATCCTCAACACCTGCCATATCCGCGACAAGGCCGCCGAAAAAGTGTTCTCCGAGCTCGGCCGCCTGCGCCTGGTCAAGCAGGCGCGCGCCCAGGCGGGGCAGGGCACCATCCTGGCCGTGGCCGGCTGCGTGGCGCAGGCCGAGGGCGCCGAAATCCTCTCCCGCGCCCCCTATGTCGACATCGTGCTCGGCCCGCAGACCTATCACCGCCTGCCGGAAATGGTCGCCCAGGCCGCCCGCGCCGCCGGCGCCGTCATCGACACCGATTTCCCCGCCGAACAGAAGTTCGACTTTCTCCCCGAAGCCGCCGCCCCCCAGGGCCTGACCGCCTTCCTCACCATCCAGGAAGGCTGCGACAAGTTCTGCTCGTTCTGCGTGGTGCCCTACACCCGCGGCATGGAAGCCTCCCGCCCCGCCGCCGCCGTGATCGCCGAGGCCCGCCGCCTGGTCAAACAGGGCGCGCGCGAGATCACCCTGCTGGGCCAGAACGTCAACGCCTGGCACGGCGAAGGCCCGGACGGGCGCGCGCGCACCCTGGGCTGGCTGATGCAAACGCTGGCCGAGATCGATGGGCTCTGGCGCATCCGCTACACCACCTCCCACCCAAGCGACATGGATGACGCGCTGATCGCCGCCCACCGCGATATCCCGGCGGTCATGCCCTTCCTGCATCTGCCGGTCCAATCCGGCGCGGACCGCATCCTGGCGGCGATGAACCGCAAGCACACCGCCGACGAATACCGCGCCATCATCGACCGCCTGCGCGCCGCCCGCCCGGACATCGCACTCTCGTCAGACTTCATCACCGGCCATCCCGGCGAGACCGACGCCGATTTCGCCGCCACCATGCAACTCGTGCGCGACATCGGCTTCGCCAGCGCCTTCAGCTTCAAGTATTCCCCGCGCCCCGGCACCCCGGCCGCCGGCGCGCCGCTCCAGGTTCCTGAAGCGGTCAAGGATGCGCGGCTCCAGGAACTCCAGGCCCTGCTGCGCGCGCAACAGGCCGCCTTCAACGCCGATTGCGTCGGCCGCGTGGTCCCGGTGCTGTTCACCGGCCCGGGCCGCCACCCCGGCCAGATCGTCGGCCGCTCGCCCTGGCTGCAACCCGTGCATGTCCAGGGCACCGCCGCGCTGGTCGGCCGCATCGCCCCGGTGAAAATCGCCGCCGCCCACACCAATTCCCTTGCTGCCGCCCTGCTCAACGCCGTCCCCCCGCTCAATTCCTTCGAGGAGCGAACCGAAGCTTGACCGCCCTTTCCCCAGCTGCCGTCACCCTCCAGTTCGCCGACAACACCCTCTTGTCCCTGCTGCTGGGCGACCACGACCGCCATCTGGTCCGCCTGGAACAAGGCCTCGGCGTGCGCCTGGCCTGCCGCGGCAACCGCGTGGCCATCACCGGCGATCCCGCCCGGGTGGAAGCCGCGCAGGGTGCCATGAACGCGCTCTACGCCCGGCTGCAACGCGGCGAGCCGGTCGGCCCGAGCGATGTCGACGCCGCCATCCGCCTGTCGGAAATCGAGGACCCGCGCCTCTCGGACCCGCGCCTGCCCTTGGCCGACCTGCCCGCGATCCGCACCAAGCGCGGCGCCGTCGGTCCGCGCTCGCCCGGCCAGACCGCCTATATCGACCTCCTGGCGCGCCACGAAATGGTCTTCGCCGTCGGCCCCGCCGGCACCGGCAAGACCTACCTCGCCGTCGCCCAGGCCGTCGCCCAGCTCATCGCCGGCCGCGTCGACCGCATCATCCTGTCCCGCCCGGCCGTGGAAGCCGGCGAGCGCCTCGGCTTCCTGCCCGGCGACCTCAAGGACAAGGTCGATCCCTATCTGCGCCCGCTCTACGACGCCCTGCACGACATGATGCCCGCCGACCAGGTCGCCCGCCGCATGGCCACTGGCGAGATCGAGGTCGCCCCGCTCGCCTTCATGCGCGGCCGCACCCTGGCCCACGCCTTCGCCATCCTGGACGAGGCGCAGAACACCACCCCGGTGCAGATGAAGATGTTCCTCACCCGCATGGGCGAGGGCACCCGCATGGTCATCGCCGGCGACCTCAGCCAGGTCGACCTGCCCACCGGCACCCGCTCCGGCCTGCGCGACGCGCTGGACACGGTCGAGGGCGTGCCCGGCATCGGCGTCGCCCGCTTCGACAAGCGCGACGTGGTGCGCCACCCGCTTGTCGCGCGCATCGTCGATGCCTATGACCAGCGCACCGCCGCCGAGGGCGACACCGCCCGCCGCCGCCGCCACACCGCCCCCGCCGACGGACCGGCGTCACGCCCGCCCATTGAGGGCGAGGCCCCAGGAAAGTAGATGGACCCCTCCAGTAGACCCATCCCCGCGCAAGCGGGGCACCCCTCGATCGCCCGGACCGGCCGGGTCGAGATCCCCGGCGAAAGCCGGATCGAGATCCCCCGCGAAAGCCGGATTGAAATCATCGTCGCCGACCCCGCCTGGCGCGCCTGGTTGCGCGATCCAGAGCGCCTGGCCCGCCGCGCCGCGCATGCCGTGGGCGGCGATGCCACCATCGTGCTCGACGGCGACGCCGCGGTAAAACGCCTCAACGCCCGCCACCGCGGCCGCAACAAGCCGACCAACGTGCTGACCTTCGAGCCCGCCGCCCGCTTCCTGCCCGGCGAGATCGTGCTGGCGCTGGGCACCGTCCGGCGCGAGGCCGAAGCCGCCGGCCGCCGCGGCGCGGACCACCTCGCCCACCTGGTCGTCCACGGCATGCTCCACCTCCAGGGCCACGACCACCACGAAGCCGGCCCGGCCCGGCGCATGGAACTGGCCGAGGCCCGCCTGCTGGGCCGGATGCGCCGCCCCAATCCCTGGAAGCCCGGCGCGGCCGCCGCCGGGAAGCCGCGGCCATGAGCGCCTCCAGCCGCCCCTCCATCCTCGACCGGCTGCGCGCGCGCCTGCGCGGCCGGGCCGAGCCGACCCTGCGCGAATCGATCGCCGAGCTGATGCAGGAGGCCGCCGAGACCGCCCCCGGCCCCGACAGCGGCGGCGCCGAACTCGACCGGCAGGAACGCGCCCTGATCGCCAACGTCCTGCGCCTGCGCGGCAAGCAGGCCGACGACGTGATGGTGCCCCGCGCCGACATCATCGCCATGCGCGCCGACGTGACGCTGGACGAGGCGCTGACCCTGCTGCGCGCCGAGGGCCATTCCCGCCTGCCGGTCTATCGCGAATCGCTCGACGACGTGATCGGCATGGTCCACATCAAGGACGTCTTCGCCTATGTCGGCCGCGCCGACGCCTTCAGCCTGGAGAAGATCCTGCGCCGCCCGCTGCTGGTCGCCCCGCAGATCCCGGTGCTGGACCTGCTGCTGCAGATGCGCCAGGCGCGCATGCACCTGGCCCTCGTGGTCGACGAATACGGCGGCATCGACGGGCTGGTGACCATCGAGGACCTGGTCGAGGAAATCGTCGGCGACATCAGCGACGAGCATGACGAGATCGAAGGCCCGCTGGTCATCGAACGTGCCGACGGCGCCATCGACATCGACGCCCGCCTGCCGGTGGCCGATTTCGAGGAACGCATGGGTCCGATCCTGACCGATGACGAACGCGCCGCCGACATCGACACCGTGGGCGGCCTGGTGATGACCCTGGCCGGCCGCGTGCCAACCCGCAGCGAAGTGATCGGCCACCCCTCCGGCATCGAGTTCCGCATCCTCGAATCCGACGCCCGCCGCGTCCGCCGCCTGCGCGTGCGCCGGCCGGTGGCGCCTTCGGAGGGGTGAAGACA
The DNA here is from genome assembly GCA_044369385.1 of Acetobacteraceae bacterium. Lineage (GTDB taxonomy): Bacteria > Pseudomonadota > Alphaproteobacteria > Acetobacterales > Acetobacteraceae > CAMDGX01. Next base: position 14,196 of record JBIPLY010000003.1, on the reverse strand, counting down.
AGGCAAGCTACAGGCAAGGCTGGGCTGCGCCCCTGCGACGCGAAGGCGCGCCCCAAACCCCACACGGGGCCAAGCCCGTGGCCCCTCCTTTACCGAACTCTGCATCAGATCGAGAACCGCGGCTGCTGTCTTGGCTTCCTCCGAGGTTGTGCCGGCGAGGCCGGCCGCCTGGAGGAGGTTGGGGAAGTTGCCGAGCAGTTCGATGCCGGGTGGGTCTTCCGGGTCGGTGGGCGGGGTGGGATGACCTTGGTGATGAGGGCGCGCGCCGCCTCGCGGGCCGCGGTGTGGGCAGGGCCGGCCAGGCGACGGGTGATGTCCGGGGCGCGGATGCCCTCGGCGAGGGCGTCGACGCCGCGAATGGTGCTGTCGGTCCAGACGCCACCATTGGGGCTGGGGATGGCCGAACTCATGCCGGCGCCGATCGACGCCACCAAACCGCAGATCACCACCGTCGCGGCATGATCCACGGCCCCCTCGGCTGCACACGAATTTCCACCACGTTGACGGACGTGACCCGGTTGTTGCGCCAGCCGTTGACCAGGCGGGTCAGCAGGTCTGTGAAGTATAGCTGGGGATCGACACGGTTCATCTTGCAGGTCTCGACGAGCGAGGCGATAACGGCCCAGCGGGCACCACCGTCGGCGCCGCCGATCTTGCCGCGGTGCTGCGCGGCGACATCGCAGTGCGCCGGCACGCCGGCGGCAGGCGCCGCAGCCGCGTTCCAGGCTAAATGCCTGCTTCTTAACGAATTGCACACTGTTCGGCGGCGGCGCTTCGCGCTAAGCCGGAGATCGAGGCGACATGTCGGCCCACCACCCCGCGTCGACAGTGACTGAACGCCCCATACCCCGGAGAGGAATGTCGATGGCCTCCAACCTGGTGACCGGACTTGGCGGCCCCGCCGGCTTTGGCGAACACGCGCTGGATGTCGGCGACGACAACAGCTCCGGCTTCATCGACCTGCGCCAGATCTTCCCGCGCGGCATCAATGTCTTCGGCGTGGTTTACCAGGGGCTGTTCGTCAACAACAACGGCAGCGTGAGCTTCGGCGACCCTGTCGGCGGTGTCGGCGCCTCCGTCCTCGCCGCTGGCAGTCGTCCGATCATTGCCCCCTTCCTGGCCGACATCGACACGCGCGGCGGCGCCATCGCCCCCTCCCCGGGCGGCACGTCCACCGGCGCCAACCGGGTCTGGTACGACCTCGACTCGTCGGCCCAGACCATCACCGTCACCTGGGACGATGTCGGCCGCTTTGCCGCCCAGACCGATGCCGCCAACGCCTTCCAGCTCAGCCTCACCGCCGCGCCCTTCGGCGTGCCGGGCGAGGACTTCGACATCGCGTTCCGCTACGAGGCGATCGACTGGTCCACCTCCACCTCCGAGCGCATCGGCCACGCCACCATCTCCAGCGGCAATGGCGTGAACGTGCTGCACCTGCCCGGCTCCGGCACCGAAGCCGGCCTGCTGGCGCTGGACGAAGGCTCCAATGTCGGCAACCCCGGGCGCTACGTGTTCCGCTCGCGCGCCGGCCAGATCGAGCCGGAGTTCTCCGTCGGCCAGGTGCGGATCGTGGAGGGCACCGGCAGCGCGCCGCGCATGGTCGCGATCACCATCCAGCGCTCGGCCCCTTCGGGCATCGGAACCTCGGTGAGCTACGCCACGGAGGCGGACACCGCGCTGCCTTACCAGGACTTCCTGCCCCGCTCCGGCACCGCGTTCTTCGATCCCGGCATGACGGCAACGACCATCCTGGTGCCGTTGGTGCAGGATTCCATTCCGGAAGGCTCGGAATTCTTCTCGATCCGCCTGTCCAACCCCAATGGCGGCACGCTGCAGGCGCCGGTCACCTCCTTCGAGATCGAGGACGACGACGCCCCCGTCACCAGCCTGTCCGTGGTGGCCGCCCCCACGCGCGAATCGGCCGGCGCCGTCGTGTTCACCGCCACGCTCTCCGCCCCCCAGGCCGAAAGCATCGTCGCCACCTATGGCACCTTCTCCGACGAGGCCACGGCAGGGGTGGATTTCGTGTCCTCAACCGGCAGCATCACCTTTGCGCCGGGCGCCACAACAGCCAGCTTCTCGATCCCGCTGGTATCCGACTCGGTGCTGGAACCGAACGAAACCTTCGGCGTGCTGGTGAGCGCGGCCGTCATCCTGCGTGAAGGCGAAGGCACCGCCACCATCCTCGACGACGACGGCTTCAGCGTCAGCGGCGTGGTGGTGCAGGAGAGCAAGGGCGGCGCCTTCGCGTCGTTCACCGTCTCGCTCGGCTCCCCGCTCGCCGCGCCGGCCACGGTGTCGTTCACCACCGTCGGCGGCACCGCCCAACCGTCGCAGGACTACACGCCGGTCAGCGGCACGCTCACCTTCGCGCCAGGCACGACAAGCCAGGCCGTCAAGGTGACGATCCTGGACAACGACATCGGCGAGCAGACCGAACAGTTCGCCTTCGTCCTCACATCGTCCTCGGACAACACCGGCATCCTCGTGGGCAAGGCCACCGCGCTGATCATCGACGACGACGGCATCAGCGTCGCCGATGCCTCCGTGACCGAGACCAACGGCAGCACCTTCGTCGATGTCGAGATCACCCTGCCCCGTCCGTCGCTCGCGTTTACGCAGGTGGACTGGGCGACGGCGTCCGGCACCGCCGGCGCCAACGATTTCGACGCCAACGCCAGCGGCACCGCCTTCTTCAGCCCCGGCGACACGTCCAGGACCATCACCATCGAGGTGAAGGGCGACAAGGCGGCCGAGGGCGACGAGACCTTCCGCGTGCTCCTGTCCAACCCCGTGGGCAACACCATCACCGACGGCAGCGGCACCGTCACGATCATCGACGACGAAGCGCTGCCGCTCATCGTCGACATCGCCGACCAGGAGGCGATCGACGCCGCCGGCGGCGACGTGCCGGTGGCGATGACGGTCTTCCTCAACCGGATCCACAGCGAACCGGTGAGCGTGGATGTCGCCCTGTTCGAGAACGGGGCGACCAAGGGCGTGGACTACATCGACGCCCCCGGCACCGTCACCATCCCGGCCGGGCAGATCTCCACCACCTTCGAGGTGACGCTGCTGCGCGCCACCGCACCCGAGGCGAGCGAGAACATCACCGTCGGGATCAGCAACCCCACCGGCGGCGCGGTGCTGGCGGTGCCGGAGGGGGTGCCGAGCGCCAGCGCCAACCTGGGCGTCATCGGATACGCGACGCTGTTCGACCTCTTCCTGCCGGCGATCTCGGACGCGCGCGAGGGTGAGTTCGCCGCCGCACCCCCCACCTATACCCTGAGCCGGCGCGGTGACATCTCCGCCGAGCAGGTCGTCGGCTGGGCTGCCGACATCAGCCTCGGCCTGCCCGCCATCGACAAGAGCGATCTCGTCGCCACCGCCGGTACCGTGACCTTCGCGCCGGGCCAGGAGACGGTCAGCATCCCCGTGCTGGTGGTGGACGACACCGCCTTTGAGCCGAACGAGTCCTTCATGCTGCGGCTGGTGGACCTGCCGGCCGGAAGTGCGATTGGCATCGAGCCGATCACCGGCGTGAACATCCGCAACGACGACACCGCCATTTCGATCTTCGCGCCCGGCTCGCCCTATCTCGGGCTGGAAGGCGGCGGCGGGCCGATCTCGGCGCCGAACTTCCGCGTGGAGATCGACGGCGACCGCAGCCTTGCGCGCACCGTCACCTGGACCATCACCGGCAGCGGCGCGAACCCGGCCGATGCCGCGGACTTCAAGGCCATGACCGGCACGCTGTCGATCCCGGCCGGGCAGGATCAGGTCACCCTCGTCATCCCCGTGCAGGACGACAAGGTGATCGAGCCGCGGGAAGGCTACACCGTCACGCTGTCCAACCCCGGCAAGGGCGCGACCTTCGCCCAGGCCAGCGCCAGTTCCTTCATCACCAACGACGACACCAGCGGCACGCTCTCCATCGCCAAGGCCAGCCAGGCCGAGGGCAGCTCCGGCGGCACCACCACCTATGCCTTCACCGTCACGATCGATCCCGCCCCGCCGCGCAACTTCAACGACTTCTTCACCTGGAAGGTCACCGGCGGCGGCCGGCCAAACACACTGCCGGCCGACCCCGCCGATTTCGGCGCCAGCAAGTTCCCCAGCGGCGGGCTGCTCTTCGGCCCCAGCCAGGCCACCTTCGCAATCGACGTGCCCGTCGCCGCCGACACCGCGGTGGAGCTGAACGAAAGCTTCACCCTCACGCTGTTCAACAGTGACGGGATCGCGATCAGCACGGCCACGGCGGCGATCCTGAACGACGACGCCCTGCTCTCCATCGCCGCCATCAGCGCCAACAAGCCGGAAGGCAGCGGCCTGGCGCCCACGCCGTACAGCTTCACCATCGCGCGCAGCGGCAATCTCGCCCAGACGAGCACCGTCACCTGGAGCGCCGCCGGCATCGCCGGCACCGGCACCACGCCGGCTGGTGCCGCGGACTTCGCCGGCGGCGTGCTGCCCTCCGGCAGCGTCACCTTCGCGCCCGGCGAAACCAGCAAGCCGGTCACCGTGAACATCGCCGCCGACCGCACGCTGGAGCCGAACGAGCGCTTCGCCGTCACCCTCGCCTCCCCCTCGCCCGGGACCACGCTGGGCCAGGGCAGCGCCACCGGGATCATCCAGAACGACGATGCCGCCGGCAGCGGAACCCTGCTGGTGCAGGCGTTGAACGCGGTCCAGAACGAAGGCCACCTGGGATCAACCCCGTACCATTTCGCGGTCACGCGCACCGGCGACACGACGAAGCCGGCCGCGGCCGACTGGCGCGTTTCGGGCATCGCCCAGAGCGGCACCGTGGCCGCCTTGGCATCGGATTTCGTCGGCGGCGTGCTGCCCACCGGCACCGTGACCTTCCTGGCCGGCCAGACCTCGCAGAAGGTCACGGTGAATGTCGCCGGGGATACGCTGATCGAGCTGAACGAGACCTTCGCCCTCACCTTCTCCAACCAGTCCTCCGGCGTGGTGCTGGGCAGCGCGCCCACCGTGGCGCGGATCATGAACGACGACGCGCTGGGCAGCGGCACGCTGTCGATCGCGGCACCCGTCAACCGTGCCGAGGGCCGGTCCGGCACGACGCCGTTCACCTTCACCGTCACCCGCAGCGGCGACACCACGCGCGGTGCCAGCGCCGCCTGGAGCACCCGCGGCGTCGCGATCGGCGGCACCGTCGCGGCCAACGCGGCCGATTTCGTCGGCGGCGTTCTTCCCAGCGGGGTGGTGAACTTCCTGCCCGGCAAGACCAGCCAGACCATCACGATCAATGTCGCCGGTGACCTCGCGGTGGAGCTGAACGAAGGCTTCGGCGTGACCCTGGCCGCACCTGGCCCCGGCGTTGCCCTCGGCACCGCCGACGCGACGGTTGCGATCCTCAATGACGACACGGTGGGAACCGGCACGCTGTCGATCGCCGCCGCCGCCGCCGCCAAGCCGGAGGGCAATTCGGGCACCACGCCGTTCACCTTCACCGTCACCCGCAGCGGGGACAGCAAGGGCACGGCCAGCGCGGTCTGGACCGTGGATGGCGGCACCGTGATCGGCCAGGCGAAGGCAACCGCCAACGATTTCGCCGGCGGCGCCTTCCCCAGCGGGCTGGTCACCTTCGCGGCCGGGCAGACCAGCCAGACCGTGACGGTGAATGTGGCCGGCGATGTCGCGATCGAGGTAGCCGAGGGCTTCGCCGTCACGCTGTCGGCGCCGCAGGTCGGGGTGGCATTGGGCGCGGCAAGCGCCAATGGCGTGATCCAGAACGATGACGAACTGGTGCTCGGCTCGCTGTCGATCGCCACCGCGGTGACGAACCGGCCCGAGGGCGCGTCGGGCACCACGCCGTTCACTTTCACCGTCACGCGCAGCGGCGAGCCCGTGGGCACCGCAACCGTCAAGTGGAGCGTGGCCGGGGCCAGCGTGTCCGGCACGGTGCCGGCCACCGCGAGCGACTTCGCCGGCGGCGCCTTTCCCAGCGGGACGCTCACCTTCGCGCCCGCCCAGACCAGCCAGACGGTCACGGTGAACGTGGCCGGAGACATCGCGGGCGAGCTGAACGAAGCATTCGCCGTCACGCTGTCGGGCCAGACCAACGGCGTGTCGCTCGGCACCGCCAGCGCCGACGGGGTGATCCTGAACGACGACTTCGTCAGCAGCGCCGCCAATCAGGCCCTGGTCGGCACCGCGGGGCCGGACGTGTTCCTGCTCGGCGGCGGGATCGATACCGTGCTGGGCAAGGGCGGGATCGACAGCTTCCTCTTCCGGCCGTCCGCCCTGGGCGACGGCGCCACCAACGCCACCGTGCTGAACGACTTCAGCGCCAGCGGCGGCGAGCGGCTGGACCTCTCCGCCATCGACGCGATTGCCGGCGGCGGCACGGCGAACGACGCCTTCGTCTTCATCGGCACCGCCGCATTCACCGGCCCCGGCCAGATCCGCTGGCAGGACAACGGCGCGACGCGCACGGTGTTCGGCAATGTCGATGCCAACACCACGCCGGAGCTGACGATCATCCTCTCCGCCGCTGGGCCGGTGGAGGCAAGCTGGTTCGTTCTGTAGCTGCAATACGCCTGCGCGGCCAGCCGCGGCGGCCCAACAGCCGGTGCCGCCGTCCAGCAGGTCGTCGCCACCGCCGCCCTCCAGCACCTCGGCATCGTCGCCGCCGCGAAGGGCAGCGCCGAATTCGCTGCCGATGAAGCGTTCCACCAGGGCGAAGGTGTCGCCATGCGCGTCGTCGCCGGTCGCAAGGCCGAGGACGCGATCGATGACCACGCGCGCGGGACTGTCGGTGTAGGTTGCGGTGTCGAAGCCTGTGCCGCCGTCAATCGCATCCTCGTCTGCGCCGCCGTAGAACGAGTCGTCGCCCGGCCCGCCGTAGAGCGTGTCGTGCCCGCGCCGCCGCCCTGCTCGCCGGGCCCGAGGCGCCGGCCGACGGCCTGGTGGCGGAGATCCTGCTCCCAGTGCCCGCCACCTGGATCGCGGGCGGCACCGACAAGATCCAGCGCAACATCATCGCCGAACGCGTGCTGAAAATGCCCCGCGAACCCAGCGAAGATACTCGGCGCCCGTTCCGCGACGTGCCGCGCAATACGGTGGGGTAGCAAGGAAGCCCGGGGCTTTGCCTCGGACCCCACCAGGGGTCCGAGACCCCTGGACCCTCACCAGTTCAGTACCGTAGCCGGCGGGCGACGCCGAGCCCGGCCAGCCCGGCGGCGAGCAGCAGCAGCGAGGCGGGTTCGGGCGTGGCGGTGTTGTTCAGGCTGAAGCGGACCAGCAGCGGATCGTGGTCGGAGACCTGGTCGGCAAAGCCGGCGTTGATGTGGACGGCATCAAACTCGGGACGCAGCCGCGCCAGCCCGCCGGACATCAGCATGTGGTCGAGGGTCTGGCCGTTGCCCTCGAAGACGTAGCTGAAGCGCTCCTGCTCGGCCAGCAGGTCCCACAGGTTGGTCAGGCCGCTCGGCAGCAGGGCCTCGACGGCGGGATAGAAGTAGAACTCGTTGAGGTCGCCCAGCAGCAGAATGTTGAGATCGGGATCGTTGGACAGCAGGTCGGCGATGAAGTCGGCCAGGGCGCCGGCCTGTTCGAGGCGGTTGGCTTCGCCGCCGTTGACCGCCGGCTGGATGGGACCGAACAGCTCGGTGCTGCCGCCTTTGGAGCTCAGGTGGTTGTTGACCAGCACGAAGCGCTTGCCGTCAACCTCGAAGGTGGCGGCGAGCGGCAGACGGCTGTCGAAGAACGGGTTGGCGGCATTGGTCTGCTGGTCGGCGGCGTCGGTCACCGGATCGAGCGAGCCGGGAACCAGGCTGACCTTGGAAGGATCGTAGAGATAGGCGTTGCGGATGTTGCCGCCGGGTGCGCCGCCGTTGGTTTCGTTGCCGATGAAGGTGTTGTCGACGAAGACGTAGGTCGGCCCGCCGGCGGCGACGATCGCGTCGATCAGGGCCTGGCCGGTGAGGCTGGCCGACGTGGTCGAGGAGACGGTGGTGCCGTTGTTGTCCTGGATCTCCTGCAGCGCGATGATGTTGGGCGAGCGCAGGTTGGTGACGATCTGCTGGGCGATGGCGGCGAAGCGGGCGGTGCCGTCGGTGGGGTCGAGGTTCTCGACGTTGTAGTTGGCGATGGTGAGCTGGCCTTCGCCGCTGGTCAGCGTGCTGACCTCGCGCGACAGGCCGCTGGGGGTGGCGACCACCGGGGCGAGCGGGCGGATCGCGTAGTCGTTGAAGCTGAAGTCGACCACGCCGGTGACGTCGCCGAGCCGGTCGCCAGTACTGGTGGTCGGGTTGGTGTTGGTGGCGAGGTTGCGGTCGATCTGGATGCGCTCGGGATTGAGGTCGGCGCGCAGCGGGTTGTCCGCCGCGGTGTCGCGCGAGATGGTGATGCCGCCGCGGCTGTTCATGCCGGTGGCGCCCGCGCCCTGGTCGGCGACGGCGTAGATCTCGCCGAACTGGTTGGGGCGGTCGACCGCCTGGGCGTCCTTCAGCGTGACCAGCATGCCCTCGAGGCTCTCGTAGAAGTCGCGGCCGTCGCGGCTGCGGTTGAAGCTGGCGGAGCCGGTGTCGTCGACCACGCGGGTGGGCGGAAGCTGGCCGCCGGCGCCGATGATGGTCGGCGCGATCGTGCCGGTGCCGGTCTTGACCACGCCGGTCGGGGTGGACAGCTGGGTCTGGTTGAAGCTCTCGACGACCGTGGCGGCCACCTGCACCGCATCGCCGACCGCCACGGTGGGGGCGGCGCCGGTCTGCACGAAGATGCCGTCGGATGTGTTGGCGTTGCCGTCGCCGGTCGCGTCCTGAATGTAGAATCCGTTGCTGGCCAGCGCGGTCACCACGCCGGTGGTCTGCACGGTGGTGTTGGCGTGAGGCGAGGTGTGGCCGGCGCCCTGGATCTCCATGATGGTCCGGCTGGCCGCGGAGGGCGGCGTGCCGTTGCGCAGGCCCGGATAGGCGCCCAGCCCGTCGGTGGCGTCCACGCCGTGGCCGGTCCATTGGCTGGAGGGGACGAAGGCGTCGAAGATGTTGGTGTCGCCGGCGATGACGGTGCTGAGGCGGCGCAGCGTGTTGTCCTGGGTGCCGGTGGGGCTGGAACCCCAGGCGGTGCCGGGATCGAAGCCGACCTGACCGAACGAGTCGACGATGGTGCCGCTGGCGCCGCCCCGGCGAAGCACAAGGGCGTCGTCGCCGTTGAACCAGGAGCTGGCATTGACCTGGTTGACCCAGGACTGGCCGGCGAACGACGCGCTGGACTGCGCGAGCACGAAGGTTCCGCCGGCGGCGATGGTGCCGGAGAGATTGACGGTGGTGGCCGCGGTGTTGTTGCCGTTGAAGAACATCTGGACCACGTACTGGCCGGTCAGCAAGTCGATCGGCGCCGCCGTGCCATTGAAGAATTCCAGCGCCTTGTTGTTGCTGGTGCCCTCGACATACTCCGAGAACAGCAGGTCGGCGTACTGGGCTTGCGCCGCTTGCGTGGCGAGCAGCAGCGTGGCCGCGGCGACGGCGAACGGACGGATCGAAAGGGCAATGGACACCGGACAAACCTCACATGGCTCGAATGCGAACGAGCGCGTCGGACCCTAGCGACCGGCGCGGTGCGGGTCGGGCACGGTTTGGCGAAAGGTTTATGAAACCTTGCCATGCGGCGAACGGGGAGCCGGCCGGCCGCTGGCTTTCCCCCCTGAACTCGGTCCGTCTGGAATGCGAGAGTTGGCCTTCTGGGAAGGAGGCTATGGGTATGAGGAAGCGGCACACGACGGAACAGGTCATTGGTCGGCTGCGCCAGGCGGAGGTTGAGCTGGCGCAGGGCCGGTCGGTGGGCGAGATCTGCCGCGGGCTGGGGGGGTCGGAGGCGAGCTATTGCCGCTGGCGGTCGGAGTATGGCGGCCTGAAGGTGGATCAGGCCCGCCGCCTGAAGGAACTGGAACGCGAGAACGCCCGGCTGAAGCGAGCGGTTGCGGAGTTGACGCTGGACAAGCTGATCCTGAAGGAGGCAGCGGAGGGGAACTTCCAATACCGATCGGCACAATGGTCGACTCTTCCGGCCATTGTGCCGATCGGTATCGCGCGCGGGCCTGCGGCGAAGCCGCCGCAGGGTGCAGGCCGGTGGCCGCGCGCAAAACAATGACTCATACCGGCCCGCGTTGACCCATCCTTCATGGGTCAACATCAAGGCGGGTTGGTTTAATACCAACCCGCGTGAAGGCTGACTCTTTCGGTATTATGTAGCACCTGCCACCGGGGGCGCGCTTGGGTTGCCGGGACTCCCGGAACGCAACAAATGAGTGCTATTGTTGCGGAATGCGGGTCTGGCAACTGTTTAACTCCTTCTCCTCGGGGCCGCTGGCGAAAGCCAGTAATTGGTGGACGTTCCTCGGCCCTTTGGTCCCTGGCGCTGTCCTGGCTTGGCCTTTCAGCGCCATGAAGCCAATCATGGATCTGGGGTGGGGCGCTGTCGTGCTCGCCAGCGTCGCCGCAGGATGCGTCGTGTCGCTCGTGGCATCCGCTTCGCTAGTCGCGTGGAGGCGGTTCAAACCGATAGAGGCACTATTGCCATCCCCCGCTGCCGAGCCAGAGATCACATTACGGACTGAGCCATCGGCGGAGGAAACGCGCGCGCGCGAGGCCGCACTGACAAAGGAAGCGGCCCGTGAGCGTGCAATCTTTCTGCTCTTGGAGTTTGCAAAGGAGCAAATTCTAATGGCAATGGTGGCCGCAACCCTACGCGACGCTCCGCGATATTTGCTGGAAGGCCCGCATGAGGCCGAAACCCGGCCCGATTGGCTAGACATAGGGGAGCAAAAAATAGGAGAAGAGTGGCTGCGCGAGCGCACTATTATCCTAAACAAACACCGCCGGGATATGCTCGTGACATTCCACAGCACGCGGCTTGGGATGGATATGCGGCACATCGACCAGTCAACATCGGTCGAAGTCGGGCACAATCTTCGGCAAGAAGATGCCGGGCGAGAAATGCCGCACGTGAACTTACTCAAGTTACAAGATTATGAAGTCGCTAGCAGAGCATATGACGAACTTCTTTCGTATTTGCGGAGGGTAGAACGAGACCAAATATCGATGCATCGATCTATTCAATCACAAATTTCTGACGTATCGGAGTTTTTTTCTAGAAAACGTTAGTCTAAATGCAATTCTCGAACGCCGATTGCCGATAGACATTGCAAGAAGAACACAGCGGTAAACCCACCCCGGCTGATCTTGTTCTTGATGTTGGTTTCGCTCTCTGGAACCCCGATAGCAGTCAGCCGCTCGGCCAAGTCGCGGTAGCTGAGACCTTTCCGTTTCAGTTCGGCCTTCAGAATGCCTTTCGTCCGCTCCTGCCAATCCTTGTCGACCACGCGCGCCTCCATAATCGGTGCAGAGGTCATCATATCCGGTGCGTTTGTCGTTGACAACGATACCGTAGGTAGCCATATTCCGTGCATAGGCATCGAATGTGGATACCTAAGTGGCGCAACATTTCCTCCTCTCCGCCAAGGCTCGCACGCTCAGCATCGGCGCTGTCATGCGGATGACGGACGATCAGGCCGAAGCCGCGTTCATCGCGATCCGCTGGGCCAAGACCGAGGGCAAACCGGTCTGCCCGCATTGCGAGTGCCACACGGTCTATGAGTGCCGGCGCCCGAACGGCTCCGCTCGCTGGCGCTGCAATGCGTGCCGCAAGGATTTCTCGGTCACGTCTGGCACCCTGTTCGCCTTCCACAAGATGCCGCTCCGTACGTATCTCGCGGCCATCGTGATCTTCTGCAACGAGGTCAAGGGTAAGTCGGCGCTGGCGCTCTCCCGCGATCTGGACTGCCAGTGCAAAACCGCCTTTGTCCTGGCGCACAAGCTGCGCGAGGCAATGGCGTCGGACGTGAGCGGGCTGCGGCTCGGCGGTCCTGGCAAGGTGGCGGAGGTCGATGGCGCCTACTTCGGCGGCTACGTGAAGCCGTCCAATCTCTCGGTGAACCGTCGGGATCGTCGCTTCACCGAGCACAAGAGCGGCAAGCGCCAGGTCGTCGTCGTGGTGCGCGAGCGGAACGGGCGCACGGCGCCAGCAGTGTTCAAATCCGAAAGCGCGGCGCTGGGGTTCATCGCCTCGCGCGTCGCCAGAGGCACCCATATTGTCGCCGACGAAGCGGCGGGCTGGAACGCACTGGGCGCGCGCTATGCTATGAGCCGGGTGGATCATCAGGAGGGCTACAGCGTCGATGGGGTCTATACCAACGGCGCCGAGGTCGATTTTTCGCGGGTGCGCCGGGCCGAGATCGGCCATCACCACCACATTTCCGGCCCTTACCTCGCCCGCTATGCTCAGGAAGGCGCATGGCGCGAGGATGCCCGGCGGGTGGACAACGGTTTGCAGGTGCGGCGGGTGGCTGGGTTGGCCTTGGCAAACCGTCCGAGCGTGGACTTCTGCGGCTATTGGCAGCGGGCGCAGGAGGCTGCTTAGCGCCGAGGCGCCGCATATGTTAAAACGCCAATCGGTAGGAGGGCGGCAACCCTGCTGACCGGAGATTGGGACCTTTGCTGACCGTGCAACGAAGGTAGCACGGAGCGAACGCGCATGTCTATGAAGATGCCACTGCCATCACCCGCGAGAGGGCGATGCACCCCCATCGGCAACGAAGCCCGCTGGGCACAGCGAGCATTTCCACGTGTCAATCCGAATTGCCGCATTTTGGCCTATTCTGCTGAGTATTCCCTTCTTTCCGTTTTGGTAGCATGCTGCACAAAGCCAATGCGCGGCTTCGGTTGGCTCTGCGGTTTTCTTCAGCGTATAGGCAAACGCCGCCCTGGCCACCTCCTTGAGTTCGTATCTTTGCTTCTCCACGTCCCATGCTTTGAGATCAGCCACTTCTTTTTCAAGTGCGCCTACCTTCTCAACCAACGCCGCGCGTTCCTCATTAGCCGCAAGAGCGCTCTGCTGGGCATCAATGATAGCGGACTGAAATTCGATCAGCTTGGAATTAAAGGCTTGAGTGTCGCGCAGGCTTATCATCGTTTTGCCAATATCGCCCGCGACCTTCAACGAAGTCAGCGCGTGGGCGATCGCGGTGATATCGGGCATGGATGAACCTTTCTGATGAGATAGGCGGCGGCCGGTTGCTGTCGGCACTATGGCACACGCCAGCGCGCACCCAAGCCATGCCCGATCCGCTCCACGGCCCCGGCCTTGAGCAACTGGTGCAGGGACGACAGCACGCGAGCCATGAAGTCGCGGCGCAGCTTGGCGTCGTCGGCTGGCAGCCCCTTGTCGGCGATTACCCGCGCGACGATGGACGCGGCGGCGATCGGCTCGCCCTCCGCATCCCGCAATGCGTCCCGGCATCGGTTCGTGAGTTCCCCGCGCTCGAAATGCGGCGAGGCCCGGTGATAGCCCCTCTTGACCTTCACGGCCCGCATATCGAAGTCAGGGGAGAACAGGCGGATCGCGGCCTGGATGGCAGCCAAGTCGGCCCGACGAGCGGCAACCTGCCGTTCCAGCGCCGCTATCGCGCCTTGGAGTTCGGATGCTTTTTGAACCAAGCCGGAGAGCACGATGTCGTTTGCCATCCGGCCATTCTGCCGGGCCGGGGCTCAATCTTCATTCCGGGTGTGGTGGCAGGTGCTACATAATACCGGACTCTTTGGGGATTCCCAGCGCCAGGTCTTTCTGATTCGCTCTATCGGATCGATTCGGGGAGGGCTGTCGGATGGGAGCGGCGGTGAGGATCACGCGGACAGATCGCACGGCAGCGGAGCTTCGTGCTGCGGCGGGCAAGTGCCGCGACGGTGCTCAGGTGCGGCGCATGCTGGCCCTGGCGATGGTTCTGGAGGGTCGCCCCCGCACCGAAGCGGCGCAGCAGAACGGCATGGACCGTCAGACGCTGCGCGATTGGGTGCACCGCTACAACGTTGGCGGGGTCGTCGGGCTGAAGTCGCGGCAAAGCCCCGGCCCGCCACCGGCGCTGACCGCGGAGCAGATGGCGGAGCTGCGCTCGCTGGTGGTCCGTGGCTCCGACCCGGCGATCCACAAGGTGACACGCTGGCGCTGCGTGGACCTTCGCGAGGAGGTCGCGCGCCGTTTCGAGGTCAGCGTGCACGAGAGCACCATCGGCAAGTGGCTGCACCAGCTCGGCTTGAGCCGGGTGCAGCCGCGCCCCAGCCATCCGCAGAAGGACCCAGACGCCGAGACGGCGTTTAAAAAAAGACTTCAGCG
>JBIPLY010000117.1:0-10318 GCA_044369385.1 Acetobacteraceae bacterium | reverse complement strand
GTCGCGCATGCTCGGCGCGGTGGATGCGCATCTGCAAGGGCGCGACTTTCTCGCCGGCGCGTTCAGCGGTGCCGACATCATGACCGGGCACGCCTGCACCGTGGCGGCCCGGCTGGGCGCGGACATCGCCGACAAGCCCAACGTGGCCGCCTACGTCGCGCGGCTGAACGAGCGCCCGGCGCTGCAGCGCGCCTGGGCGGCGTGAGGCGGCGGCGCGCGCGGAGGGCACGATCATGACAAAGCCCGTCTGCCTGGTTCTCGGCGCCGGGGCCGGCATCGGCGGCACCGTGGCCGGGCGCTTCGCGCGCGAGGGCTACCATGCCGTTCTGGCGCGCCGGTCGGACCGGCAGGGACTCGACCGCCTGGTGGGCGAGATCGAGGCCGAGGGCGGTGCGGCGACCGGCTTCATGCTCAACGCAGTGGAGGAAGGCAGCATCGAGCGACTGGTGGAGACCGTCGAATCCGGCATCGGCCCGGTCGAGGTGGCGGTGTTCAATCTCGGTGCCCAGATCGGCAGCCGGGCCCTGGCCGATACCTCGCTGAAGGCCTTCGAGGTCGGCTGGCGCATGGCCACGTTCGGGCTGTTCCGGCTGGCGGCGGCGCTGTTCCCGCACATGCAGGCGCGCGGCAAGGGCACGCTGCTGGTGACCTCGGCAACGGCGGCGATGCGCGGCAATGCCGGGCAGCACTCGCACGCCGCGGCGATGGGCGGGCGCCGCATGCTGTGCCAGAGCCTCAATGCCGAGTTCGCGGCCAAGGGCATCCACGTGGCGCACATCGTCATCGACGGCGCCGTGGATGCGCCGGACACGCTCGGCCGGATGCTGGGGCCAGAGCGCTACCAGGCGCTGCGGCAGAGCAAGGGGCTCGGGAAGGACGGATTGCTGCTGCCGGCCGAGATCGCCAACACCTATTTCCACCTCGCCCAGCAGCACCGCTCCGCCTGGACGCACGAGTTGGATCTGCGCCCCTATTCCGACCTAGCATGGTGGAATCATGCGGCAGGCGGATCGGCGCAGTTGTAGTGTTGGCAGGCCCAGTGGAACCGGAAGGAGCAACGGAGGCTACCGACTGAGATTTGGGACAGTTGCAATCGGAGACGGTTCGAATCCGGGCGCACTCCCTCCGCCAGTTGTATCGCGACGACTGCACCGACGCCGCCCGGCTTGCGGCGAGCGACCGCGCGGCGGGGCGCGTCTCAGCGCAAGTGCTGGGTCTGCGGTCGTGCCGAGCGCCGGCGGCGGGTTGTCGCCGATCACATGCCGGGCGCAGTATCGGCGTTGTGACAATCGCCCGCGCCTGGGCCGGGTCCGGCTTTGTCGGGGCCCCGCGGTTCAGGCTGGCGGGCCAGCAGGAGGCCAGCCCATGCCCATGATCCGCACCGACATCAGCGACCATATCGCCGTTCTCACCATGGATTCGCCGCCAGTGAACGCGGTGAACCAGCAGTTCATGGAAGAGCTGATCGCCGCGGTCGACCGGCTGAACGACCTGGACGAGGTGCGGGTGGCGATCATCACCGGCGCGGGCAAGTGCTTCTCCGCCGGCGCGGACATCAAGGGCCGGCTGTCGATGCAGGAGGAGCCCGGCAGCTACTGGGCCCATGCCCGGCGCGCGCGGGAGATGAGCTGGTGCATGATCGAATGCAAGAAGCCGCTGATCGCGGCCATCAACGGCCCGGCCCTGGGCGCCGGCCTGGGAATTGCGGTGTCCTGCGACATCCTGATGGCCGCGGAGACCGCCCGCGTCGGCCTGCCGGAGGTCGATGTCGGCCTGATGGGCGGCGGGCGCCACACCATGCGCGTGTTCGGCCATTCGCTGACCCGGCGCATGATGTTGACCGGATACCGCGTGCCGGGGGCGGAGCTGTACCGCCTCGGGATCGTCGAGTGCTGCGTGCCGCCGGAACAGCTGATGGACGAGGCGATGAAGATGGCCGCAACCATCGCGGCCAAGAGCCCGCTGGCGACCCGCATGGCCAAGAACGCTGCCCAGACCATCGAGTTCATGACGCTGCGCGACGGCTACCGCTATGAGCAGAACCTGACCCGCGAACTCAGCCGCAGCGAGGATGCGCGCGAGGCGATGACGGCGTTCGTGGAAAAGCGCCCGCCGACGTTCAAGGGGCGCTGAGCGGGGCTGCGGCGCGCGCCGGCCGGTATCAGGCCCGCTCGTCCCTGCCCCTGATCGCCGCCGCCAGTTGCCGCGCGGCCTCGGCTGCCATCGCCACCGGGCAGGTGGCGAAGCCCAGCACCAGCCCCGCCATGCGCGGCGCGGCGTTGTAGTAGCCGCCCAGCCCGGTCACCCCCAGGCCGCGCGCCCGCGCCGCCGCGACGATCCGCGCCTCGTCGCTGCCCGGCGCCAGCTGCACCACCAGGTGCAGCCCGCCGGGGGCGGCCAGCGCCGTGGCCGCCGCGCAATGGCGGCGCAGCGCCTCCAGCAGGGCCACGCGCCGGCGGGCATACTCCGTGCGCACCCGGCGGATATGCGGCGCCAGCAATCCTGTCGCCATGAAGCCGGCCAGCACCGCCTGTTGCAGCGTCGCCGGTCCGCGATCGGTCAGCGCGCGCACCCGCACAAAGGCCGCGGTCAGCGGCGCCGGCACCACGGCAAAGCCCAGCCGCAGGGCGGGGGCCAGCATCTTGGAGAAGGTGCCACAATAGATCACCCGGCCGGTGCCGCCATGGCTGGCGTCGAGCGCCGCAAGCGGGGGCAGGGGCTTGCCGGACCAGCGGTATTCGCTGTCGCAATCATCTTCCAGGATCCAGGCGCCCGCGCTCGCCGCCCAATCCAGCAGCGCCAGGCGGCGGCCGATGGTCAGCGCGCCGCCCAGCGGCGTGGCATGCGACGGGGCGACCAGGGCCAGGCGCGCGGCCGGGGCCAGGGCGATCCCGGCGGCGACATCCAGCCCGTCGGCATCGCTGGGCACCGGCACCGGCACCACGCCGGACGCGATCAGGGCGCCGCGCCCGGCGATGTAGCCGGGATCCTCGACCCAGGCCGGCTCGCCGGGATCCAGCACCAGGTCGGCGGCGACGCGCAGCGCCTGTTGCGTGCCGGTGGTCACCACGATCTGGCCGGGATCGGCGATCAGCCCGCGAGTCGCGGCCAGGTGGGCGGCGATGGCGGCGCGCAGTTCCGGCAGGCCCTGGGGGTCCGGGTAGCCAAAGTACTGGGCCGGGACGGCGCGCATCACACGGGCGGTCTCGCGCGCCCAGGCGGCGGCGGGGAACAGGTCGTTGGCCGGGACGCCAGGGGCCAGGAGCGTGATCTCCGGGCCGCCCCCGGCGCCACCCCCGGCGCTACTGGGGCTGGCGTTCATCGGGGTTCCGGCGATCGCGGCACCGCGGCGCGACAGCACGTGGCCACCGCGCTGCGTCACCCGCGCCGGGGCGGGGGCGGCATCGGGCAGGTCGGTGGCGACATAGGTGCCGCTGCCCATGCGGGCGCGGACATAGCCCTCGGCGGCCAGGCGCTCATAGGCCAGCACGACGGTCTGGCGTGCCACACCCAGCTCCTCGGCGAGCAGGCGGGTGGCGGGCAGCCGGGCGCCGGGGGCCAGGGTGCCGGCGAGAATCCCGCGCCGCAGCCGCTCGAACACGGCGGATTGGCGCGAGTGGTCCACTGAAGCCGGCGGCAGCGGTTGGTCCATCATAGACCAATCCTAGCCCGCACCGAAGTCGCGCAGCAACACGCGGAACAGCCGCCAATCGCGCGACGGGCGGCTGGTCTTGCTGATTGCGACGCAGGCCGAGCCAGAGGGCTCAGCCAGAAGGACTTAGAAGCCCTCGCGCTCCAGGCGCTTGCGCTCCATCTTGCGCGCGCGGCGCACCGCCTCGGCGGCCTCACGGGCGCGGCGCTCCGACGGCTTTTCGAAGTGCCGGCGCAGCTTCATCTCGCGGAAGATGCCTTCGCGCTGCATCTTGTTCTTGAGCGCCTTGAGCGCCTGGTCGACATTGTTGTCACGAACGAGAACCTGCACTTGGCCGCCTTCTCCACTCGCAGTCGCCACCCGGCCGATCCGGGCGGCAAAAAGCATTGACGGGGCGATAGCCTGCCCACGAAGACGCGGGCTATATCACGGGGGGGCGGGCTGGCAAACCGTTTTCGCCACCCATCTCGGCAACCCGGCGAAGGATTCAACGCATGGCCATCCTGAAGATCGCCCGCATGGGCCACCCCGTCCTGCTGCAGCGCGCCGCGCCGGTGGCCGACCCGACCGCGCCGGAGATCCACCGCCTGGTGCAGGATATGATCGAGACCATGGAGGATGCCATGGGCGCTGGGCTCGCCGCGCCGCAGGTGCATGTGCCGCTGCGCCTGTTCGTCTTCCGGGTCAATCCCGAGCGCGCCAGCGGCGACCCCGCCGATACCGCGGTGCAGCCGAATGCCGTGGTGATAAACCCGACGGTGGAACTGCTGGGCGAGGATGTGCGGCTGCGCTGGGAAGGCTGCCTGTCGATCCCCGGGCTGCGCGCCGCGGTGCCGCGGTCCTGGCGCATCCGCTATGCCGGGGTGGACACCGACGGGCGGCCGGTAGGCGGGGAGGTCACCGGCTTCCATGCCGGGGTGGTGCAGCACGAATACGACCATCTGGACGGGATCATGTATCCGATGCGCATGCAGGATTTCTCCCTGTTCGGCTTCAACGAGGAGCTCGCGCGCGCCGCGCAGGCGAAGGCATGACGCCGGCCGAGCGTGATGCGGCGCTGGACGCCGCCCTGAAGCAGGTCCCCGCGCTGGGGTGGGAGGGGGCTGCGGGCGCGTTCCCCGGCGGCGCCATGGGCATGATCGCCTGGTTCTTCGACCGCGCCGACCGCGCCATGGCCGAGCATGCCGCCACGCCGGCATTCCAGGCGCTGCGCACCACGGCGCGGGTGCGCGCGCTGGTGCTGCATCGCCTGGCATTCCTGGAGGCGCAGCGCGAGGCGGTGCGTCGCGCCATGGGGCTGCTGGCGCGGCCGTGCCATGCGGTGCGGGCGGCGCGGATGCTGGCCGGCACCGCCGACCAGATCTGGAACCTGGCCGGCGACACCGCGACGGATGCCAACCGGCACAGCAAGCGGGCGCTGTTGTCCGGCGTCTATGCCGCGACGCTGCTGTATTGGCTGCGCGACCCCGGCGCGGCGGCGGTGGGCGCGTTCCTGGACCGCCGGCTGGGCGATGTCCGGCGCATCGGCGCGCTGCGCCAGCGGCTGCGGCCGGCGGCCTGAGCGGCGGCTGTCGGCAAACTTTACGGTTCCACCGCAATCGCGGCGATCGGCGCGATCAGTGTCGCGCCGCTTTACACTCCGGTGCGATGGCCGCGCGACTGGCCGGCGAGACCCTTGAAATCGCTGCTGACGACTGCGTGGCACGCAAAGTGCTTAATATACTGTAAGGATTTGTAACCAAGCCGCCCGCCGGCCGTCAGCAAGGAGTGTCATTGAGATGCGCGCATTGGCTCTTGGACTGTTGTTGGCTTCCACCATGCTCGCCGGGACCGCCCAGGCAGCGGTGGTCGTCGGCAATTTCGGCACGCTCGGCCCCGATGGCGTGGTCACGGCGCCGCCGGGTGGCGCGACCTATGGCTATGTCAGCACCTATACGGGCGTCGTCGGCGCCGGCACGATCGCCGGGATCGGCAACAAGGACATCTCCGATACCAGCACCAACATGGCTGGCTCGAGCTTCCAGAGCGACCCGTTCGCCGCCGGGATCAACGACATCCTGAAGTTCCAGTTCAACTACGTCACCTCCGACGGCTCCGGCTTTGCCGACTATGGCTGGGCGGAGCTGCGCAACGCCGGCGACGATTCGCATGTCGCCTGGCTGTTCACCGGCCGCACCCAGCCCTCCGGCGATATCGCGCCGGGCTTCGGCCTGCCGGCGCTGGATGCCACGCTGACGCCGGCGACGTCGCCGATCATCGCTGGCGGGCCGGCCTGGTCGGCGCTGGGCGACAGTTCCGGCGATTGCTTCGCGGCGGGCTGCGGCTATACCGGCTGGATCGAGTCGAACTACACGATCGGCGCCGCCGGCACCTACACGCTGAACTTCGGCGTTACCAATTGGAACGACAACAACTTCCACTCTGGCCTGGCCTTCGCCGGCGCGCGGATCGGCGACGAGGTGATCGACGTGGGCGACACCGTGCCGGAGCCCGCCTCGATGGCGCTGCTGGCCTCCGGGCTGCTCGGTTTGGCGCTGCGCCGCCGGAAGTAGTCGGAAGGGGTTTCTCCACCCGGATGTTGCAGGGAGCCTGATCCGCGAGGGTCAGGCTCCTTCCGTTTGCGGCGCAGCTTGCTCCCGCCGGCGGATGGCCCTTGGCTGGCGCGCGACGCTCCTGCGCTACTCGCCCGCGATCGGATAGAGCCGCTTCGCCGCTTTTTCTTCAGACGGTGCACGCCTCGCCCGCTCGCCTTCCATCAGCGCCGCCCCGGCCGCCGCGATCAGGTGCGCCGCCAGCGGCTGGCCCAGCGCCCGCGCCTCGATCTCCAGCAGCGCCAGACAGGCAGCCAGGCCGGCGACGTTGGTGGGTTCGTCGCGGGCCATGGCGGGCTCAGCCACCGTTCCGCGCCGCGGCCCGCGCCGCGCGGATGTTCAGCCGCCACAGCCACGCCAGCAGCCGGTCCGGCGGTCCTTCCGCCACCAGGTCCAGCCGGGTCTCCCCCACGATGGTCTCCAGCTCCAGCGTGGTGGGCGAAACCGGGGTCAGCAACCAGGTATGGCTGGCGGTGCGCCCATCTTGCCGCAACCGCTCCACCATCACCATCGCCGGTCCGTTGGCGCCGGGGATCAGCGTCACTTCGCACCCCTTCAGCAGCCAGGCGGCACGCGCCGCCAGCGGTTCCAGCGGATGAGCTGCGCCGACGCGCGCCAGGGGCGCCGTAAGCCCGGTGCGGCGCCCGACGGGGGCGGCGGGGGGGGCGGTTGCTTCGGTCGTCACGTCATCGACGCGTTCGTCTTCGAAGGGCATGCCGTTGAAGGGCATGTCGGTTGCAGGAAGGCAGATCGGAGCAAGATGCACGCGGGCGGAGTCATGTCGCGAAGGCCCCGCTGAGTCCGGCGCGGTCTGGCGCATGATTTTTGTTCCCTTTCCAGATGGCAGCCGATCGGTGATCGCTTACCGAACGTTAGCGAAGATATGGAGGAAACCGCTAAGAAATGGTTAACGCCGCGCCATCGAACAAACGAATTTCAACGGTTTCGAAGGCGTTCTTCGCGTCGAATCGCTACCGACTCGGCGTCAACCGTTAATTTTCGATACAGACCCTGCGCGCACCCGTCGGCTCTCGGTCTTGAGCTGTCCGCAGGCCGCCAGGATGTCGCGCCCGCGCGGGGCGCGCACCGGGGAGGAGAATCCCGCATCCATCACGATTCGCGAGAAGCGGTCGATCGCCCCCGCCGTGCTGGTCTCATAGGGGCTGCCGGGCCAGGGGTTGAACGGGATCAGGTTCACCTTGGCCGGCATCCCGGCGATCAGCCGGACCAGTTCGCGTGCCTCGGCCTCGCTGTCGTTCACGCCCTTGAGCATCACGTATTCGAAGGTGATGCGCCGCGCGTTGCTGGCGGCGGGATAGCGCCGGCAGGCGGCCATCAGCTCGGCGATCGGGTATTTGCGGTTCAGCGGCACGATCTCGTCGCGCAGCTCGTCGCGCACCGCATGCAGCGAGACGGCCAGGTTCACCCCCAGCTCCGCGCCGGCCCGGTCCATCATCGGCACCACCCCGGAGGTGGACAGCGTGATGCGCCGGCGCGACAGGGCGATGCCCTCGTTGTCCATGATGATCGCCATGGCTTTCGCCACGTTCTCATAGTTGTAGAGCGGCTCGCCCATGCCCATCAGCACGATGGTGGACAGCAGCCGCGGCGTCTCCCCCCGCGGGCTCGGCCACTCGCCATAGGAGTCGCGCGCGGCCATGAACTGCCCCACGATCTCGGCCGACCCCAGGTTGCGCGCCAGCCCCTGGGTGCCCGTGTGGCAGAACTTGCACGACAGGGTGCAGCCGACCTGGGACGAGATGCAGACCGCGCCGCGATCCTCGTGGCGGTCGGGGATGTAGACCGTCTCCGCCTCCTGCCCGTCGCGGAAGCGGAACAGCCATTTGCGGGTCTCGTCGGTGCTGGTCTGCTGCTCCGCCACCGCGGGCCGGCCGACCACGAAATGCTCGGCCAGCTTGGCCTGCATCGGGCGGGCGATGGTGGACATGCGGGCGAAATCGGTCGCGCCCTGGTGGTAGATCCAGTGCCAGACCTGCTTGGCGCGGAACGGCTTCTCGCCGATGCGCTCCAGCTCGGCGGACAGCTCGGCGCGCGACAGCCCGACCAGGTCGGTGCGGCCATCCGCGGTGCGCGCCGGCGGCGGGGCAAAGCGGGCGGTCTTGGCCAGGATGCGGGCGCGTTCGGCTTCGGTCAGTTCGGCCGGGGTGGCGCTCATTTCGCGGGGCATGCCTTGCTGATGGCCGCATAGGCCTGGGAGAAGCCCTTGAGGCTGAAGCTGTCGGTGACCGCCCCGCGCGGGCCGGGCGATTTCGCCGTCGCCTGGGCCGCGCGGCTGAGGGCGGCCACGGCCTTCGCCCCCTCGCGGGCAAAGGCGCTGCGCTGGGACGTGTAGAAATCGAGGCTGGCCGGACCCGCTTCCACCTTGACCTCGGCGTTGGCGGCAAAGGCAAAGCCGGCCGCGATCGAGACCGCATCGCGCAGGGCGGCGCGCTGGGTGACGGTCAGCATCACTTCCCCGCGCCCCGGC
The DNA here is from genome assembly GCA_044369385.1 of Acetobacteraceae bacterium. GTDB lineage: Bacteria > Pseudomonadota > Alphaproteobacteria > Acetobacterales > Acetobacteraceae > CAMDGX01. The sequence continues at coordinate 1,587 of JBIPLY010000117.1, read as the reverse complement.
ACCGCGCCGGCCGGCTTGGCACGGGTGAAAGCATAGCACACCGGCTGCCCGCCCTCGCTGCTGGTCGCCGCCACCCAGTCCTGGAAGGTGCCGAGCGGCTTCGGCCCCTCGGGCTTGGCCGCTTGCGGGGAGGCGGCCTGCCGCGGCTGGGCAAGGACCGGCGGCGCCACGGCGAACAGTGCGGCGAAGACAACAGGGGCGATGCGCATGGGCAAAGCTTTACGCAGCCCGCCGCGCCGCAACAAGCGCCGGCTGCTCATGCCTCGTCCTCTTTGCTCGCCAGCCAGTCCGGCCGGGTGCGGCGGAACACCGGGTTGCCATGCCCGCCGGCCGCCGGTGCCGCAGCAACGGCCCCGCCGCTGCGCACCGGCCGCTCGGCGAAGCGCCCATGCTGCAGCAGCCGGTCATACAGCACCAGCGCGCCGGCGACGGCCAGGTTCAGCGAGAATCGGGTAGGGATGCGCACCAGGTGGTCGCAGCGCGCCAACAGCGCCGGCGACAGCGACGACCGCTCCGGGCCCAGCACATAGGCGGCGCTCAGCGGATGGCGGAAGCTGGGCAGCTCGGCGGCGTCGTCATGGATCTCGACCCCCACCAGCCGGCATCCCTTCGGCAGGCGCAGGTCGGCCGCATCCTCGAACGGCCACAGCGGCACATGCGCCGGGGTGTCGGCGGTATCGGCCTGCCGCCCGGCGCGGGCGTCGAAGCCGCGGCCCAGCGTGAAGCAGAAGCTGGCGCCGAAGGCATGCGCGGTGCGCAGCAACGCCCCGAGATTGGCCGATTTGGAGACGCCCTCGGCGCCGATGCCGAAATAGCCCCGGGTTGTCATGCGACGGTTCTGGCCTGGTTCATCCGGCTGCTCTATGCCCGCGCGATGGCCGATGCAACGCCCGTGATCGTCATCTTCGGCGCCGCCGTGCGCCCGGATGGACAGCCCAGCGCCACGCTGCGCCGGCGCGTGGAAGCCGCCGCCGCCCTGGGCCGCGGCCTGCCGGGCGCGATCTACATCCCAACCGGCGGGATCGGCCGCCACGGCCCGGCGGAGGCCGCGGTGATGGCCGCCCTGCTGCGCGAGCTTGGCGTGGATGCGGCCGCGATCCGCCCGGAGCCGACCGCCCATGACACGGTCAGCTCGGTGCGCGCGGTGCGGCGGATGCTGGCCGGCCATCGGGGCATCGTCTTCGCCGCGACCAGCGCCTATCACCTGCCGCGCTGCCTGCTGCTGCTGCGCCTGGCGGGGCTGGCCGCGCGGCCCTGCCCGCCGCCGCCGGCCCCGGCCGCCGCGGCCTGGCGCAAGCGCTGGTGGTGGCGGCTGCGCGAGGTGCCGGCAATCCCGTGGGATGCGGCATTCGTGGCGTGGCTGCGCGCCGCCGGCCGGCTGTAGAGCAATATCCGACCGGATGGGATCATCCGGTCGGAAGATTTGCGTTCTTGAACAAAAAGCTAGAGCGGAGGCCGACCGCCTATCCGGTCGGCTTTCGCTCTAGCTGTCGCTGCTATGGAGGTTGTCCCTCCGGAGCTGAGTTGGTTGGCTGTGGTTGCGAGGCCAACACCCAGCAACTCGGAGCCCCGGATGGACAGCCATGA
>JBIPLY010000116.1:0-10334 GCA_044369385.1 Acetobacteraceae bacterium | reverse complement strand
GAAGCTGGGGCTGTCGGGCTGACGCGTACGCGGGTGCGTCCTCGCCCGGGGGGATTCCGGGAGAGGTTGGGCCGGCGCGGGAGAGTGCGGAGGCGCGATCCGGGCGGAGCGCGCGCGGGGTTCCACATGGCGACGGAGCGGCCAAGCGATGCGCCTTGCCGCTGCCGCTTCGTTGCAGCGTGATCGCTTCGCTGTGAATCCGTGTACGCGCGGCGAGGTGGCGCACTGAAGTGCGCCCTACGGCAAGGGTGGCGGGAGTCGGGGATGGGGCGGCCGGCTTCCCAGGCCTGGACCATGGCTTCGAAGCGTTGCACGACATCTTCGAGCTGTTTGATGGTGGCGCGCATCAGCGGCGCCAGCACGGGGTGCTGGACGGCGTGTTCGGCGATGGCGGCGATCAGCAGGGCGACGATCGCGGCGAAGGCCTGGCCGAGGGGGGTGGTCGGGGCCGGATGCATAGTTAGATTTTTAGTCTAACTACGTTATCGCTGCAATGGGAAAATTTGCAAAAAGCCGCGCTGGATCGGGCCCGGCGCCGGGAGGCAGGTCAGTCGGTGGAGCCGTCGACCAGGGGGGTGGGCTGGGTGCCGCGCTTGGTGATGCGGATGGTCTTGACGCGGACTTCCGGCTGCGGGCGGGCCAGGTCGACATGGAGCAGGCCGTTGTCGAGCCAGGCGCCGGTGACCTCGATGCCCTCGGCCATCACGAAGGCGCGCTGGAACTGCCGCGCGGCGATGCCGCGGTGCAGGAAGATGCGGCCCTGGCCGTCATCGGTCTGGCGGCCGCGGATGACGAGCTGGTTGTCTTCCTGGGTGATCTGCAGGTCGTCCATGGTGAAGCCGGCGACCGCCAGGGTGATGCGCAGGCCGGCGGGGCCGGTCTGTTCGATGTTGTAGGGCGGATAGCCGTCCGACGAGGTCTTGGCGGCGCGTTCGAGCATCTGTTCGAGATGGTCGAAGCCGAGGAACAGCGGCGAGGTGAAGACGCGGGTGGTCATGATGGCCTCCTCGGGGGCGAGCGAAGCGGGTGGACGGCCCCGGACGCGGCGGCCTGCCCGACCCCTATTTCGGCCGGGCCGGCCCGGGTTGCAAGGGGCGGCGTTGATCGCGGGGCGGCGCGCGGCTACATCCCGGCGATGGACCAAGATGCCAGCCCCGCACCGATCCTGAAGCTGCCGATCCTGATCGCGCCGCATCCGACGCTGAAGCTGCGGTGCCGCAAGGTGGGGCCGGGCGACGACGACGCGGTGCGCGCGCTGGTGCCGCGCATGTTCGCGGCGATGTACCATGCCCCGGGGATCGGGCTGGCCGCACCGCAGGTGGATGTGGCGCTGCGGGTGGCGATCATCGACCTGCAATCCGAGGACAAGCGGGACCCGCATGTGCTGATCAATCCCGAGATCGTCGCCGCCAGCCCGGAGATGGCGACGCGGGAAGAGGGCTGCCTGTCGCTGCCGAACATGTATGCCGAGGTGACGCGGCCGGCGCGGGTGAAGGTGCGCTACCTGGACCTGGAGGGGGTGCGGCGGGAGATCGAGGGCGATGGGCTGCTGTCGGCGTGCTTGCAGCATGAGCTGGACCATCTGGACGGGGTGCTGTTCGTCGATCATCTCTCGGCGCTGAAGCGCAACATGATGCTGCGCAAGCTGGCCAAGGAACTGAAGAACAAGGGGCGCTGAGCATGCGCCTGGCCTTCATGGGCAGCCCTGATTTTGCCGTGCCGGCGCTGCGGGCGCTGCATGGGGCGGGGCATGACATCGTCGCCGTCTATTGCCAGCCGCCGCGGCCGGCGGGGCGGGGGCAGGCGGTGCGGCGCTGTGCGGTGCAGGTGGCGGCCGAGGCGCTGGGGCTGGCGGTGCGCACGCCGGCGCGGCTGCGCAAGGATGCCGCCGAGCATGACGCGTTCCGGGCGCTGGCGCTGGATGCGGCGGTGGTGGCGGCCTATGGGCTGATCCTGCCGCCGGCGATGCTGGCGGCGCCGCGGCGGGGCTGCCTGAACATCCATGCCAGCCTGCTGCCGCGCTGGCGCGGGGCGGCGCCGATCCAGGCGGCGATCCTGGCCGGCGACGCGGCGACCGGGGTGACCATCATGCAGATGGATGCGGGGTTGGACACCGGGGCGATGCTGACGCACGAGTCGGTGCCGATCGGTCCGACGACGACGGCGGCGGGGCTGCATGACGTGCTGGCGGCGATGGGCGCGCGGCTGGTGCTGCGGGTGCTGGACGAGGCCCCTGCCCCGCTGGCGCAGCCGGAGGACGGGGCGTGCTATGCGCCCAAGCTGACGCGCGAGGATGGGCGGATCGACTGGGGGCAGCCGGCGGCGGTGCTCGATCGCCAGGTTCGGGCGCTGAATCCGTGGCCGGGGACGTTTTCCTTCCTGGACGGCGAGGTGCTGAAGGTGTTGGCCGCCGACCCTGCCGAGGGGGCGGGGGAGCCAAGGGGGGAGCCGGGCGAGGTGCTGGATGGCGGGTTGCTGGTGGCGGCCGGCGTGGGGGCGCTGCGGTTGACGCGGGTGCAGGCGCCGGGGCGGGCGGCGATGGCGGCCGATGCGTTCCTGCGCGGGCGGGCGGTGGCGCCGGGCACGCGGCTGGGGTGATGGTGCGCTACGCGCTGGAGCTGGAATATGACGGCGCGGGGTTTGTCGGCTGGCAGCGCCAGGCCGTCGGGGTTTCGGTGCAATCGGTGCTGGAGGCGGCGGCTTCGCGGCTGGTGCAGGGCGCGCCGGTGCTCAGCATCACCGCCGGGCGGACCGATGCCGGGGTGCATGCCGCAGCACAGGTGGCGAGCATCGACCTCGATCGGGAGATCGCGCCGGAGCGGCTGTGCGATGCGCTGAACTTCCACATGAAGCCGCATGCGGTTTCGGTGCGGCGGGCGGCGGTGGCGCCGCCGGGGTGGAATCCGCGATTTTCGGCGATCGGGCGGGCCTATCGCTATCGCATCCTGAACCGGCGGGCGCGGGTGGCGCTGATGGCCGGGCGGGTCTGGCATGTGGTGGCGCCGCTCGATGTCGCGGCGATGGCGGAGGCGGCGGGGCTGCTGCTGGGGCGGCATGATTTCACCTCGTTCCGGGCGGCGTCGTGCCAGGCGAAGTCGCCGGTGCGGACGCTGGAGCGGCTGGAGGTGCGGCGCGAGGGCGAGGAGGTGGTGATTTCGGCGGAGGCGCGCAGTTTCCTGCATCACCAGGTGCGCAATCTTGTCGGCACGCTGAAGCTGGTGGGGGATGGAAGCTGGGCGCCGGGGCGGGTGGCCGAAGCGCTGGCGGCGCGGCATCGGGCGGCGGCGGGGCCGACGGCGCCGGCCGAGGGGCTGATGCTGGTGGGGGTTCGGTATCCCGACGATCCGTTCGGGGGATGAGCGGGATCGTCGGAGGCGGCTTCGCCGGAGACGTGAATCACGCGATCCGGCTTCGGCTTGCGGGCGGGCGCGTTCGGGGGGAGGATGGGGGAAAGAACAGGAGCGCCGGGATGAGCGGGTTTGTGTTGCCGAGCACCACGCTGGCCGAAGCCGGGTTGCGCGAGGAGCCGATCGGCCGGCTGCATGGGCTGATCGCGGCGCAGATCGCCGAAGGGCGCTATCCCGGGGCGCAGATCGCCATCGCGCGGCATGGCAAGCTGGCGCATTTCCATACGTTCGGCGAGGCGGCGCTGGGGCGGGCGGCGGGCGATGACACGCTGTGGCTTTTGTTCTCCAACACCAAGGTGATCCTGGCCACCGCGCTGTGGGTGTTGGCGGAGCAGGGCGCGTTCCGGTTCACGGACCGGATGGCGGATCACGTTCCGGGCTTCGGGAAGAACGGCAAGGGCGACGTCACGGTGATGCAGGTCATCACCCATCTTGGCGGGTTTCCCAATGCCGAGGTGCCGGCATCCGTGTGGGAGGATCATGCCAAGCTGCGCGAAGTGGTGTGCGATTTCAGCCTGGAATTCACGCCGGGGTCGCGGCTGCACTATCACGGCGGATCGGCGCATTGGGCGCTGGCGGTGCTGATCGAGGTGCTGACGGGCAAGGATTTCCGGGTCTTTGTGCGGGAGGCGGTGATCGAGCCGTTGGGGCTGGGGAAGGACATGTACGTCGGCATGGCCAAGGGGCCGATGGCGCGGACGGTGGACATGTATGCGCCGCAGGAGGGCGGCGGGGTGGTGGCGCTGGCCGACCGGAACACGGCGGCGCACAAGAAGGCGGGGATTCCCGGCGGCGGCGGGTATGCGACGGCGCGGGGGATGGTGGCGCTGTACCAGATGATGCTGGCGGGCGGGACGCTGGGGGGCGTGCGGCTGTTGGGGCCGCGGACGCTGGGGTATGCGATCCGCAACTGGACCGGGGATATGGTGGATCACGGCATGAACCAGCCGATGCATCGCGGGCTGGGGCCGCATCTGCGCGGGACGACGGCGACGATCCGGGGGCTGGGCAGCTTCGCCTCGCCGGGGACGTTCGGGCATGGCGGGGCGGGGAATTCCTATTGCTGGGCCGATCCGGAGAGCGGGGTTTCGTTTGCGTATCTGACGAATTGCCGGATCCCGGATCCCTGGCACAGCGCGCGGCTGGATCTGGTGAGCAATTTCGTCCACTCGGCAATCATCTAGCGGGGAGCACCCTGACGGCGCAGGGGCCGAAGCCGATCGGGGCGAAGCCGGGGCGGCGGGCGCGGGCGTGGAAGGCGATTTCGTCGCCGTCTTCGAGGAATTTTCGGGTTTCGCCGTTCGGCAGGGTGAGGGGTTCGCGGCCGCCGCGGGTGATTTCCATCAGCGCGCCCCAACCGGTGGGTTCGGGGGTTGAGATGGTGCCGGTGCCGAAGAGGTCGCCGGGGTGGAGGTCGCAGCCGTTGCTGGCGTGGTGGGCGACCATCTGGGCGTAGGTCCAGTAGAGGTGCAGCGCGTTGCCGAGGGAGAGGCGGGCGGGGGTTTTCCCCGCGGCGCGCATGCGTTCGGTGTGGATCGTGACTTCGAGTTCGAGGTCGAGCGCGCCAGTGGCCTGGTCTTGGGCGTCGAAGAGGTGGGGGAGCGGGGCGGGGTCGCCGTTTGGCCTTGGTGGCTGAGCCGTTCTGAAGGGAGCGAGGGCTTCTGGCGTTATCACCCAGGGGGAGATGGACGTCTGGAAATTCTTGGCGAGGAAGGGGCCGAGGGGTTGGGATTCCCAGGATTGGATGTCGCGGGCGGACCAGTCGTTGAGGAGGCAGTAGCCGGCGATGTGCTGCGCGGCTTCGGCGATGGGGATGGGGTGGCCCGGCGTGTTGCCGGGGCCGATCCAGATGCCCATTTCGAGCTCGTAGTCGAGATTGCGGCAGGGCCCGTAGGTGGGGGCGGCTTCGTCCGGGAGTTTGCGCTGGCCGTTCGGGCGGGTGACGGGGGTGGGGGCGGGGCGGACCGAGGAGGCGCGGCCGTGATAGGCGACGGGGACGTATTTGTAGTTCGGCATCAAGGGGTTGTCTGGGCGGAAGAGCAGGCCGCCGTTTCTTGCGTGGTGGATGCCGGCGTAGAAATCGGTGTAGTCGCCGATGCGGGCCGGCAGGTGCAACGTGCAGGTGCTGGCGGGCTGGAGCAGGGCGGCCAGGGTGGCGCGGGTCTGGGCCGGGGCGGCGGCGGAGAGCAGGGCGGCGAGCTGGGCGCGCAGGGCCTGGCGGGGGGCGGGGCCGAGGGCGAAGAGGCCGTTCAGGGTGGTGTCGGCGGCCTCGATGGCGCTGGCGGCGGCACCGGAGAGCAGGCCCGCCTCCAGAGTGGCGCGCAGGTCGAGAATGTGGGGGCCGATGGCGGTGCCGGGGCGTTCGGCGCCATCCTCGACCGAGAAGATGCCGAGGGGGAGGTTCTGGACCGGGAAGTCCGCGTCGGTGTCCGCGCCGGGGACCCAGGAGCGGGCGGCCGGGTTGTGGGTTTCGTCGATCATTGGGGGAACCTTTTGGCCAGGCCGGACCAGGCGGCGTCGTAGGCCGGCTGGCGCTGGGGGCTGGCCATGGCGAACTGGGTGGGGCGCAGGACGGCGGCGGTTTCGAACATGAAGGCCAGGGTGCCGTCGATCTTGTGCGGGGTGAGGGCGGCGGCTTCGGCGCGTTCGGTGGTCGGCGCATCCGGGCCGTGGGCGGACATCATCGGGTGGAGGCTGAAGCCGCCGGGCGAAAAACCTTCGGCCTTGCCGTCATAGACGCCGGTGATCAGGCCCATGCATTCGTTCATCACGTTGCGGTGGAACCAGGGCGGGCGGAAGGTGTTTTCGGCGACCATCCAGCGCGGCGGGAAGATGACGAAGTCCAGGTTGGCGCGGCCTGGGGTGTCGGTGGGGGCGGTCAGGACGGTGAAGATCGAGGGGTCCGGGTGGTCGAAGCTGACGGTGCCGATCGCGTTGAAACTGGCCAGATCGTATTTGTACGGGGCGAGGTTGCCGTGCCAGGCGACGACGTCCAAGGGCGAGTGGTCCAGCGTGGTGGTCCAGAGCGTGCCGAGGAATTTCTGGACGATCTCGGTGGGCTCGTCGCAGTCCTCGAACCAGGCGGGCGGGGTGAGGAAGTCGCGCGGGTTGGCCAGGCCGTTGGCGCCGATCGGGCCGAGATCGGGCAGGCGCAGCAGGGCGCCGTGGTTTTCCGCGACGTAGCCGCGGGCGGTGGGCCCTGACAGGAGCACGCGGAAACGCAGGCCGCGGGGGATGACGGCGATCTCGCCGGGGGCGACGGCGAAGCGGCCGAGTTCGGTTTCCAGGGTGAGGGCGCCGTGTTCGGGGACGATCAGGAATTCGCCGTCGGCGTTGAAGAAGATGCGCTGCATGCTGCGGTTGGCGACGTAATGGTGGACGCTGACGCCGGCTTCGCAGGCGCCCTCGGCGGTGGCGAACATGGTGGCCAGGCCGGCGAGGAAATCGGTCGGTGCCTCGGGCAGCGGGGGCGGGCTCCAGCGCAGGCGATTGGGGTCCGGGGGGGCGAGCGGGCCGGCCAGGGTGGGGTGGGCCACGGGATGATAGGGCGGATGGTTGGCGGAGGGGCGGATGCGGTAGAGCCAGGTGCGGCGGGCTTCGGCGCGGGGGACGGTGAAGGGGGTGGCGGAGAACTGCTCGGCGTAAAGCCCGTGGGCCGGGCGCTGGGGGGAGTTGCGGCCCTGCGGCAGGGCACCGGGGAGGGCCTCGGTGGCGAATTCATTGCCGAATCCGGACATCATCATGGCCGACCTCCCCGTTTGGTTGGGGGAGTCTAGTTTCGAACGAAACTTTCGGGAAGCCGCGCGGTCAGTCGTACTGGCGCAGCTCCAGCTTTCGGCCGGCGAAGGGGCAGTGGCCGAGGACGCGGTGGGGCATGGCGGCCAGCGCGGTCTCGATGGCGCCGCAGCTCTGCATGGTGGCGGTCGCGTTCGGTTCGGCGGGCTGGGGGGCGGTGTCCAGCAGCGCGAGCAGCGGGCGCGGGGCGGCGGCGAGATGGGTGGCGATGTCCGCGCCCCAGCGGCAGGCGGATTGCAGGCCGGGCTCGTCGGACAGGAAGCGGCCGGCGGGGCGCAGATCTGGGCGGGCGAGGTGGAAGAGCGGGATGTTGGTCAGATAGCTCGCGTAGCTGGCCTGGCCGACCAGCAGGGCGCGGGCCTCGGCGGGGAAGAGCGGGGTGCAGCCGGCGGTCCAGCCGGCGGCGGTGCGGTCGGCGTGGCCCGGCGGCCCGAGGGTGGTGGCGATGCGCAGGGCCTGCGGCGCGAGGGGGAGGATGGCGAGCAGCAGGGCGGCGGCGGCGAGGCGGCGGGCGGGCCAGGCGGCCAGGGCGGCGATGGCGGCAGTGGCGGCGAGCAGCGAGAGCGGCAGGGCGTGCGGCGCGTCGGCGCGGCCGGTGGCGTAGGGCAGCAGGGCCAGCGGCAGGACGGGCAGCAGGACGCGGTAGGCCGGCGGGGTTGGCTGGGCCGGCGGGGCGGCGCGGTGGCGCCAGGCGGCGATGGCGAGCAGGGCCAGGGCGGCTGGGGCGGCGAGGAACTGGAATTCGTAGGCCAGCGGGTTCGCCGTCCAGGGGATCGGCAGGCGGCGGAACGGCAGGGTGGCGAAGGGGATGGCGACGATCGCCTCCCATGCCTGCGCGACGGCGCTGTGGTGCCAGGCGTGCAGCAGGATGGCGGCGGCGCCGAGCGCACAGCCGGCCAGCACCGCCAGGGCGGGGGCGGCGAGTGCGCGCGGCCAGGCGAAGGCGAGGGCGGCGAGGACCAAGCCGGTGGCCAGCGGGCGGTCCCAGCGGAACAGCATGGCGGCGGCGGCCAGGGCGGCGATCCCGGCGAGGCGGACCGGGGGGGCGGGCTGGAGCAAGACCAGGAGCAGCAGGGCGGCGAGATGGGGGGTGAGGGCCTCCACCCCCATCTCGCCCCAGAACAGCGCGATGGCGGCCGAGAGCAGCAGCGACAGGGCGGCGGCGGCGCGGGACTGGCGGGCGAACAGGGCGGCCTGTGCCAGGGCCAGGGCGAGGACCAGCGACCAGTGGACGGCGCGCACCGCTTCGGGGGTGGACAGGCCGAGCCATTCGCCGAAGAGCAGGGCGGCACCGGGCGGGTAGAGGAAGGCGTAGTCGCGATAGGGGGTCAGGCCCTGGGCGGCGTAAAGCGGCTGGAGCAGGAACAGGGCGCCGTCGAAGAAGTTCGGCGTGTGGGCGCCGAGGGCGGCGGCGGCGTGGGCGGCGAGGCAGAGGGCGAAGGCGGCGGCGATTGCGAGGGCGGGGGCGAGGGTTCGCACCGGGTCAGGCGGCTTCGCGGGCCAGGGCGATGGCGCGCAGGATGACGCCGGGCTCGCCGATGTGGTTGGCGAGCAGCAGGACCAGGGCGGCATCGAGCCGGCGGGAGGCGTCGGGGTCGAGGTCGCGGTGGGCGTCCATCAGGGCGGCGAAGATGGCGTCGGGGTCGGGCAGGTTGGGGGTGGTGACCAGGTCAGTCATAGCCCTCTCCGGTGAAGCCCAGGGCGCGGCGGCGGGCGGCGGCCAGGGCATTGGGGTCGCAGCGGTGCCAGCGGGCGGCGATGTGCTGGTCCGGGCGCAGCAGGAAGGTGTCGCCGGGCTGGGCGCCGTAGCGGGCGGCGGCGGGGCCGTCTTGGGGGAGGTGCAGCGCGGTGACGCCGTCCGCGATCTGGGCGGCCATTCTTGCGGGCGGGGGGGCGAAGACCAGCGCCGTGAAGCCGGGCGGGAGCGTGTCGAGCAGCCAGCCGGCGGGGATCGGGGCGTCCGGGGCCGGGGTGCCGGGGGCGGGGCCAGGCGGCCAGGGGGCGTCGTCCGGGGTGTTCAGCGGGGAGTCCTTGTAGCTGGCGGGGCGGGAGAGGCGGCCGGAATTGACCATCGGGCGGGCGAACGCGTGGTCGGCGGCCAGGGCGAGGGTGGCGGCGCGGTAGGCGTGGGCGGCGGGGTTCTTGGGCGTGATGAAGTCGGTGCTGCGGGTGGAGTTCAGGATGTTCTCGTCGGCGGCGGGGATGCGTTCGGCGTCGTAGCTGTCGAGCAGGGAGTCGCGGGCCTCGCCGCGCAGCACGGCGGCGAGTTTCCAGCCGAGGTTGTCGGCGTCCTGGATGCCGCCATTGCCGCCGCGGGCGCCGAAGGGGCTGACCTGATGCGCGGCGTCGCCGAGGAACAGGATGCGGCCGTGGCGGAATTTCTCCAGGCGGCGGCAGCGGAAGGTGTAGACGCTGACCCATTCCAGTTCGAATTCGGTATCCGGGCCGAGCATGGCGGCCACGCGGGGGCGGACTTTCTCCGGGGCTTTTTCCACCTCCGGGTCCGCATCCCAGCCGAGCTGGAAATCGATGCGCCAGACATTGTCGGCCTGGCGGTGCAGCAGGACCGAGCCGCCGGGGTGGAAGGGCGGGTCGAACCAGAACCAGCGCTCGGCGGGGAAGGGGGCGGCCATGGTGACGTCGGCGATGAGGAAGCGGTCGCGGAAGACTTTTCCGACGAAGGGCAGGGAAAGCGCGTGGCGGATGGCGCTGCGGGCGCCGTCCGCCGCCAGGAGCCATTCGGCTTCGAGGCTGTAGGAGCCGGCGGGGGTTTCGATGGTCAGGGTGGTGTGGGTTTCGTGCGGGGTGGTGGCAGTGACGCGGTGCCGCCAGCGCAGGTCGACGCCGGCCGTTTCGCAGGCGGCGACGAGGAGTTCTTCGAGGTGGTACTGTTGGAGATTGATGAAAGCGGGGAAGCGGCGGCCGGAATCCTGGGCCAGGTCGAAGGCGAAGACCTGTTGTTCGCCGGCGAAGACGCGGCCGGTGTTCCAGGTGACGCCCTTTGCCAGCAGGGCGTCGCCGAGGCCGAGGCGGGCGAGGATCTCCAGGCTGCGCTGGGCGTGGCAGATGGCGCGGGAGCCGATGCTGACGGTGTTGTCGTCATCGAGGACGAGCACCTTGATGCCCTGGCGG
>JBIPLY010000115.1:0-10351 GCA_044369385.1 Acetobacteraceae bacterium | reverse complement strand
CTGTTCCGCACCTTCGTGCAGGAGAACCCGGAGATCTGGACCGAGGAGCTGCGGCGGGAGCTGTACCTGACCTGCGCGACGATCGTGGATCACGAGGACGCCTTCATCGACCTGGCTTTCGAGCTGGGCGATGTCGAGGGGCTGACCGCGGCCGAGGTGAAGCAGTATATCCGCTTCATCGCCGATCGCCGCCTGACGCAGCTGGGGCTGGAGCCACTGTATCATGTCGACAAGAACCCGCTGCCGTGGCTCGACGACATGCTGAATGCGCCGGAGCACGCCAATTTCTTCGAGAACCGCTCGACCGAATACAGCAAGGCCTCCACCACCGGCACCTGGGAGGAGGCGTTTGCCGAGCATGTGTTCGACACCCCGCAGCCAGAGTGCGCCATCCTGTCGGGGGCGTGAGGCGAAGGTTTACGCGCCACGGGCCGGGGGCTAAGGGAAGCGGATGCTCAAGACCATCCGGATTGCCGCCTATGCGCTGATCGCCCTGCTCGGTGTGGGCTGGGGGGTGATGTGGTGGCGCGGCGGCGACCTCAGCCTGGATAGCATCGGCGTGTCGGTGCCGGGCAGCGTTTCGGTCGGCGGGCCGTTCGCGCTGGTCGATGCGCGCGGGGCTGCGGTGGCGGATGCCGATTTCCGCGGGCGCTGGATGCTGATCTATTTCGGCTACACCTTCTGCCCCGATGTCTGCCCGACCGAGCTTCAGACCGTGGCCGCGGCGCTGGAGCGGCTGGGGCCGCTGGCGGAGCGGGTGGCGCCGCTGTTCATCACCATCGACCCGGAGCGCGACACGCCGGCGGCGGTGGGCGAGTATGTGAAACTTTTCGACGAACGGATCGTGGGCCTGTCCGGCAGCAAGGAACAGGTGGCGGCCGCGGCCAAGGCCTATCGGGTCTATTTCGCCCGGGCGCGCAGCAAGGATGCCACCGATTACCTGATGGACCATTCCTCGTTCATCTACCTGGTGGGGCCGGATGGCGGCTTTCGCGCGCTGTTCCGCCAGGGCGTGGGGGCGCAGGACCTGGCCGATGCGATCCGCACGCGCATGGGCGGATAACGCAAAATCCGACCGGGCGCAGTCAGCCGGTCGGGCGTTTTGCGTGCCTGAACGATGCGCTGGAGCGCAGGTCGAGCGCCTGTCAGCGCGGCTTGCGCGCCGGCGCCTCACCGGAACTTGACACCAGCCGGTAAGGGCTTGCCGGTAGCATGTCGGTTCCGGCCCATGCGGGGGGCCAGGGGGATGGGCATGAATGCGACGACGGCTGCTCTGGCAGGCAAGCGTGGCGAGGAGCGCGAAGGCGGTTCCGCGCCGCGGCATTCACGGCGCTTGTCGGACAAGGTGCTGATCGCGTTCCATCATGCCTGCGACCAGGGCGATTTCGATGTCGCCGAGCAATTGCTGCATGTGCTGGAGATGATGGTGCGGCGCCGCGCGATCAGCCCGGACATCAACCGGCGGCGCAGCATGGATACGCTGGTGGCCGCCCATGAGCGGCTCTGGTATTTGCGTCACCCCGAGGCGGTGCAGAAATAGGCCGAGCGCTCCCGGTGCGTGGGCAGGCTTTGGCCGGCCCCGACGCATTGACCAGCGTCAGAACTCAATCCCTTCCCCCGCCCGCAGCACCGCGTCGGCCGCGGCGGTAAATCCGCCGTCCGGCTGGTGCAGTGTCATCCCCGCCAGCATCCGCGCCGGCCCGCGCCCGCCGCGGATGCTGCGCAGGATGACCAGCCGGGCGGCGCGGCCGGGCTTGGGCCAGAGCGGGAAGATCGCCGGGCTGCCGCAGCCGGCGGCGCTGTGGGCGGCGAGTGCCGCGGCCAGGTGATCGGCGGCGACGATCCAGCTCAGCGTGCCGCGATGGCGCAGGGTTGCGGCCAGCGCGACGGCCCAGGCGGCGAACAGCGCGGGCGTGGCGCGGCGGGCGGCATCGCGCGCGGCATCCGGGGAAGCGGTGGCGCCGGGCGCGTGCCAGGGCGGGTTGGCCATCGCGTGGTCGAATGCGGCTGGCGCGCGGAAAGCCGTGAGGTCGGCGGTTTCCACTGACAGGCCGGCAAAGCCGTTGGCGGCGATATTGGCGGCGGCGATCGCGGCCATGGCAGGGTTGCGTTCCAGGCCGAGGCCGATGATCCCGGGCAGGCGGGCGGCCAGGCACAGCAGGGCGCTGGCCGCACCGGTGCCGCCCTCGATGACCCGTTCGCCCGGCCGGGCGGGGATGCTGGCGGCCAGCAGCACCGGCTCAAGTGCCGCGCGATGGCCGGTGCGCGGCTGGCTGTGCTGGACGCGGCCGGCGAGCAGGGTGCCTGCTGTGATGTCGCTCATGGGTGGCTCGCCTTGCCCTGATTCCGGGCGGTCGATATGTTGGCCAAAGACCCGCCGCGTGTCATGCCCGCGGCTTCCCCACGGGAGAGCCATTTGGGCGTTGCCGCCACATTGAGACCTGCCGAGCCAGCGCCCGCGCCCGTCGATGCGCTGGGCGCGCTCATCGGCATGCTGCACGACGACCTGGAGGCGACCAACCGGGCGATCGTGGCGCGGATGGACAGCCCCGTCGCGCTGATCCCGCAATTGGCGGCGCATATCGTGGCCGCCGGCGGCAAGCGGCTGCGCCCGGTGCTGACCCTGGCCGCCGCCCGGCTGTGCGGCTATGCCGGGGAGGGGCCGGTGGCACGGCATGTGAAGCTGGCCGCCTGTGTCGAGTTCATCCACACCGCCACCCTGCTGCACGACGATGTCGTCGACGAGAGCGTGCTGCGCCGCGGACTGGCGAGTGCGAATGCGGTATTCGGCAACAAGGCCAGCGTGCTGGTGGGCGATTTCCTGTTCGCCCGCGCGTTCCAGTTGATGGTCGAGGACGGGTCGCTGCGCGTGCTGGACATCCTGTGCCGGGCCTCGGCCACCATCGCCGAGGGCGAGGTGCTGCAGCTGGTGATCCAGAACGACCTGGAGGCCGGCGAGGCGAAATACCTCGATGTGGTGCGCGGCAAGACCGCCGCCCTGTTCGTCGCCGCCTGCCAGGTGGGCGCCGTGGTGGCGGAGCGCCCGGAGGAGGAAGAGCGCGGCTTGGCCGAGTTCGGCTTGAACCTGGGCATCGCCTTTCAGCTGGTCGACGATGCGCTGGACTATGCCGCCGACCAGGCGACGCTGGGCAAGACGGTGGGCGACGATTTCCGCGAGGGCAAGATCACCCTGCCGGTGCTGCACGCCTATCACGCCGGCGACGAGGCGGAGCGCGGGTTCTGGCGGCGCACCATCGGCGCGCTGGAACAGGATGAGAGCGACCTGGCCCATGCCATGCAACTGATGGAGCGGCACGGCGCGATCGCCGCCACCCTGGCGCGCGCGGCGGGATTCGCGGCCGAGGCGAAGCGGGCGCTGGCGGTGTTCCCCGCCTCGGCGATGCGCGCGCGGCTGATGGATGTCGCCGACTATACGGTGAGCCGGGCGCGCTGAGCGCGGCGCGTTGGCGCCGCGGCGGCTTGTGGGGTTGGCGCGGGTGCGCTAAAGCCGCGCGCTCACGGTCGCCGACGCGGGCGTGGTGAAACTGGTAGACACGCCAGATTTAGGTTCTGGTGGCGCAAGCCGTGGGGGTTCAAGTCCCTTCGCCCGCACCACGCCGCAACGCTTATGTGAGGAACGCCGCCACACGCGGCCGGATGGACGAGGATTTCCCGACAGATGCAGGTCACCGAGACGCTTTCCGACGGTCTGAAGCGCGGCTACGCGATCGTGGTGCCCACGGCCGACATCGAGGGCAAGCGCACCCACCGGCTCAACGAGCTGGCCAAGACGGTGAAGCTGCCCGGGTTCCGCCCCGGCAAGATCCCGATGGGCGTGGTGCGCACCCGCTTCGGCAGCGCGGTCATGGCCGAGGTGCTGGAGGAGAGCGTGAACGACGCGACCCGCCAGGTGCTGGCCGATCGCGGCCTGCGCGCCGCCACCCAGCCGAAGGTCGAGGTGGTGAAGCTGGAAGAGGCGCAGGACCTGGAGTTCACCGTCGAACTCGAACTGATGCCCGACATCGCGCTGCCGGATTTCGGCACCATCGAGTTGACCCGGCTCAAGGCCACCCCGGCTGACGAGGCGGTGGCCAAGGCGCTGGACAGCATGGCGACGCGCGCTCGCGAGCTGGTCGATGTCGAAGAGGCGCGGCCGGCGGCAACCGGCGACGTGCTGGTCTGCGACTTCCTCGGCAAGATCGACGGCGAGCCGTTCCCTGGCGGGGCAGCCAGCGACATGGACATCGAAGTGGGCGGCGGCGGCTTCATCCCCGGCTTCACCGAGCAGCTCGCGGGCATGTCGGCCGGCGAGGAAAAGACCATCAGCGTGAGCTTCCCGGCCGAATACGGCGCGGCGGAGCTGGCGGGCAAGGATGCGACCTTCGACATCACCGCCAAGAAGCTGAAGCATGGCGTGGTGCCGGCGGTCGATGACGAGCTGGCCAAGAAGTTCGGCTTCGAGACGCTGGACGAGATGAAGGACCTGATCCGCGGGCAGATCCAGCGCGAATACGACCAGATGAGCCGCATGCGCATCAAGCGCCAGCTGCTGGACGCGCTGGCCGGCCAGGCGAGCTTCCCGATCCCCGAGACGATGGCCACCGGCGAGTTCGATGCGATCTGGCAGCGCCTGGAGCAGGACCGCAAGAACGGTCAGATCGACGAAGAAGACAAGACCAAGGACGATGAGACGCTGAAGGCCGAGTACAAGGTCATCGCCGATCGCCGCGTGCGCCTGGGCTTGCTGCTGTCCGAGATCGGCCGGGCCAAGGAGATCGTGGTCACCCCGGACGAGATGATGCGCGCCATGCGCACCGAGGCCGGGCGCTATCCCGGCCAGGAGCAGCAGATCATGGACCTGTTCCGCAAGAACCCGAATGTGGCCGAGACGCTGCGCGGCCCGATCTTCGAGGAGAAGGTGGTTGATTTCATCCTGGAGCTTGCCAAGGTGACCGAGCGCGCGGTGACCGCCGAGGAACTGGCTGCCGATGACGCGCCGGCGGCGGCGGAGCCTGCCGCGGCGAGTTGATCTTGGCGCCGCGCGTGTTCGTTCCCACTTAACGACTGCGCGGTATGGTGGGTGTGTCGGTGAACGGCGCCATGGCGCGGCCCGGGTGTGAGCATCGGAAGGTTTGAGAGCATGTGGGATCGTGATCCCGTCGAGGTCTACAACAACAACCTGGTTCCCATGGTGGTCGAACAGACCGCGCGCGGGGAGCGGAGCTACGACATCTATTCGCGCCTTCTGAAGGAGCGGATCATCTTTCTGACCGGTCCGGTCTACGATCAGGTGTCCAGCCTGATCTGCGCGCAGCTGCTGTTCCTGGAGAGCGAGAATCCCGGCAAGGACATCTCGTTCTACATCAACTCGCCAGGCGGCGTGGTGACGGCGGCGTTGGCGATGTACGACACCATGCAGTACATCCGATGCCCGGTCTCGACCGTGTGCATCGGGCAGGCGGCCTCGGCTGGCAGCCTG
Organism: Acetobacteraceae bacterium; assembly: GCA_044369385.1. Classification (GTDB taxonomy): domain Bacteria; phylum Pseudomonadota; class Alphaproteobacteria; order Acetobacterales; family Acetobacteraceae; genus CAMDGX01. The sequence continues at coordinate 4,872 of JBIPLY010000115.1, read as the reverse complement.
CTGCTGGCTGCCGGTGCGGCGGGCAAGCGCTACGCCCTGCCGTATGCCCGGATCATGGTGCACCAGCCCTCGGGCGGGGCGCAGGGCCAGGCGACGGATATCGAGATCCAGGCGCGCGAGATCCTCAAGACCCGCGCGCTTCTGAACGGGATCTATGTGCGCCATACCGGTCAGCCGATCGAGGCGATCGAGCGCAAGCTGGAGCGCGACACCTACATGTCCGCCGAGGAAGCGCGCGACTTCGGCCTGGTCGATCAGGTGGTTGAAAACCGCCCCGTCACGGCGCAGCCGGACGCGCCGGCCTGATCGGCACCTGGCCTGATCGGCACATCGGGCGAGATACCCCCCATCCGCGCGTCCTCCGGCGGGTTCTTGTCCGCCGCGGCGGCTGGGGGCTAGAGTTGGGCGCGTCAGTACCCGCGCGGGCGGGGCAGGAGGCCGCATGAGCAAGTCTGGCGATTCGAAAACCACCCTCTACTGCTCGTTTTGCGGCAAGTCCCAACACGAGGTGCGAAAGCTCATCGCGGGCCCCACCGTGTTCATCTGCGACGAATGTGTCGAGCTGTGCATGGACATCATCCGCGAGGAGCACAAGACGCATCTTGTGAAGTCGCGCGACGGGGTGCCGACGCCCAAGGAGATCTGCAAGGTCCTCGACGATTACGTGATCGGCCAGGCCCATGCCAAGCGCGTGCTGAGCGTGGCGGTGCACAACCATTACAAGCGCCTGGCGCACGGCGCGAAGAACAACGACGTCGAGATCGCCAAGAGCAACATTCTTCTGCTCGGCCCGACCGGCTCGGGCAAGACGCTGCTGGCGCAGACGCTGGCGCGCATCATCGACGTGCCGTTCACCATGGCGGATGCCACCACGCTGACCGAGGCCGGCTATGTCGGCGAGGATGTGGAGAACATCATCCTCAAGCTGCTGCAGGCCGCCGACTACAACGTGGAGCGGGCGCAGCGCGGCATCGTCTATATCGACGAGGTCGACAAGATCAGCCGCAAGTCCGACAACCCCTCGATCACCCGCGACGTGAGCGGGGAGGGCGTGCAGCAGGCGCTGCTGAAGATCATGGAAGGCACGGTCGCCTCCGTGCCGCCGCAGGGCGGGCGCAAGCATCCGCAGCAGGAGTTCCTGCAGGTCGACACCACCAACATCCTGTTCATCTGCGGCGGCGCGTTCTCCGGGCTGGACCGGATCATCTCGGCGCGCGGCAAGGGGGCCGGAATCGGCTTCGGCGCGGAAGTGCGCGAGCAGGACGAACGCCGCCAGGGCGCGATCCTGCGCGAGGTGGAGCCGGAGGATCTGCTGAAGTTCGGGCTGATCCCGGAGTTCATCGGGCGCTTGCCGGTGATCGCCACGCTGGGCGACCTCGATGAGGCCGCGCTGATCGAGATCCTGACCAAGCCGAAGAACGCCCTGGTCAAGCAGTACGGCCGACTGTTCGAGATGGAAGGCGTGAAGCTGAACTTCACCGACGACGCCCTGTCTTCGGTTGCGCGCCGGGCGATCGCGCGCAAGACCGGCGCACGCGGGCTGCGATCGATCATGGAGTTGATCCTGCTGGAAACCATGTTCGACCTGCCGGGGCTGGACGGGGTGGAGGAGGTGGTCATCAACCGCGAGGTGGCCGAAAGCCGGGCCAACCCCCTGTATCTGTACGGCAAGAAGGCCGAATCCAGCGCCTGAGCCGCGCTTCAAGGTGGCGAGCCGCGCGGCCCCTGCGCGGCAGTCTTGCCGCCCCCGCCGGACACAGGGCGCATCGCTCCGCCAGTCGTGTCTTGCGGCGCGGCGGGTGCATGACGATATTCTGACGTATCTGCCGGTCCAGCCCCTGGACCCTCGCCTGGCGGCCCAGCGCCTTGTCGATGGATTCGGGGGAGGTTCCGGGTGGTGCGGCCCGTGCCCATGATCGGGGCGGTCTGCCGACCGGGTGTGGAATTCCAGCCCGGACCTTTGGAGGTCATTTGATGTCTCAGCCAGAGAATCCCGAGAAGCCGGTGACCGGCGAGCCGATACCGACATCGGCGACCGGCGACCTGATGCCGGTGTTGCCGCTGCGCGATATCGTGGTGTTCCCGCACATGATCGTGCCGCTGTTCGTCGGGCGCGAGAAATCCGTCCGCGCGTTGGAAGCGGTGATGAAGGAGGACAAGCAGATCCTCCTGGTGGCGCAGAAGAACGCCTCGCAGGACGACCCGTCCTCGGACGACATCTTCCGCATCGGCACGGTGTCGACGATCCTGCAACTGCTGAAGCTGCCCGATGGCACGGTGAAGGTGCTGGTGGAGGGCGGCAAGCGCGCCAAGATCACTCGATTCAAGGAAACCGAGCACTATTTCGAAGCCTTCGTGGAGGCGATGCCGGACCGCGAGCCGGAGGCCAAGGAGCTCGATGCCCTGGGCCGCACGGTGGTCAGCCAGTTCGAGCAGTACATCAAGCTGAACAAGAAGATCGCGCCCGAGGTGCTGGTCTCGCTGAACCAGATCGACGACCCCAGCAAGCTGGCCGACAGCATCGCCCAGCACCTGAACCTGAAGGTGCCGGAGAAGCAGGAACTGCTGGAGATCGCCCGCGTCGGCGAGCGGCTGGAGCGCGTGTTCGGCCACATGGAAAGCGAGATCGGCGTGCTCCAGGTGGAGAAGCGCATCCGCAACCGCGTGAAGCGCCAGATGGAGAAGACGCAGCGCGAGTACTATCTGAACGAGCAGCTGAAGGCGATCCAGAAGGAGCTTGGCGAGGGCGAGGACGGCCGCGACGAGACCGCCGAGCTCGAAGACCGCATCAAGAAGACCAAGCTGACCAAGGAGGCGCGCGAGAAGGCATTGGGCGAGCTGAAGAAGCTGCGCACCATGAGCCCGATGAGCGCCGAGGCCACGGTGGTGCGCAACTACCTCGACTGGATCCTGTCGATCCCCTGGAAGAAGCGCAGCAAGGTCAAGAATGACGTGCTGGAGGCCGAGAAGGTCCTCAACGCCGACCATTTCGGCCTGGAGAAGGTCAAGGAGCGCATCCTCGAGTACTTGGCGGTGCAGTCGCGCAGCCCGAAGATCCGCGGCCCGATCCTGTGCCTGGTGGGCCCGCCCGGCGTGGGCAAGACCTCGCTCGGCAAGTCGATCGCGCGCGCCACCGGGCGCAATTTCGTGCGCATGAGCCTCGGCGGCGTGCGCGACGAGGCGGAGGTGCGCGGCCATCGCCGCACCTATATCGGCTCGATGCCCGGCAAGGTGGTTCAGGGCATGAAGAAGGCCAAGACCTCCAACCCGCTGTTCCTGCTCGATGAGATCGACAAGCTGGGGGCGGATTGGCGCGGTGACCCGTCATCCGCGCTGCTGGAGGTGCTGGACCCGGAGCAGAACGCGACCTTCGCCGACCACTACCTGGAGGTCGATTACGACCTGTCGGACGTGATGTTTGTCACCACCGCCAACAGCCTGCGCATGCCGCAGCCGTTGCTGGACCGCATGGAGATCATCCGCATCCCCGGCTACACCGAGGATGAGAAACTCGGCATCGCGCGCCAGCACCTGATCGCCAAGCAGACCGAGGCGCACAGCCTGAAGCCGGGCGAATGGACGGTGACCGACGACGCGGTGCGCGACCTGGTGCGCTACTACACGCGCGAGGCCGGGGTGCGGAATCTGGAGCGCGAGCTGGCCGGGCTGGCGCGCAAGGCGGTGAAGGAGATCGTCACCACCAAGGTCAAGAAAATCGCCGTCACCCGCAAGAACCTGGAGAAATACGCCGGCGTGAAGAAGTTCCGCTTCGGCGAGGCGGAAACCGAAGACATGGTGGGCGCCGTCACCGGCCTGGCCTGGACCGAGGTGGGCGGCGAGATCCTGACCATCGAGAGCGTGCTGCTCCCTGGCAAGGGTGCGGTCAAGCACACCGGCAAGCTGGGCGACGTGATGCAGGAGAGCGTGTCCGCGGCGCTCAGCTACGTACGCAGCCGCTCGATCACCTTCGGCATCAAGCCGACCATCTTCGAGAAGCGCGACATCCACGTCCACGTGCCGGAGGGGGCGACCCCGAAGGACGGGCCGAGTGCCGGCATCGCCATGGCGACCTCGATCGTCTCGGTGATGACCGGCATCCCGGTGCGCCGCGACATCGCCATGACCGGTGAGATCACGCTGCGCGGCCGGGTGCTGCCGATCGGCGGGCTGAAGGAGAAGCTGCTGGCGGCGTTGCGGGCGGGGATCACCACCGTCTTCATCCCGCGCGACAACGAGAAGGACCTGGCCGATATTCCCGACAACGTGAAGAAAAGCCTCAAGATCATCCCGGTCGGGCATGTCGACGAGGTGATCGCCCAGGCCCTGGTGCGCAAGCCGGAGCCGATCGAATGGGTGGAGCCGCCGGAACCTGTGGCCGCGGCATCCGGCGCCGCGCCGGCAGCCTCGCTGCCGCACTGAACCGCGCGGCATGGCTGAACACACGGCCCGGCATGTTGCGCCGGGCCGTGTTGCGTTAAAGTGCAGGTCGCGCAACTTCGCGAATCGGCCCGATGCGTCGTTGCATCCGGGAAACCACGGATACAGAGCAAGGGGATAGCAGTGAACAAGATCGATCTGGTCGCAGCGGTGGCCGACAGCGCCGACCTGACCAAGGCCAAGGCCGCCGAGGCGGTGGAAGCGGTGCTCGGTGCCATTGAGGCAGCATTGAAGAAGGGCGACGACGTGCGCCTGGTGGGCTTCGGCACCTTCGCCAAGGCCACCCGCAAGGCCGGCACCGCGCGCAACCCGCGCACGGGCGAGACCGTGGCGGTGCCCGAATCGACCACCGTGCGCTTCAAGCCCGGCAAGGGCCTGAAGGACGGCGTGGCCTGAGCCGGGACGCCTGATACCAATCGGCGCAATGGCCGACTA
>JBIPLY010000114.1:0-10380 GCA_044369385.1 Acetobacteraceae bacterium | reverse complement strand
CGCTCGCGGATGGCGCCGCCGCCGTCATCGTCACCCAGCTTGACGAGCTTCACCGCGACCTCGCGCCCGATCGGCTCTTGGCGCGCGCGCCACACGGTTGCTGTGGCGCCGCTGCCGATCGGCGCCAGGAATGTCAACCCGGCAATGGCCGGGGGATGGGGGGCTTCGGTCATGCCTGCTCTCCATTCGGCTGCGTCGCGTTGCGGTAGGGTGCGGGATCCGGGCGCCGGCGCTCGTCGAGCTCTGCCTGGTAGAGCGCGTCTTCCACCGCCGCCTCGGCGCCGACCGCGGCGGTCACGTGCGCCGGTTGGCGCCGCAGGAACAGCGCCAGGATGACGGGGGCCAGCAACGCAAGAGCCACACCGACCACAACCGCTTGCTGCAGCGCCGCCAGTCCCTGCCGGGCCATCAGGACAGGCAGGTGCTCCAGGCGCTGGCGCATATCGACCGGCGTCGCGGTCAGGCTGACAGCGGCGACCGCCTTGTCCCGCGTAGCGACCCCTCCCACGAGGGCGTGGCGCGCGTCGGCCGTGCGGCTGACTGCGGCATCATGGTCGCGGACAGCATCCGCATGGCGCTTTGTGTCCTGAAGGGTGATCTCGGCTTGGGCCAGCTCCGCCTGGATCGCCCGGCAGCGCGCGCCGCAGCCCACCGTGCCGGAGTTGCGCGCGGTGTCGCAGACCTGCCCCGCGATCTCGCAGGTCAGAGTCCGGCGAAGCAGGTCCACCTGCTGCTGGCGATCAGAAAGCGCCGCCTGCGCCTGTTCCGGCGTCAGGACCTTGGCCTGGCCGGTCGCGCCGGTGCCGTGTGCAAATTCCAGCGCCCGGCCGGTGTCAAAGGCGACACGCCCGGCGTCGGCAAGCACCTGCTCCAGCCGCCTGATGGCCGGCTCATGGTCAGCGGTGATCTTTTCCTGGCGCCGGCGCTGGTCCTGGTTTCGCGTCGCCACGATCTCGTCATCAATGCCCTGCCCGAACACATGCAGGTTGATGGCATCGCGTGCCAGCCACGTCAGCGGCAGGGAAACGCCCAGAAGCAGGCCGAACAATACCGACTTTGCCGCCAGTCCGCCGCCAATGCGGCCATCGTTCCGGTGCTCCGCCACACGGCGGTGTCCGGCACGAACACCAACGTCATGGGCCGCAAGGCTTGCGACCACCAGATAGATCGCAGCTCCGATGCTGGCCACGACCAGGCGCCATGCCCACACCATGCGCGGCGGCGCGTATGCGTCGATGGCGACCAACAGCACCAGCCAGGCCACTGCGGCGGCCAGCAGGACCAGCACGCCGCAGAGTGCCGCGCGGCTCTTCTGGCCAAGGCTGGACTTGGCGATCTCGGTCGGACAGAAGCCGCCGAAGATCGCCAGCACCGCCAGCAGTGTGGACAGCGAGGCATGCTGCAGCAGCCCCAGCAGGCGCAGGCCCAGCTTGGCAAAGCTGACCGAAGGCGTGGGGTCGATCGTGAAGCCGCTCATGGCCAGGCTCCTCTTTTCTCGGTGCGCGGCGCATTTCGCCGCGGTCTCGTTCCTCCGGCGGATCGCGGTTGCTGGCTTGCAGCCAACCGGATGCGTTCCGACACGCAGGAATATTCATGCGGGATGTTCCGCACGGCTACAAGAACGATTCCTGCCTTGGTGATGACATCATCGTCATCGCGCAAATTCCGCGATTTCTGGCGGTTTGCGGCGCGATCCTGCATCCCTCCTGGCGATGATCCCCAGTTGTACCACGACCGCGCTGTGCGCTTGCCGCAGAAATGATGACAGATTCGTGTGCTGCAGATGCGGAGCATGGCATTCTGCATTGACTTCCGCTATTTCTACAGAACGCTTCAGAACGACATGAGGCCAGCAAGGGTGTACGCACGCATGGCTGCTAGCGAGACCGACCTGCCCGCTACCCCAGAGGCTCCGCAGGAGCTCAGCGCGGTCGCTGTGGTTGCCGAGTACCGACGCAAGGGCGAGGTGCTGGGCGCCTTCGATCCGCGCACCACCGAAGCCGTTTCACTGTTCTACGGCCCGCCGGACGGTCCGGTCGGCCTGCTTGGATATCTGTTCGCCCTGCGACGGGCGATTGCAGTAGATGGCAAGACGCCATCCGCCCCGGGCCTGGCTGCGCTGATCCACAAGGCACTCCCACCCGAAACCACCAGCATGGCGCAGCGCGAAGACCTTATCACGCGTTGGCTGCAACCCAGCCGGCAGGTAGTGACACCGGACGCCGCGCTGTTGCCGGCATTGCGCGAAGCCCTTGTTGCAGTGGCAAGCATTCACGGCCTGGGCGAGCGGATGCAGCAGGCCCTGACCCTGCCATGGCCCGATCCCGGCGCACTGTTCCTGTTCCTGCGCGCCACCGCCGCCGCCCCTTCGCGTCCGGCCGCGGTGCGCGCGGTCGATCCCGAGTTTCTGCTCCGCTCGCAGGCCAACGACCGGCCGCGGCAGTTGCTGCTGATCCACCGCCCCTTTGCGGACGAGGTCGGCGACATTCTGCTCGGCGAGGTCGGGCGCACCAACATCGTCGCCATCTTCGGCGGCCCGTCATCCGGCAAGCGGGCGGTGGTCACCGAGTTCCTGCTCAAGCAGCTCGACTGGGACCAGGACACCGTGGAGGCGGGCAAGGGGGCCAACCTGCGGCCGCTGAAGGTGTTCGCCCTGGCGCGGTTCCCTGGCCTGGAAGCGACCCTGGCCGGGCTCGCCCGCTTCCTGGGGATCGCGGCCGACCAGCGCGACAGCGCCGCGTTGCTGGCGCGGATCGAGCAGGCGGCGCGGGTGACGCCGGCGCTGTACGTGCTGTGTGACTTTCCGCTATCCGAGCCGTTCTCGCTCCCTCTGATGCAGCCGGAACTGATGGAGCGGTTGCTCCGGGGGTTGTTCTGGGAGGGGACGAGCCGGGTGCTGCTGACCTGTGCGGCGCAGGCCCGCGCGCTGTCCGCGCCCGCGCCGGCACCGGGCGTGCCGCTGGACGACGATCTGGACCCCAGCGCGATCCTGCGCACGCTGCCGGTGGCGCCGCGCTTCATGCCGCAGCCCAGCGCGGGCGCGGTCGGCGACGACCTTGGCATTCCGGCGGCATTGATCCCCGAGCCGGCCCATCGGCTGGACGGCTGCTTCGTCACGCTGCTGGAGTCGGTCTGGCACCTGCGCACCCAGCCGGCGGCGTCGCCCGAGGCGATCGACCAGGCGGTTGGCCACGCCTTCGCAGCGTCGGATTGCCGGCAGGCCGACATGGACTGGAGCCAGCGCGACGATCTGCGCAGCCTGGTGCGCGTCCACTACCGCAGCCTGCCCGCCGGCCGGTCGCGGCGGATGATGATGGCCCTGGCGTTCAGCGACGACGGGGTGCGGCGCAGCTCGATGATGCGGCTGCTGGACATCGACGGCGGCGATGCCGCGGCGGTCGGCGGCTTCGACCGGGAGTTCGATGCCCTGGTCGCGGCCATCCGCGGCATCTGCGTCAGCACAACGAAACAAGGCCCTTGGCCGGAGGACAGCCCGCCGGGCGAGGACGGGGCAGAGGATCTGGTGGAGCTGGCCCCGGTGGTGCGGCGCGTCTACGAGGCGATGCTGCTGGTGGAGGAGCCGGTGCTGGCACGGCAGACGAACTGGCGGATCGCGACCCTGGCGCGCCGCCAGGGGCTGTGGGCGCGCCATGTCGGCGGCGAGCGTGTCGGCGTGATGACGCCCGGCATCCGGCGCGATGCCGTCGCCCTGCTGCGCGCGCTGATGGCGCTCGGCCGGCTGGAGCCTGGGGACGCCGCCGCGCGCGGCAAGGACAGTGGTCCGCCCATCGATGTCGAGGCCGAGATCTTTGCCGGCCGGGCGCCGCCGCTGCGGGCCTTCCGCTATCTTTACCGCGACCTGTTCCTGCGGGAACTCGATGCCGGCTATCGGCTGAGCCACCGGCTGGCGCTGGACGACCTGCGGCTGACCATCCTGCTGTCGTTCTGCAATCCCGGCACCCCGGTGTACCTGGACCGCCGCAGCGACGAGGTCCGTCTGGGCGCATGGCCGTTCATCCGGAAAGCGCTGGCGCCCGGCGACCAGATCGAGCTGCTGAACTCGCTGGCGGTGGCCGCACGGCGCGCCCGCGCCTGGCCGGTCGTGCGCCTGGCGGTCAAGCATGCCAAGGCGCTGGTTGACGACAGGTCGCACCCTGCCTGCCCTGCCAGCCTTGGCCTGGTGTTCCGCGCCGGCTTTGACATGCAGATGCTGACCTGCGGGGCGGCGGAGGCGGACAGCGCGTCGCCGGGCAGCTCGGACCCGGACAGCGCCTCGCTGGACAACCTGGCGCGGGCGCTCAACCTGCACCTGGATCGCCTGGCCGAGTTGCACGACGCCGCCACGCCGCGGGTGGTCGGTGCCATGGTGAAGATCCGGTCGCGCCTGGCCGCGCTGTTGTTCAGCCAGGGCCTCCCCAAGGAAGCGAGAGAGCAGTTCGCCGTCTGCGAGGCGGCCGACGCGGCGCAGTGGCGCCAGCTCGACGCCGACAAATTTTCCGCTGGCCATGCCGGAGGAAGCTTCTCCGGCGCGGGGCTGCGCAGCTACGAACGGCTGCTGCTGTGTCTGGCCGACAGCGCCGAGGACGCCGCTGCGCGCACCGCATTGATCGCCCATGCCCGGCGGCTGCACGACCGCCAACTGCAACGACTGGCGCGCCACCCGCGGGAGCGTGCGCTGATGCTGTTGGACGAGGCCCGGCTGCGCCTCGCCGAAGGGCAGCGGGCGAGTGCCGCCGTGATCCTGGTGCGGATGCTGGGCGATGCGGACATCAGCGGCCTGACGCTCGCCTCCCGGCTGGAGTTCGAGGCCGGGCGCGCCGAATGCGGCATCCTGCTGTTGCGGCACGGCGAAGGCGCGCTGGGCGAGGATGGCGCTGCGATCGCCGCGATCGTCGGAAAGGCCCTGGTCCGCGCCCACCGGATCGCCGCCTCGGCGCGGTTTCCGATCCATGCGGTCCGGGTGGGAAGGCTGGTCCGGCAGGTGGAGTCGCTGCGGCCCGAGGTGCCGCTGCATGGGCTTGCCCCGCGGCCGCGGGTGATCGTCGATGCGGAAAAGATTGCCTTGCGGATCGGCGTGAAGTTCTGAGGCGATGCCATGCGCGGCCGCCGGCCGCGCTAAAGATACTTTCCGCGCTCCATGATCTCCAGCGTGTATTCCTTGTAGGTCATCCCCAGCTCCTCGGCCCGCGCCAGCCGGCGCAGGGCGATCTCGGGCGGCGGGGTCTTCCACGCCGCCTTGCGCTTCTTGCGCCAGATCCAGCCCTTCCAGGAGGCGTCGCCGGGGTCTTCCTCCTCCAGCGGCGGGCCGCCATTGTCGCCCAGCTTGGCGTCACGCATCGCGGAGTTCCTTGAACATGAACGTGGTGCGCTCCGGCGTGCCGTGGATCGACAGCGCATAGTTCGGGATATCGCCGCACACCTGCCAGCCGAGTGCCGCATAGAGCGCGCGCGCCTCGTCGCCGGCGGTGTCCAGCACCAGGGTGCGGCGGCCATTCTCCCAGGCCAGCGCCTCGGCCCGCTGCATCAGCGCGCGCGCCAGGCCGCGGCGGCGGGCGTCGGGATGGACCAGCACCTTGGCGATCTCGCCGCGCTGGCGCCCGTTCGGCGGCATGCCCAGGATCACCGTGGCGGTGCCCAGGATGCGCCCGCCGTCGCGCGCGACCAGGATGCGTTTTTCCCCTGCCGCGACCGCGCCGCGCTGGCCCTCCCAGAACCGCCGCGCCGCGTCCGGGGTGAACGGCAGCACAAAGCCCACGCTGGCGCCATCGAGCACGCAGGCGTGCAGCACCGCCGCCAGCCCGTCCAGCGCCGCGTCGAAGCCGTCGGTGGAGAGGGTTTCGATCATGGCCGGCACACCACCAGGGCATAGTGCGCGCCATCTTCCGCCGGCGCGCGAAAGCGGGTGGCGCCGAACAGCCGGAAGCGCAGGCAGTCGCCGGGGCGCAGGACATGCGTGCTGCCCTCCACCGTCAGCTCCAGCACGCCGCCCAGCACCCAGATATGCTGCTCCAGCCCCGCCACCCCCGGCGCGGCATAGGCGATGTCGGCCCCTTCCGGGAGTTGTGCCTCCACCAGCTCGGCATCGAAGCCGGCGGCCGGCGGGGAGACGCTGCGCCGCACGAAGCCGGTCTCGGGATCGGTCCAGACCGGCTGGTCTTCCGGGCGCAGCAGCCGGGCCGGCTCGGCCTCCACCTCCGCCAGCAGGCGCGACATGGTGCGGCCGTAGGCGGTGCAGAGCCGCCCCAGCAGGGCCGCCGTCGGCGAGGTCTCGCCGCGCTCCAGCCGCGACAGCGTGGTGCGCGCGATGCCGGAGCGCTGGGCGAGCTGATCCAGCGACCAGCCGCGCTCGGACCGCAGCGCCGCCAGCCGGGCCGCCAGCCGAGCATCGAGCGCGGTGTCGTCAAGGGCTGTGTCCATATCCGGGATGATTTCCCGAATCCGGACAGCCCGTCAAGCAGGCTTCATCGCCACCGCGATCTCGGCCGCATCCAGCGTCTCCTGCGCCAGCAGCTTGCGTGCCGTCGCCTCCAGCGCCGCGCGCCGCTCGGTCAGCACGCTGACGGCCAGGTGGAAGGCACGTTCGGCGATGGCCTGCACCTCGCGGTCGATCACGGCGGCGGTCACCTCGGCATAGGCGCGCTCGGCCGGCATGGCGATGCCGCCGAGCATGCCGCGCTGGTCGCGCTCGTAGGTGACGTGGCCGAGGTCGGTGGACATGCCGTACTGCGTCACCATGCCGCGCGCGATGTCGGTCACCCGGCGCAGGTCGTCGGACGCGCCGGTGGACAGGTGGTGGAACACGATCCACTCCGCCGCCCGCCCGCCCAGCAGCACCGCCATCCGCGCCTCCAGCTCCTCGCGCGTGACGACATAGCGGTCCTCGGTCGGGCGCTGGATGGTGTAGCCCAGCGCGCCGATGCCGCGCGGGATGATCGAGACCTTGTGCACCGGGTCGGAGCCGGGCAGCGCCATGGCGACCAGGGCGTGGCCCATCTCGTGGAAGGCGACGATCTCGCGCTCCTTCGGGTTCAGGATGCGGTTCTTGCGCTCCAGCCCGGCGATGATGCGCTCGATGGCGTTGTTGAAGTCGGTCATTTCCACCGCCGCGGCATCGCGCCGGGTTGCCAGCAGGGCGGCTTCGTTGACCAGGTTGGCCAGGTCCGCGCCGGTGAAGCCGGGGGTCAGCGCGGCGACGGCCTCCGGTGCCACATCCGGCCCGACGATGATCTTCTTCAGGTGCACCGCCAGGATCTGGATGCGCCCTTTCTTGTCCGGCCGGTCCACCAGCACCTGGCGGTCGAAGCGCCCGGCGCGCAGCAGGGCGGGGTCCAGGATCTCCGGCCGGTTGGTGGCGGCCAGCAGCACCACGCCGGACTTGGTGTCGAAGCCGTCGAGCTCCACCAGGAGCTGGTTCAGCGTCTGCTCCTTCTCGTCGTTGCCGCCGCCCATCGCGCCGGGCATGCGACTGCGCCCCATCGCGTCCAGCTCGTCGATGAACACGATCGCCGGCGCGCGCAGCCGGGCCTGTTCGAACAGGTCGCGCACCCGCGCGGCACCGACGCCCACGAACATCTCGACGAACTCGCTGCCGGAGATCGAGAAGAACGGCACCTTCGCCTCGCCCGCCACCGCCTTGGCGATCAGCGTCTTGCCGGTGCCGGGCGGGCCGACCAGCAGCACGCCCTTCGGCATGCGCCCGCCCAGGCGCCCGTAATGTTCGGGGTTCCTGAGGAAGTCGATTACCTCCTGCAGTTCCTGCTTGGCCTCGTCGACCCCGGCGACATCGGCGAAGGTGACCCCGGTGTCGGTCTCCACATAGACCTTGGCCTTGCTCTTGCCGATCGCCATCAGCCCGCCGCCGAGCCCCCCGCCGGCCGCCATCTTGCGGATCACGAAGAACCAGACCGCGCCGAACAGCAGCAGCGGCACGACCCAGGACATCAGGTCGCGCAGGAAGGTGCTCTCGATCTGGCCGGTGATCTTGACGCCGAAGCGGCCCAGCTCCTCGGCGAAGTTCTCCTCCACCCGCGTGGTGGTGAAGCGGGTCTCGCCGGAGGGCAGCGGCGCCTTCGTCACGCCGCTGATGAAGCGGTCGGACACCGCCACCTCGGCGATCTTGCCGTCGCGCAGCAGCTGCTGGAACTCGCTGTAGGCGATCGGCCTGCTGCCCGCGAAGCCGGCGATCACGCTTTGGATCAGCAGGATGCCGGCGAAGGCGGCGACGAAATACCAGGTGTTGAACGTCGTCTTCTTGTCCATGTCATGCTCCGGGCGGGCGCCATTCTGACAGCATTGCGCTCCGCGCGGGGCCCTGATCGCCCCTGCGGCGAGCGCGGCAGCGATGCGCCGGCGCTACCAGCCCAGCCAGGCCGCCGCCCAGGCCAGCAGCTCGGCGCTGGCCACGATCAGCATCACGTTCCACGCCACGCCCAGCACCGACAGCACCAGCCCGACCGCGATCGCCCCGCCGTCGCGCTCCATCAGCCCCAGCCCGATCGCGACCACCGCCAGCGCCGGCGGGTGGTTGCCGAACGGCAGCGGCACCGACAGCGCCAGGCCCAGCAGGATCAGCACCACCGCCAGCACCCGCCGTGCCGGCACCGAGGTCAGCGCGGCCAATCGCCCGCTGCGCAGCCAGCGTTCGGCGCGCACCAGCCACGGCAGGGCCGCGAGCAGCACGTGGCGCACCTGTCCCGCCCGCAGGCCGCGCGCCCGGATGCGCCGCGGCAGGTGCAGCCGGTCCGCCCCGCGCAGGATCTGCACCCCCAGCAGCGCCACCAGGAAGCCGAACACGATCCCCACCGGCAGGCCGGGAATGGCGATGAACACCGGCAGCATCAGCAGCAGCAGGGTCAGCCCCAGCCCGGTGTCGCCCAGCGCGTCCACCACCTCGCCCACGCTCACCCGGGCCTCTTCCGGGCCGACCAGGCGCGCGGCCAGCGCGTGCAGCCGCGCCGAAGCGGTCAGGTGGGGCGCGGCATCAAGCGATCCGCCTGCGTGTGGAGCGGCCATGTCGAACCTCCAGTGCCCCCGAGGCAGATGAAAGAATCCGACATCACGGCGGCATCGCCACCGTCAGAGGGGCCCGGTTCCTTGGATCCCAGGTGGCGCCGCGGCCGGCGCCGTTCAAGCCCGCGGCAGCGCCCCATCGAGCAGCGCCAGCGCCGCGGCCGTCGCGGCCCGACGGATCGCCCCCCGATCCCCCGCGAAGACATGGCGCTGCGCCACCGTCGCGCCGCCCGCCCGCGCGCAGCCCAGCCACACCAGCCCGACCGGCTTGTCCGCGCTGCCGCCGCCCGGCCCGGCCAGCCCGGTCACCGACACCGCCAGCTGCGCGCGCGACCGCGCCAGCGCGCCCTCGGCCATCGCGCGCGCCACCGCCTCGCTCACCGCGCCATGGCCGGCGATCAGGGCTGCGGGCACGCCGAGCAGCTCGGTCTTGGCCGCGTTGCTGTAGGTGACGAAGCCGCGGTCCATGACATCCGAGCTGCCGGCCACCTCGGTCAGCGCGGCGGCCACCAGCCCGCCGGTGCAGCTCTCCGCCGTGACCAGTCGCAGCCCCGCCGCCCGGCAGCGTTCCAGCAGCGGCGCCGCATCGATCACGCCGGCGCCTCGCCTCCGGTGATCTCGGCCAACAGGCGGAAGAAGCCGCGCTTGCGCTCGGAGGTGATCCCCCAATCGACCGGCAGGGACTGGTAGCCCTCGGCAAACCCCTCGCGGATGCGGCGGAAATCGAAGAAGCCCCAGCCCGCGCCGCTTTCGACCGCGGCGAGGAAGTTGTTGTCGGGCAGCTCGAAGTCGAAATGGTCGTCCTCGTTGAACAGGATCGGCTGGCCGCGATAGGCGGCACTGGCGCGGGTGCCGGCCACCATGGCGCGGATGCCGTCGGGGTGGTCCACCCGGTTGCCGTGCAGCAGGATGTAGTCGCTGGCCGCCATCAGGTGCTCCGGCGGCACCACGCCGCCCTTGAAGCTGGTGCTCACGGGAATTGCCGGGGCGCGCGCCTTCGCCAGGGCGATCAGCTCGCCGCAGCGCGGCGGCTTGATGATGTCGTGGCTGAAGGCGGGGATGTCGATCTCGTTGCCGATCTCCAGCAGCACGTTGGCAAAGCCGCTGCCGGCCAGCCAGTCGCAGGCCATCGTCGCCGCGCGCAGCACCGCGGCCTCGCCGTCCAGGCTGCGCGCCGCCGCGCCGTAGAACAGCCCGACATTGACCGCCATGCCCAGCGCCTCGGCCGCCCCCAGCACGCGCGCCAGCCGGTCCAGCATGTCCGGATACGGCGTGCCGTCCGGCGCGAAGCCCGACAGGCGCCAGGGCTGGTGCCAGGAATAGCCCTGGGGCGAGCCGCCCTGCATGTTGACGGCCACCGCATCGA
Source organism: Acetobacteraceae bacterium (assembly GCA_044369385.1). Lineage (GTDB taxonomy): Bacteria > Pseudomonadota > Alphaproteobacteria > Acetobacterales > Acetobacteraceae > CAMDGX01. The sequence goes on along the minus strand of JBIPLY010000114.1, from coordinate 5 downwards.
GCCCG
>JBIPLY010000590.1:0-10398 GCA_044369385.1 Acetobacteraceae bacterium | reverse complement strand
GAAAGCAGCGCCATGATGCCGAAGGTGCCGGCCACCACCAAATGGCCCATATGCCAATCTGCCACGTATTCCGGGCAGCTGATGCCGGATGCCCGGCCAAGCGCCAGTGCCAGGCGCGTTTCATGGCTGGCGCACATTTCAAAGTGGATCATGCGTTTGGTGGGGTCGATCGGCGCGTTGATCGCCTGGTGCAGCGTGGTTGCTGACAAGATCGTCAGAATGACCGTCAGCACCAAGGCCAACCAGGCCACGGTGCGATCCATTGATTTATCCATGATGTTGATTCCCTTCCCGTTCCTTTTCGGGAAGCGGATCATATTCGCCGGCGCAACGCAAATCAGCGGGAAGCCTTCCCGCGTGAATTCATGGGGGAAAGCATGAATTTGGCCTCGGCTGATGGTATCGGCCTTAAAACAGTCACGCGCGCCTTGGTGCAGGCCTGCGGCGGGGTGGAAGCGGGCAGCGCTGCGGCGCGGCTTTCCAAGACAAGCCTGGCTGCGTGTTACGATCCGCACACGCCAGACCGGTTTTTGCCGGTGGATTGCATGCTGGCGCTGGAACGCGCGGCGGGTGACCCGGTGCTGACGCGCCATCTGGCCGCGTTGCAGGGCTTTGCGTTGGTTCAGCAGGCGGCGCTGGGTGGGGATTTCATCAGCCAGGTGGTTAAGCTTTCCCGCGAATATGGGGAACTCAGCGCGGCATTCGCGCTGGCCCATGCGGATGGGAAGCTTTCCGCGGAAGATTTCCAGGGGCTGGCGCTGGAAGCGCTGCAGGTGGCGGGGCTGGCCATGTCCGTTGCTGCCATTGCCAAGGAAAGGGCGGCGGCATGAAGGCGCGGTTTTGGCGCGCGCTGGAAGGCGCGTTGCGCGGCGTTGGTTTTGCGCTGCTGGATCTATCGGATTGGGCCAATGTCCGCGCGCGGAAGGCGCGGCGCGCATGAGCGACGATAAATGGCCCCTGGAAAAGATTGATCTGCTGCGCAGCCTTTGGGCGCGCGGCGATAGCGGCTCAGAAATTGGCCGCATCATGGGGATTTCGAAAAACGCCGTGGTGGGTAAGGCGCATCGGCTGCTCCTGCCCCCGCGCCCTTCGCCGATCAAGGCGGGGCGGCGGCAGTATAGCGCGCGGCGCCATGGGGGTGTTGTGGTGCGGCGCGCGGCGGCGGGTGTTGAATTTCCTCCGGCATCCGCCGCCAGAACAAGCTTGGGCGCCACGGGTGCCCCAAGGCCGGGCGCAGCGGCTTTTTCTGCGCAGCATGACGTTTCCTCCCTATCCAACTTCCCCGCGCTGGCGGCGCGCTTAACGAACCCGTCGCCAGCGCGGGGCTTTTTGGGTGGGGCAGAGGCGAAGCGGGAAAAGGCGGCGGCGCAGCCAAGGCCGCAGGTGTTTCAGGTGCGGGGCTGTCAGTTTCCGTTATGGCCGCATGGGGTGCGCGTGGCGCTGGAAGATATGCGCTTCTGTGATGCGGCCCCACGACGCAACAAGGATGGCCGGCAGGATAGCGCTTATTGCGCGGCGCATCATGCGGTGTGCTTCCAGAAGGCGAGGGAAGCGGCGTGATGGGCGGTGTTTTCATGAGTGAAACGGAAAAGGCGAAGCTGGCCACGCTGCGCACGCTGGCGGAAGTGTATTTGAAAATCGGCGCGATCAAGGATGTGCAGCGCGCGCTGGATGATATGCGCGATGTGCTGGAAGGGCGTGGGGAGTGAGCGCCGCCGCCCTCGCCCCTGATCTGCGCGCCCGGATCGCATCCGCGTGGGATGATCGGCCGCCGCACGGGCTCGAGACTGGCATCTACGCGCCGCTGCCCAAGCGCGGCACCAAGGCGGGTGAGCGCATTTCGTTTGAATTTGCCGAAGAGCTTACCTTGCATGATCCGGCGCATCTGGCGCGGGCGCTGGCGGCCATGGGCCTCACGCGGCGGATCATGACCGCGCCGCGCGCGGGCACGCCGCTTTGGTATGAAAGCCGCCTGCGCGGGGCTGATGTGCGCGATAGCATGCTGGATTGGCCGGTGCTGCTGATGGCCTCGGCTGAAGGTGTGGTGGATGCGCATTGGATTTGGCTTTGCGCGGTTTCCGGGAATTGGAAAACGGCTTCGGGTGGCGCGCGGGGGATGCGTGTTGTCTCGCTGGCGCAATTCATCTGGGGCGTTTCCGAATATGAAGCCGCGCGCAGGTTGTGCCGCGCCAATGGCTGGAAGGGGGTGCTCCGTGTCGGCGACCTTCGATGATGGGTTTGACAAGGCGCTTTCGGATGCCTCCCGCCAGTTGAAGGTGGTGGAAGGTGGCAAGGGGCGGCGTGGTGGTGGCGGTGGTGGTGATTCTTCCCCGCCGGAAGCCCCGCCGGAAGATTTGGATTGGTCCCGCGCGCCGGTGGAATGCCTGGGCGTCTGCGGTGAGACCTGGTGGTTTGTGGATGCGTATCGGCAGATCATCAGCATTGCGGCGGGCAAGCTTTCGGCGCGTGGTGCGTTGAATGCCCTGCTGGGTGGTGATGCCACGGGTTGGGCCGCGCGCTACTGGCCGGAATTTGACAAGGAAGGGAAGAAAACCGGGGATTACAGCCCGCGCAAGCTGCATAAGGCGCTGGCGGAGCGCATGACGGAAGTGGGCTTGTTTGACCCTGCCACGCCGCGGCGCGGGCCTGGCGTGTGGCTGCATCAGGGCAAGCCTGTGGTGCATGCCGGTGCGCGGGTGTTTTTCCAGGATGGCGCCCGCAAGCCAAGCTTCATTCGTGATGGCATCGCGTATATCGCGGCCCGCGCCATTGCCCTGCCCAATGATGGGCAAGATGATCGGCCCGCGCCTGGTGCTGCCGCGCTGGCCGAAGAAGCGGAAGCAGTTTTCCGACAATGGAATTGGGAAAACGGCGCATCGGATCGGATGCTGCTGGGTTGGTGGACCATTGCCAATTTGGGCGCCCTGGCGCCCATGCGGCCCTTGGCCATGATTGATGGGCAGGAAGGCGCTGGCAAATCCACGCTGCTCGAAATTCTGGCGGCGCTTTGCCCTGCCGGTGAAATGACGAATGACACCACGGAAGCCGGGTTGCGGCAGCGCATGAATCAGCGCGCGGCGCCGATGATCCTGGATGAATTTGAAGGGGAAGAATTGCTGCGCGTGCTGGCGATGCTGCGGCGCATTGTGACCGGGGAAGGTAGCCGGTCCTTCCGTGGGCAGGGCAGCCAGACCGCCGTGGTGACGGAAGTGGTCGGCACCGCCGTCATGGGCGCGATCGGCGCGCCTGTGGCCAATAGCGCGGAAACCACCCGCATTCTGCGCTTGATGCTCTGGCCCCGCGCCCCGGGCGTGGCAAGCCTGGACAAGGCGGCGTTGCTCAGCTGGTGCCAGGAAGCCGCCCCTGCATTGTGGGGGCGGGCTATCGCTGCCTGGCCGCGTGTGCAGGCGAATGCGGCGATGATGCGGCGCGTTTTGGATAAGCAGGCCTGTTCGCCGCGCTATGCGGATATGTTGGGCTGGTTGATCGGCGCGCGGGAAGCCATGGTGGCTGATCTGCCGCTGACGGAAGCGCAGGCGGAAGCCGCGCTGGAATGGGCCTGGGGTTGGGTGGTGACGGAAGCCGAACAGGCGGAAGACACCACGGCGGCGCGCTGCCTGCAGCATTTGATGGCCTGCCCCATCCTGACCGGGCCAGGCCATTCGGAAACCGTGGCGGTCTTGGTTGAGCGCGCCTTGCGGGAGCCCGAAGCGCCTGCCACGCGGCTGCTGGCGGAGCTTGGCCTGCGCCTGGCCCCGTGCCCCATTGATGGGGGTGATCCGGCGCGCGTGGGGCTCTACGTCGCGGCGGGGCGAAGGCCGGCGCTGGCCAGGCTGTATCAGCAAACGGAATGGCAGGGCGGGCGATGGGGCACGGTGTTGGCCCAGCTTCGCATGCGCGCCGATGGCGAAGAGGTCAGGGCCCAGCCGATCAAGACGCGGGTGCGCTTTTCGGGGGAGAATGACAGGGCTCAGGCGGTCTGGCTGGCGCCGGAATTGCTGCCTTCGGGCTCTCGCAAGGGGGTCGGGATGGATTGAAGTGTCCCGCCAATTGTCCCGCTAAAGGTGTGATTTGTCCCGCTGGCGCGGGGTAAGTCTTTGAAAACACTGACAGCGGGACAGCGGGACAAGCGGGACAGGGCATTTCCTCATGTGTGCGCGGGCGCGCGTCGCGCGCATTTACAGGAATACGTGTGTCCCGCATGTACCGCATGTCCCGCTGAATAAAATAATAAATAATAACAAATAGATAGATAGATAGATAAGGGACAAAGGGCGGGACAGTTTTTCTGGGTGCGGGACAAATCGGGCGAAAGGGGTGGCGATATGGCGGATATCAAGAAGATTCAGGGGCTTTATGACGCGATCGGCGTTGTGCAGCCTGGGGTCTCATGGGTCACTGGCGATGGCATGGCGCAGCGGGTGGTGGAATCAGCCCATGCCCGTGCGATGGCCGAAGAAGCCCGTGCGCTGGCGGCTCAGTGCCGTCCAGACCCGCTGTTCAGGCTTCCGGCTGAATATGACCCTGAAGCGGCTGTGCGGGCTGCGGAAGGCCTGGCGCGGCGGGTGGTGCATCAGCGGGTGATGCGGGCGGATAAGCTGGCAGGGCTGCGGGATGGCGGGCGGATCACGGCCGCAGAGTATCGGGCGGGGCAGGAAATCCGCATGGTGGTGGAATTCCTGGATGGCGGGCGCATGCCGATGGTGCGCAGCCAGTGGGCGGAAAGGTTGGCAAGCGGATCGAACGCTGCTGAGTGTTTGGTCTATGTCGAGGAAGCGGAGCGTGAGCGCTTCGGCCCCTGGCGCGCCTGGGCAAGGCGGCATCCAGCGCGGCGGCTGCCTCGGCGGTCTGATGAAACGCTGGAAGACCTGACGCGCCTGGTGGTGGTGAAGGGCAGGGGCGTCCAACAAGTGGCAGATGCGTTGGCGATTGATAGGCGGAATGCCCTGGTTCGGCTGCGTCAAAGCCTGGGCTGGTATGTGGAAAGGGCCGGCTGGGCAGGCTGTGAAAATAGCCGCTTGACTTCCCACCCGGTTTCGGTGCTATGAATACCTATCTCGCAGAAGTGCGCCCGGCGCCTTCAAGCTTTGAGAAAATCCTTCTATCACTTTGGCACGCCGCTTGCGTGTCAAGTTGGCACGGCGCTTGCGCTGTGGATAACCGCGGGTCCTCCCCGGCGGATTTGTATGCGGGCGGCTTTGCGCGCCCGAGTTTTCTAGTCTGGAAATTGAAAAAAAGGGTTCATTTTGGTTCACAGAACCGCCCGGAAGTTCACCAGGCAAGAATGATTTTCTCCTGTTTTTCAGGAAAAATGCGACATGGCCGCTGAAGCAAAGCTGACGGTTGGCACTAAGGCCCAATATGCCGAGCATCGCGGCTGTTCGAAGGCGTATGTTTCCAAGCTGATCCGCTTGGGCAAGCTGGCGGCGCCGGCGCTGATGGCTGATGGTCGCGTGAATTTTATTCTGGCCGATCAGATGATCGGTGCGCCAAGTGCCGCCGATGCCGAATCGCTTTTCTCCGCGGCGGATGGTGTTGGCCCAAACTATTCCGCTGAGCGCGCCAAGCGCGAAGCGGCGGAAGCGGCGCTGGCTGAGCTCCGGCTCCAGGAAAAGCAGCGCGAAGTGGTGAAGACCGATGCCGTTTCTCAGGCCGCCACCAGTGTTTTTGGCCGTGCCATGGCGCGGTTTTCGGAAGCCTGGCCGGAATTGGCTGTGCCGCTGGCGGCAATGACCGATCCAGCGGCCATCGCAGACCGCCTGGCGGATGAACAGAAGCGCATCATGGCCGCGCTGCACAAGGAATTCATGGAGGATGTTGCCCGCCGATCCGCCGCGTGATGTGGAAGCGCTGCTGCTTCACGCGGTAGCCGCCGCCTGTCGCGTAGCCCCCCCGCGCAATGTTGCCGAATGGGCCGAAGCGGAGCGCATTGTCGCCGCCGAATCGGGAAGCCCATGGCCCGGCAAATGGCGCACGGATCGGGTGCCCTATCTGCGGGAAATCATGCAGGTGATGACGCTAAGCCACCCGGCCCGGCGCGTCACCTTTCTGAAATCGGCGCAGATCGGCGGTTCTGAAGCGGCGTTGAACATGATCGGCCAGGTCATGGCGGAAACGCCCGCGCCAGTGCTGGTGATGCTGCCCAGCATTGACATGATGCGCGGCTACAACCGCTTGAAGCTGGACCCGATGATTACGGCCAGCCCGGCGTTATCGGCCCGCGTTGAAGAAGTAACCGCCCGATCTGGTGAAGAAAGCACCGCCACCTTCAAGCGCTTTCCCGGCGGGTATCTGCAGCTGCTGACAGCGAATTCATCGGCCAATCTGCAGATGCGTTCCGCCCGCGTTTTGGTGATGGAGGAAGTCTCAGACTATCCGCTGGATGCCGATGGCCGCGGCGATCCGGTCAAACAGCTTGAAGCCCGCGCCATTATCTATGCCGGCCGCGAAAAAATCCTGAAGGTCAGCACGCCGGCGGAAGAAGGTTCCTGCCGCGTCACGGCAGCTTATCAGCAAAGCAGCCAGGGCCGGTTTTTGGTGCCCTGCCCGCATTGTGATCACCGCCAAACGCTGGAATGGGAAAGCCTGCGCTGGCCGAAGGGGCAGCCTCAGCGCGCGGAATATCACTGCGATGGGTGCGGCACCGGGATTGAACCATCCGCCCGCCCGGCCATGCTGGCGGCGGGGGAATGGGTGCATGACAAGCCGGAACTGATCACGGAACATGCGGGCTATCAGATCAATGCGCTGTATTCGCCCACGCTTTCCTGGGGCGATCTGGCAGCGGAATTTGAAGAAGTTAAGGATGATCCCGAAGGCCTGAAAACCTTCACCCAACAGAAGCTTGGCCGCGCCTGGCGCATCGCCGGTGAAGCGCCAGAATGGCAACGGCTTTACGATCGGCGCGAAACCTGGGCGCCTGGCACACTGCCGGCGGGCTGCCTGAAGCTGACTGCCGGGGTGGATGTGCAACGCAGCCCTGGCCGTGTGGAAGTGTTTGTCTGGGGATGGGGCCGCAACCGGCAAAGTTGGTTGGTGGATCATGTGGTGGTGATCGGCAGCCCCTTCGCCTGGCGCACCTGGGAACAGGTGGCGGCGGTGTTGGAGACCATCTACCCGCATGCCAGCGGCGGTGCCTTACCCATCAGCCTTTCGGCGGTGGATTCGGGTGACGGCACCACAACCGCCGAAGTTTATGCCTTTGTGCGCAAGATGGGGCAGCGCAAAGTGATTGCGGTGAAGGGCCGCGATAATCTGCCGCAGGCCATCGTGCCGGGCGGCAAGGTGGATGTGAAGCGGTCCGGCAAGCGCGTGGGCCAGTTGAAGCCCTGGTTAGTTGGATCAAGCTACCTGAAGGGCGAATTTTACGGCCAGCTTCGGCTTGAAAAGCCCACGGCGGAAAGCGGCGCGGCTTATCCGGCGGGCTATGTCTTCCTGCCCGAACATCTGGCCGGTGAGGAAATCTGCCGGCAATTGGTGTCGGAAGAAATCCGGCGTCACAAGGTCCGCACCGGCGTTTTTCGGCAGGAATGGGTGAAAACCCGTGAACGGAATGAAGCGCTGGATGGCCGTGTTTATGCCCGCGCTGCCGCCGCCTTGCTGGGGATTGACCGCTGGCAGGAAGCGGATTGGGAACGCGCCGCCCGCGAATTGAAGCAGTATCAGGCCAGCCGCCGCGCCTTACAGCCCGCGCTGGATATCGAAGAACAGGCCGATGACCTGGCCGTGCCGGATGCCTTGCCAGAAGATGAGGCGCCGGCAGAAACCGAACCGATGATGAAGATGCCGCCGCCCGCAAAGCCCGGGCGCAGCCGCTTCTGGAAACAGTCCCGCGCAGGCTTCGCCGCGCGCTTCTAAGGAAACCCGTATGGCAACGCTGGATGCTCCGCCGCTCCGCGCGACGGCGGGCGATACCTGGGCTTGGCGCTGGGCCAGCGCAGACTACCCGGCCAGCGCAGGATGGGCGAATGCCTGGCGCCTAGTCGGCACCGATGTCGAGCTTTCCATCAGCGCTACGGCGGAGGGGGATGGCTTTATCGCAACGGCCACGGCGGCAAATACGGCTGCGCTTTCGGTAGGTGCGCGCGGCTTGCCCGCTACCTTGATCGGTTGGGTTACCAAGCCCGGTGAGCGCTTCCAGGTCTATTCCGGCGGGCTGTTCATCCTGCCCAATCCGGCCACCATCACGGGTGATCTGCGCGGCCATGCCACGCGCACCCTGGCCGCGATTGAAGCCATGCTGGAAGGCAGCGCCAGCAAGGATCAGCGCAGCATCAAGATCGGGGATCGGGAAATCGCCCGCATCCCAATCCCGGAATTGCTGGCGCTCAAAGATTACTACGCCGGTGAAGCGCGGCGCGAAGCGGAAGCCGCCGCGCTGGCTTCTGGCCGCCCGCGTCGGCGGATTGTGCTGACACGCATGGGAAGGGCCTGATATGGCGCTGCTGGATTTCCTCCGCCGCCGCAAGGCCGCCGCGCCCATCCTGCGCAGCCCCGGCGCGCAGGCCACCTGGTCCGCTATGGGCCCCAAGGTGCGTGCGCAAAGCGGCTGGATGGCCGCGCAGCCTTCGCGCCTACTGGCGGATTTGCCGGGCGGCCATGGTTTTGCGCCAAACCGCGATATCCGTTGGCAGTTGGACACGCTGCGCAACCGGTCCCGCTGGCTGGCGCAGAATGAAGGCTATACGGCGGGCTTCCTGAAAAGCCTGCGCCGCAACGTGGTAGGGCCCAAGGGCTTCACGCTGCAAATGCAGGTGATGAATGATCGCGGCACCGGCAAGGATGAAAACGCGAATCAGCGTATTGAATCTGGCTTCTGGCAATGGTCGCGGCGTGGGGTTTGTGACGTAACAGGCCGGCATTCCTGGCTGGATATGTGCGGCCTGGTGGTGCTGGGCGTCGCGCGGGATGGTGAAGCCCTGATCCGCCTGCACAAGGGCGGCAATCCATTTGGCTTTCAGCTTGAAATGCTGGACCCATCGCAGCTTGAAACCGATGTGAATGGCCGGCCGGAAGGCACCGCCAGCGGCAATGTGGTGCGCGCTGGTGTGGAACTGACGCCCTTTAACCGCCCCGCCGCGTATTGGATGCGCGCCCATGTGCCTAATGATGACCCAGCCGCGCTGAATGCCCCGCTGCGCAAGCGCGTGCGCATTCCGGCTGAGGAAATGATCCATCTGTTCCTGCCGGAATGGCCGCAACAGATCAGGGGTGTGCCCTGGATCAGCAATGGCATTCGCGCTTTGGCGATGCTCGATGGCTACGGGGAAGCGGAATTGACCGCCGCGCGCGTGGCCGCCGCCAAGATGGGGTTCTATCGGATTGATGCCGATGCAGAACCCGATGGCGAATTGGCTGAAGATGGCGCGCTGGTCCAGGAAGCATCGGCTGGGACGTTCGAATTACTGCCCAAGGGTGTGGATTTCCAGCAATTCGACCCCCAGCACCCGACCACTGCCTTCAAGGAATTTGTTTCCGCCATGCTGCGCCCGGTCGCGGCAGGTGCGGGAGTTTCCTATAACGCCTTCGCCAATGACGCGGAGGGCATGAATTACAGCGCCCTGCGCGCCACGGAATTGGAAGATCGCGACGAATTCCGCACGCTGCAGCACTGGATGATTTCAGGCCTCTGTGAGCCCGTATTCACCGCCTGGCTGCGCGAAGCACTGATCACCGGCGCGCTGGGCCTGCCGGCAGGCAAGATGTGGAAGTTTGACGCGCCAAATTTCGTGCCGCGCGGCTGGCAATGGGTGGACCCGCTGAAGGAAGTGGCGGCGGTGGAAAAGGCCGTGGCGCTTGGCATCACCAGCCGCACCGCCACGGTGGCGGCGCAAGGCGGTGATTTTGCTGAAACCATCGCTGAGCTGAAGGCCGAAAAAGCCCTGATGGGTGACCTGATACCGCCCGCCGCCGCGCCTGCCGCGCCGCTGGAACCTGATGCAGACGACGAGGATTGAACCATGCCCTTGCCGAAGAATTTTGACCGCCACGGAAAACGCACGGTGGCGCTGGAACGCGCCACCCTGAATGAGGAAACGCGCAGCATTGAATTGGCCTTTTCATCTGAAGCGCCGGTGGAACGGTCCTGGGGCATGGAAGTCCTGGGCCACAATGAAGATGAAATGGACCGTGGCTGGATCGGCGGCGGCACTGCGCCGCTGCTGCTGGGTCACGACCCCGATATTGTTGTTGGGGTGGTGGAAAGCGTCACCCTTGGCGATGACCGGAAGGCCCGGGCAATCGTGCGCTTCGGAAGAAGCCCACTCGCCGAGGAAGTGATGCGCGACGTGGCGGATGGCATCCGCACCAATGTGTCGGTTGGTTATGAATTGCTCGATATTCGCGAAGAACCCGCGAAGAAGGGCGAACCCCAGACCTATCGCGCGGTGCGCTGGCGTC
>JBIPLY010000269.1:0-5739 GCA_044369385.1 Acetobacteraceae bacterium | reverse complement strand
ACAGGTAAAGGGGTCTGGGGCCGCCGGCCCCAGCGGGTCCAGGGCAGAGCCCTGGCCTTGCCTTTCCTACCCTTCGCCTCACCCCGGCGGCGGCGCGGGTGGTTCGTCGGCGGTGGTCCAGCCGGGTTCGATGGACAGGGCGTTGTTTTCGCACAGGTCGATCCCGCGGCGTTCCTCGGCGGCGCGGTTGCCGAACACCACGCGGATATCGACGGTGCAGGCGCCGCGGAACACCACCGCCCCGGTTTCGCCCACGGAGATGGCGGTTCCCAGCAGGTCTTCGCCCCATTCCGGCGCATCGGCCTGCGAGATGAAGACCTGTTGGATGATGCGCGCGCTGCGGTTGGTCAGGGTCAGTTCGCGCCGCTGCAGGGTTGGCAGGCGCGGCGGCACTCGGGTCTTTCCGTCGAAGACGACGTTTCGCGTGCGGCACAGGTTCTGGCCCAGCCGCTCTTCCCGGCTGGCATCCTCATAGACCGCCAGCAGGTCAAAGGCGCAGTCGCGCATCCGCCCCAGCTTCAGCCGGGTGGTGCGGCCGGGTTCCAGCACCGATTCGCCCAGCCGGTCGTCGCCCCAGGCATCGGTGGCCGAGGGCGAGACGAAGAGCTGGGTGATCGACAGCCCGGCGCGATTGGCCACGCTGGCCTCGCGCTCCCCCAGCGGGCCGGGCGGCACCAGGCTCTCGCGCGGGCGCTCCGCCGCGCCAAGCGCGGGCACGGCCAGCATCAGCCAGACCAGCAGGGAGAGAAATGAGGACATGACCGGCATGCAAAGGTGAGAGGACGATGGTGGCGCAGCGGCGGCCGGAAATCCTTGCGCTTGTCCGCGTACACGCCATCTTGATCGCATGACCGAAGACAGCACACCACCAGCGGCCACGCAGGACTCCCCCGCGCCGAAGCAGGAGCCCAAACCCCTGCCGAAGGAGATCGGCGGCGCCGCGGGGCCGGAACCGACCCGCTATGGCGACTGGCAGCACAAGGGCCGGGTGACGGATTTCTGATCGCGTTTACCTGCGGTTAACCATCACTCGTCTATGTTTTGAGATGTAGCGCCAAAAAGACGCTTGGTTCCCGTAACCAAGGTGTCCCCATGTCCAGCGAGATCGCGCTCAGTCGCGTCATCGCCGTGCCGGCCTCGATGGAGGCGGCGCGCGATCGTCCGATGCCCCCCGTCCAGCCTTATCCCGCCGACCGCGCGCCCGACAAGGTGGCGCCGGTCGCCCGGCCAAACCCCACCCTTCGCCTCGATCCGGAGTTGGAGATCGTGGTGCTGGAGTTCCGCGACGACAACGGCCGGGTGCGCAACACCATCCCCACCGAACAGCAGCTCGCCGCCTATCGCACCTGGGACCGGACCCAGACCGGCGAGCCGCCGCGCGGGCGGCATGGCGGGAGCGGGGGCGAGGCCGAGCGTGACGCGCTGGCCGCCACCCCCCGCGCGGACGCCGCCGATCCCGCCGCGCGCCAGACCGCCCGACCGGTGGAGGCCGCCGGCCCGCCGCCGGACAGCGGTGCTGCGCCGCCGGTTAACGATTCCACAACCGAACGCCGCTGACACTGCCCGCTCCACGAGGACGGAGCCGCAAGAAATGCGTCGCCTGCTGCTGGCCGACCGGGTCAAGGACCGGCGCACGAGCTTCCTCGCCCCGCTGATCCCGGCGCTGGAACGGCATTTCGAGGTCCGCTTCATCCAGGCCGGCCCCGGCCCGGAGCTGGCCGCCGCCATCGCCTGGTCCGATATCGTCTGGCTCGAATGGTGCTGGGACCATGCCGCCTGGGCCACCACCAGCGGCGTGCTCGGCCCCCGCCCCTGCCTGCTGCGGCTGCACTCGATCGAGGCGCTGCAGACCGACTATCCCGCCCGCGTCGATTGGGCGCGCGTCGATGCGCTGGTCACCGTGGGCGAGGATATCGACGCGGTGCTGCACGAACGCTTCCCCGCCGCCGCCGCCGCCCGCCGCCGCCTGGTGATCGGCAACGGCATCGACACCGCCCGCTTCCGCCCCGATCCCGCGATCGCGCCGGATCCGCACCGCATCGCCTGGGTCGGGCATATCGAGCCGAAGAAGAACCCGATGCTGATGCTGCAGGTCATGCACGCCCTGCGCCGGTACGCCACGGCGCACACGCTGCATGTCGCAGGCGCCTTCACCGACCTGCGCACCCTGCGCTATCTGCGCCGCATGATCCCGGCCCTCGGGCTGGAAGGCCGCGTGCGCTTCGATGGCGAGGTCGCCGACATGCCGGCCTGGTATGCCGACAAGGGCGTGCTGCTCTCCACCACGATGTACGAAAGCTTCGGCCTGAACATCGGCGAGGCGATGGCCGTCGGCGCCTTTCCCGTCATCCACGATTTCCCCGGTGCGGACACGCTCTGGCCCGCCGAGTGCCTGTTCGGGGCCATCGACGACGCCGTGGCCCTGATCCTGTCCGCGCGCCCCGGGCTGTACCGCGACTGGGTGGCCGAGCATCACGGCCTGGCCCAGCAGGTGGAAGCCGTGCTCTCCGTGCTCTACGACCTGGGAATGCCCAGCGAGGCGGTCAGCCCGCCATCCACCGGGATCACCGCCCCGGTGACATAGGACGCCCCCGGCGAGCACAGGAACGCCGCCACCGCCGCCACCTCCTCGGCGCGCGCATAGCGCCCGGCCGGCACCCGCGTTTCCGTTGCTTTCCGATAGTCGACGAAGGCCGCGATCATGTCCGTGTCCACGAACCCCGGCGCAATGCAGTTCACCGTCACCCCGCGCCGCGCGGTCTCGATCGCCAGCGTGCGCACATAGGCCGAAAGTGCGGCCTTGGACGCGCCATAGGCCGCATTGCCCTGGCTCGCCTGCGCGCCGACCACCGATCCCACCGCCACGATCCGCCCCGCCCGCGCCCGGGTCATCGGCCGCACCGCAGCGCGCGCCAGGCGGGCGAAGGACCAGAAATTCACCTGCATCAACGCCTCGGCCGCATCCTGCTCCATCATCGCGGCCAGGCGGTCATAGGTGGTGCCGGCCACATGCACCAGCGCGGCCAGCGGCGGCGCGTCCTCGATCGCCGCGGCAAACGCCTCCACCGCGGCGCGGTCCGACAGGTCCAGCGCCTCCGCGCGGATCTCCCGCCCCGGAAACCGCGCGGCCACCGCCGCCGGATCGGCGCCCGCGCTGCGCTGGGTGAAGGTCACATCGAACCCGGCCCCGGCCAAGGCGTCGACCACCGCCGCCCCGATGCCGCGCCCGCCGCCGATGACCAGTGCCTCCCCTGGGGCGCGCGCCATCAGCCCGGCTCCGCGCGCATCACCAGGCAGACATTCTGCCCGCCGAAGCCGAAGGAGTTGGAGATCGCGCAGTCCACACGCGCATCGCGGGCCACATTCGGCACGCAGTCCACCGGCAGCGCCGGATCGGGCACCAGGTAGTTGATCGTCGGCGGAATCCGCCCATGCCGGATGGTCAGCAGGGAAAACACCGCCTCGATCGTACCGGCGGCGGTCAGGGTGTGGCCGATCATCGACTTGTTCGACGACATCGGGATCGACCCCGCCCGCTCCCCGAACACGGTCGACACCGCCAGCCACTCCATCCGCTCATTCTCCGGCGTGGAAGTGCCATGCGCGTTGATGTAGCCGACATCCTCCGGCCCGATCCCGGCATCGGCCAGGGCAGCATGCAGGCAGGCGATCACCGGCTTGCCGTCCGGGCTGGATCGGGTCCGGTGGAACGCATCCGCCCGCTCCCCCGATCCCGCCACCACGCCAAGAATGCGTGCGCCGCGCGCCAGGGCATGATCCAGGCTCTCCAGCACCAGCGCCCCGGCCCCCTCGGCCATCACAAAGCCGTCGCGATCGCGGCTGAACGGGCGCGAGGCCGCCTCCGGCACCTCGTTGCGCGTCGAAAGCGCTGACAGCAGCGAGAACCGCACCAGCGATTCCTGGTTCACCGACGCATCCGTTCCCACCACCAGCGCCGCCTCCGACAGCCCGGCGCGAATCGACTCCATCGCCAGCTGGATCGCCGTCCCGCCCGAGGCACAGGCCGTGGACGTCGCGATCGGCGAGCCGCGCGTGCCGAACCGTGCGGCCAGATGCTCGCCCACCGAGCCGAACAGGAAACGGCGATACGTGTCGCGGAACTGCGGCCGGTCCGCCACCGCGATCAGGTCGGCATAGCTCTCCACCCGCCCCGCCACCGCCGCCAATGCCTGGCGCTGCGGCCATTCCAGCTCGACCGGCGGCAAGGCCAGGAACAACGGGCCGGGAAAATCCCCCCGCCGCCCAATCCCCGCCTCCGTCACCGCCTCCTCCGCCACCCGATCCGCCAGGCGCTGCGACAGCTCCGGCGCGCACATCGGGTCCGCCGGCACGAAATCCACCGTCCCCGCGATCGTCGTGCGCATGTGGTCCAGCGGAAACCGCGAAATGCGCCGAATCCCGGATTGCCCGGCGGTCAACCTGGCCCAGTTGTCAGCCTGCCCCTCGCCCAACGAGGTCAAAACCCCCATCCCCGTCACCACCACCACCGGCCGGCCCTGCTTGTCCAAATGCGCCATGGCGTGTGGGTCCTAGGTTGGAGGGGAAGGAAGCAAGGCCAGGGCTCCGCCGTCGCGACGCGAAGTCGCGCCGCGGAGGACCCGCTGGGGCCGGCGGCCCCAGCCCCCGTTACTTGCGCCTTCGGCGGGGAGGGGCCGTCCGTGTGGTCCGAACCGCCTCGACGGCCCCTCCCCGCCGAAGGCGAAGTGATGAGGGTCCAGGGACCTCGGGTCCCTGGTGGGGTCTGGGGCGAAGCCCCAGCCTTCCTTCCTCCCCTCCATCCCTAGGCCTCGCACACCATGGCCATGCCTTCGCCGCGCCAGTGGCCCCAGGCGGTGACGAGGGTTTGGGTGAGGGGGGTTGGCATCGGGGTTTCGGCGGCTTCGAGGGGCGCGAACAGGCGCCTGCGCGCGATGCAGGCGGCGGCCAGGGCGACATTGGCGATGAAGCTCGGCTCCATGCCGTGACCCAGCGCGGTGGCGGTGGCGCGGATCGGCAGGCCGAGCGCGTCGAGCAGGGCGAATTCCTCGGCGGTGGCCGCGGCGACCCCGGTGGCGCCGGAGAGGATGGCGGTGCCGGGCGTGGGTGCCATGGCGGCAAGCTGGCGGCTTGCGTTGGCGGTGGCCGCGCCCGGGCTGCGGTCGCAGCGGTCGGAGGCGACGGCGGCGATGCGCGCGATCGGCGTGGCGCCGCGGGCGGCGGCATGGGCGCGGCTTTCGATCACCAGGAAGGCGCCGAGCGAACTCAGGATCATGCCGCCGCCGGCCGCTTGCCGGGCACGGACCGGCGCGAAATCGCCGGACAGCAGCATGTGGCCCATGGCGTAGTGCATCGGGGTTTCCGGCCGCTGGGCGTTGTGCGACCCGCCGACCAGGAACAGCTCGCCCTGCCCGGCGCGGATGCGCGCGACGGCCGTGCGCACGGCATCGACGCCCGCGGCTTCCTCGCCCATGAACGTGCGCGACGATCCGACCACGCCGTGCACGATCGAGATGTTGCCCGCCAGCAGGTTGGACAACTGCGCCAGGAACAAGGTGGGGCGCAGGTCGGTCAGCAGCCGCTCGTTCAGGAACGCCGCCGGGTTTTCCGCGCCCGGCAACCCGGCCAGGATCGCCGCATCCACCGCCGCGTCGCGCTCACCCCCGCCGGCGGCGACGATCATGTGGGTGTTGGACAGCAGGCCCGCATCGCCCTTGACCCCGGCATGTTCCAGCGCGGCGC
>JBIPLY010000010.1:0-25400 GCA_044369385.1 Acetobacteraceae bacterium | reverse complement strand
CCACGGCTCCATCTGGCGCTGGTCCTGGCGCTTGGGGATCTGCCGGTCCCATTGCAGGGCGACCACCGGATGGACGGGATAGGGCGCGAAGGACTCGCCATCGATGACCGGGGTGAAATCGTCCAGCGCGGCCAGGTGCCCCTCGACCCCATCGCCCAGGCAGGAGACCAGGCCGATCCCGGTGATGACCGCGTCGCGTTCCGGAGTCTCGCGGGCGGTGTCGCTCATGCGCCTGGCCCTTCCAGCAGGTCCTCGGCCACGCCGACGCGGCGGGCCATGCCGAACAGCCCCTCGCGCAGGGCGGGGCTGGGAAAGTTCATCACCCGATAGGTGATGGTCGCCTCGGCCACCAGTTTTCCCCCGGCGCGGATGCGGCCATTGACGATGGCGTAGCCGGAGCCGTCATGCTCCTGGTCCGCCTCCACCCGGATCGCGGTGCCGGGGGCCAGGAAGCTGCGCATCTTCGCCTCGCCCACCTTGGCCAGGAACGCCATCTGCCGGAAGCCCAGCCCGGCCATGACCAGCCAGCCGCCGGCCTGCGCCATGGTCTCGATCATCAGCACCCCGGGCATGATCGGGTAGCCGGGGAAATGGCCCTCGAAGATCGGGCTCTGTTCGGGCAGCGTCGAATCGCAGGCGATGGTGCGGGCGCCGAGGTCGAGCTCGGCAATCCGGTCGATCATCTGGAAGTATTCGAGGCGCATCCGCGCGGTCAGCCCTTCGCGGCGACCAGCTTGTCGATGTTCTCGCACAGGCCCTGGAGCACGAAATACGTGTCGCCGGACACGCCGCCGTCATTGACCTCCTGCGTCCACTGCTCCAGCGGCATCTTGATGCCGAAGGCCTTGTCGATGGCGAAGGCCACATCGAGGAAGTCCAGGCTGTCGATGCCCAGGTCCTTGATGGCGTGGCTTTCCGGCGTGATGGTGGCGCGGTCGATGCCGCAGATTTCCGAGATGATATCGGCAACCCGTTCAAACGTCGCGGACTCGGACATGGCGCTCAGCCTCACCTTCAGCAGGACGGAATCGAAACGCGCCCGTGCGAACGCGGGTTCGTGCAGCGCAATCACCACAAGATGCCGCCCGATACAAGCCGCTGGGCAAAAGCGAGGGCGGGGGTCAGCCCAGGGTCACGCGCACCTCGCCCAGCCCGTCGAAGGCGACGACGACGGTGCAGGGTGCGGGCAGCCAGATCGGCGGGGTGACCGAGCCCAGCATCACCACCTGCCCCGCGCGCAGCCCGCCGAAGGCCGCCACGGTGGGCGAGCCGGCCAGCCAGGCCAGGGCGGCGATCGGGTGGCCAAGCAGGTCGCGCCCATGGCCGGCCGCCTGCTCCACCCCGTCGACGCTGACCCGCCCGGGAATGGCGGCCAGGTCCAGGCCACGCCAGCCAGAGGGCGCGGCGCCCAGGATGGCGGCGCGGTGATAGACCTGGTCGGCGATCAGCGTGGGCGTGCCGATGCGCGCCAGATCGCCCAGCGGCGGCGTGCCGTAGCGGTTCTCGACGATCTCGATGGCCGCGAACACCTCGCCCACGGCGGCCAATGCGTCGGCCTGGTCGCACGGCCCGGCCGGCAGGTCGCGCGCCAGGCGCAGCCCGATCTCGCATTCCGCGCCCGGCCCGCGCAGCGCGGCATGGGCCATCAGCGCGCCGGAGGGCAGCAGGTTCGCCGCCTCCATATACCCCGCCGCCGGCCCGTCCAGACCGAGATAGGCCTGCATCCGCTGCGTGGTGGCGCCGATCTTGAACCCCGCCGGCGGGGCGGCCCCGGCGGCGCGGGCGCGGGCGACCTGCACCGCCACTCCCTGTTCCACCGTCATCGGCCGGATCGCCGCGGGCAGGAACGCTTCGGTGCCGGCCCGGCGGGCGGCATCCAGCGCGGCGGCGGCAGGGGCGGGATCGTAGGCCATAGCAGGCTCCTCAGCGCCGGGCGAGTTCATACAGTGCGACGGCCGCGGCGGTGGCCACGTTGAGGCTGTCCAGCAACGCCGTGGCGCCCGATTTTTCAAGTCCGGGCATGGCGATCGACGCCGTCTCGTCGCAGGTCTCGCGGGTCAATCGGCGCAACCCGTCGCCCTCGCTGCCCAGCACCAGCGCCACACGCCGCTGCGCCAGCGCCGCGCCCGACAGCGGCCCGCCGCCGGCATCCAGCCCGATCACCCAGAACCCGGCGGCGCGCAGCGCCACCAGCGTGCGGGCGATGTTGACCGCGCGCAGGAACGGCACGGTTTCCAGCGCCCCGGAGGCGGCCTTGGCCAGCGCCCCGGTCTCCTCGGGCGCATTGCGGTCCTGCGTGATCACCGCGGCCACCCCGAAGGCGGCGGCAGCGCGCAGGATGGCGCCGATATTGCGCGGGTCGCTGACCTGGTCCAGCACCAGCACCGGCCCGGGCCGGGCCAGCGCGGTGGCCAGCGCCGGCGGTGCCAGCGGGTCGACCAGCACGGCCGCCCCCTGGTGGATGGCGCCCGCGCCCAGCAGATAGTCCAGGCGCGCCCGCTCCACCCGCTCGACGGCCAGCGGCCAGGGGCGACGCAGATGCGTGCCGATCGCCGCCTCGCCCTCCTCGGTCAGCACCAGGCGACGCAGGTGACGGGCGGGATTGGCCAGGGCGGCGGCCACCGCATGGGTGCCGTAGATCCACAGCGAATTGCCCGGCGCCTCCCGCGGCCCCGCCGGCGGGCGGGATTCCGGACGCGGGCGCAGCGGCGCGCGGGGGTTGTCGGGCTGCGGGCGGGCGCGCAGCGTGGTGTCCTCGCGCGGCGCGGCCGCCGCGGGGGCGCGTTCGGGCGGCGGCGGCGGCGCCTTCGGGCGCGGGTCGGGCGCGCGTTCCGTGGGGGGGCGCGGCGTGGACGGGCGCGGCCCGCCATGACGGTCCGGCGCATGGCGGCCGGGCCGGGTGCCGACGGGCTTGCCGGCGGGGGGTTTGGGACGGCCGGAGTCCGAGGATGGGCGGCGCGGGGGCTTCATGGCGCCCGGTATAGCCGCGCGCGGACAGCACGACAAATCGCCCCGGCGCGGTGATTGACAAGTGCGGGGCTTGGCCGTAGTTCGCCCTCTCTTGCCGAGATGGCGGAGGGGTGCCCGAGTGGCTAAAGGGGGCGGACTGTAAATCCGCTGGCGCACGCCTACGTTGGTTCGAATCCAACCCCCTCCACCAACTCCCGATCTTCCGGCCCCCGATCTTCGCCTGCGGGCGCGGGTGTAGCTCAATGGTAGAGCTCCAGCCTTCCAAGCTGGCTATGAGGGTTCGATTCCCTCCACCCGCTCCAGGGCGGCCGCTTGATCCTGACCGTTGAAATGCCCCGGCTTGCACGCATGCCCTTGACATATCCCCCGCCGCGCCGTTTCTACGGCGCCCGGGCTGCATGCAGCCGCGGAGCGAACCGGCGTGCCGGGCGGCCTGGCCGCGCGGGATGCCGGGGTGAATGCAGGGGTGTAGCTCAATTGGCTAGAGCGCCGGTCTCCAAAACCGGAGGTTGGGGGTTCGAGACCCTCCACCCCTGCCACCCCCGACTGATCCAGGCCGGATCACCGGGGTCTTCCGTTTCTGGTATGGGCCGGCTTGATTTGGGAGCCTGATGCGCGTGGCGATCAATCCATTACGTTTCATGCGCGAGGTGCGCGCCGAGGCCACGAAAGTGACCTGGCCGGCACGCAAAGAGACGCTGGTGACCACCGGGCTGGTGGTGGCCATGGCGTTCGTGGCTGCGTTCTTCTTCTTCATCGTCGACCAGATCATCGGCGTCGGCGTTCGCGCGCTGTTCGGTATCGCGTCGTAGGCGGGAGCAGGGCCATGGCAAAGCGTTGGTATGTCGTTCACGTCTATTCGGGCTTCGAAAAGAAGATCGCCCAACAGATTCAGGAGCAGGCCCAGCAAAAGGGCCTGGCCGACCAGATCGACCAGGTGCTGGTTCCCTCCGAAGAGGTGGTGGAGCTGCGCCGCGGTCAGAAGATCAACGCCGAGCGCAAGTTCTTCCCCGGCTACGTCCTGGTGAAGATGGAGCTGACCGACGACGCCTGGCATCTGGTCAAGGACACGCCCAAGGTCACCGGCTTCCTGGGCAGCAAGACCAAGCCCTCGCCGATCACCGACGCCGAAGCCGACCGCATCATGAAGCAGACCGCCGAAGGGGTGGAACGCCCGCGCCCGGCGATCCTGTTCGAGATCGGCGAGCAGGTGCGCGTGGCCGATGGCCCGTTCACCAGCTTCAACGGCACCGTCGAGGAAATCGACGAGGAAAAGGGCCGCGTGAAGGTCAGCGTCTCGATCTTCGGGCGCTCGACGCCGGTGGAGCTGGAATACAGCCAGGTTGAGAAGGCATAAAGCAAGGAAGCGGTTCTTTTTTGAAAAAAAGAACCAAAAAACTTTCTATCCGCTGGCACCCGTCTCCCCCGGGAGAGACGGGTGCCGACGGATAAAGTTTTTTTGCTTCTTTTTGTTCACAAAAAGAAGATTCTTTGCCTTGAGCGGATGATTCACGCCTCCGACGATCATGCGCTCACGGCGTCTTATCCCGCAGCACCCGCTGCAGATCGTCCTCGATATCCGACAGGTCGATATCGTACTGCGCGCGGGCCACATCGCGCCAATCCGCCAGGTCGATCACCCCGGCCGGGTTGTCGCGCAGCAGCTCGCGCTTGATGAACGGGAACTTCGCCTGCATCAACTGCCGCCAAAGCTCCGCCGTCGGGTTCATCGGCACGCGGTGCGACGCGGAGTACAGCAGCCGGGTCAGGTGGGTCTTGCGGTTGATCACGAACGGGTCGGTGTCGTCCGGCGCCTCGCGGTCGTGCTTGACCAGGGCGTTGGCATCGATGCGCGCGATCAGCGCCTGATAGGGATACAGCGCCGCACAGCGCAGCCCGTCCTTCAGCATGTCCCGCGTCATGCCGATCTCGTAGTTCAGGATCACCCACAGCTTGTTGCGCACCGGGCGCACGGATTTCCAGAACTTGCCCCAGGCCTTGCTGCGCAGCGCCGCAGGCCCGATGGCAATGAAGAAGGATTGCAGGTGATAGCGGTTCTGGTAGCTCTCCGTGGCGCCCCAGACATCGGCGCGGCCGAGATCGATCCGCTCGACCATCGGCGCCAGGTCGCAGAGCGGGCCATAGACGCTGTCGTTGAGCACCAGCAGCAGGTCGGTGCCTTCCGGCGTGGCCCGCACATGGTCCAGCCCGTCGCGCATGGCGCCGAAATCATAGCCGATGTTGCGCCGGATCAGCACCGCGGCGCACAGCCCATGCAGCACCGCCTTCGCCGCGGCGGTCAGCCGCCCGGAATTGGTGACGAAGACGATGTCGATGCCCTGGTCGCGCAGCGATTGCAGATACGGCACGACATAGGGCTGCACCTCGCCGGCGGCATCGTAATGCACGAACACGGCCACGCGACGGCCCAGCGCGCGGCCGTTGGTCCAGGTGTCGATGACCTGGTTCGGGCTGCGCAGGAAGCTGCGCCAGTACGAGATATACGCCTGGACCAGGAAATAGCGGAACCGCCAGCGGCGATAGAAGTCCTGGACGACGTTCAGGATGCTCTTGAGGAATTCCATCGCGTGAACGTCATCCGCCGCTGTTGCCGGGTGCGCGCAACGCCGAAGCGCTGCGCGTGCCTAGCGGTATAGAGCCTGGGCCGGCGGCGGCAAGGCTACACTTGGTTGCGGTACTTCACCACGCAGCCATAGGGCCGGGTGACGGCATTGGGAATCGGCTTGCCCGCCGCCAGTGCGGCCAGCGCCTCGCGCACATACGGCGTGGCGCGCGGGATGTCCTCGGCCCGGCTGCTGGGGATGCTGTCCGCCCCACCGGCATAGACCAGCCGCCCGCCACCATCGACGATGAACATGTGCGGCGTGACCGTGGCGGCATAGAGCCGGGCGATCTTCTGGTCGGGGTCCAGCAGCACATGGGCGGGTGCGGCATTGCGCTCGCGCGTCAGCTCGTTGGCGCGCGGCCCCTCGGCGAAGCCCTGCTCGCCCGGCGGCGAGGAGATCACTGACAGCCACACCGCCCCCATCGCCGCGGCCTGGCGCTGCAAGTCCTGCATCGCGCCGCCGTTGTACCATTTGCGAACATAGGGGCAGCCGTCGTTGGTCCATTCCAGCACCACCGGGCGGCCGGCGAACTGGGCCAGGGTCACGGCCACGCCGTTGCTGTCGGTGCCGGCGAAGACCGGGGCGGGGGTGCCGACCGTTGCGGCGGCGGGGGCCACGGCCCGCGCGGCGGACGGCAGCGCGAAGGTGGCAGGAAGGGCAAGGAGGCTGCGGCGAAGCATGGCGTCGGGTCTCCTGGTACGGGTTACAGCCCGGCGCGGGCCAGTTCATCCAGCACGCGCTGTTCGGTGAGGATCTGCGGCAGCACCACCGCAGCACCTCCGCGCGGCGGATACAATACGTAAAGCGGCACCCCGTCGCGGCCCAGGGCGCGCAGATACTCGGTGATCGCCGGATCGCGCCGGGTCCAGTCGCCCTTCAGATAGGTGATGCCGGCGCGGGCAAAGGCATCGCGCACCGCGGGGCTCGATAGCGCCACCTGTTCATTGACGATGCAGGTCACGCACCAGGCCGCAGTCATGTTGACGAACACCGGCGTGCCGGCGCCGCGCAGCCCGGCCAGGCGCGCCGGGGTGAAGGCATCGCCGGCCAGCCCCTCGGGCGCCGCCACCTCGGGCGCGCGCGCCAGGCTGGCCAGCAGCGCCACCGCGCCCAACCCGGCCAGCAGCGCGCCCCCTGCCGCCACCCGGCGCCCCACCCTGCCTGCCGCGCGCACCAGCCGCAGCGCCCACACCGCAAAGCCGATCAGCACCAGCCCGCCGGCGGTGGTCAGCACCCCCTCCGCCCCGGCCTGGATCGCCACCACCCACAGCAGCCACACCGCCGTCGCATACATCGGAAACGCCAGCCCCTGGCGCAGCACGTCCATCCACGCCCCCGGCCGCGGCAGCCGGCGGGCAAAGCCGGGGGTGGCGGCCAGCGCCACATACGGCAACGCAAACCCCACCCCCATCGCCAGGAACCCCAGCGCGCCCACCCAGAGCGGTGCCGCCAGCGCGCCCGCGATCGCCGCCCCCATGAACGGCGCGGTGCAGGGGGTCGCGACCAGCACCGCCAGCAGCCCGGTCATGAAGCTGCCCGCCGGCCCGCCGCGCGAAGCCGCCCCCGCCCCCAGCCCGGCCCCCAGCCCGGCAAGCGCCCCGCCGCCGATGGCGAAAACGCCGGACATGTTCAGCCCGATGGCGAAGATCAGCCAGCAGGTGGCGGCAACGAAGACCGGCGACTGGAACTGGAACCCCCACCCCACCGCCTCCCCGGCCCCGCGCAGCACCAGCAACAGCCCGGCCAGCGCCAGGAACGTGGCGATCACACCGGCGGCATAGGCGCCCGCCTCGACCAGCACCGCGCCGCGCCGCTTGCCCGCGCCCGCCGCCAACCCGATCGCCTTCATCGCCAGCACCGGGAACACGCAGGGCATCAGGTTCAGGATCATCCCCGCCGCCACCGCGAAGACCAGCAATTGCCACAGCGGCAGGGCAGCGGCGGCGGCCACCGCGGGGCCGGGGGATGCGGTCAGGTCCAGTGCGCTGACCCGCCCGGCATGGTCGGTGATCACCACCACGCCGGCCAGCCCGGCGGCATGGCGAAACTCGGCGCCCAGGCGCAGCGACAGCGCCAGCCCGTCCGCGGTCGCCCGCAACACCTGTGGCGCGCTGTGCTCCACCTGCCCCCAGGCCAGCGGCGCAAACCAGGCCTCGCGCACCTGGCTGGCGTCCAGGCCCGGGATGCGCAGCGACAGCACCCCTTCGGGCGAAACGCTGGCCGGCCAGGGTGCGGCGCGCGGGGTCGCGGCATCGGCGGCGGCGAACAGCGCGGCCTGCGGCGCCGGGCTGGGCACGCCCCGGGGCACCGACAGGGTGAAGTCGCCATCCTCCGGCACGCAGATCTTCTCGCAGATCAGCCAGGAGGCATGGACCTGCACCACCAGCGGCCCATCCCCGATGGCCGGGCCGAGGCTCAGCGTGACCGGCAACAGCACCTCGCCGTCATAGCCATAGCTCATCACCGGCCCGGTGGCATGGCGCCCCGGCAGGGGCCAGGCGATCGGCCCGGCGGTCGCACCCTGCGGCAGGCTGAAATCCAGCTCCGGCGCCGCCCCGGCATCCCCGGGATTGCGCCAATAGGTGTACCATCCCGGCGCCATGCGCAGCCGCAGCCCCACGCGCAGGGGCTGGCCCGGGGCGAAGCTGTCATGCTCCGCCACCAGGCTGGCGCGCGCGCGCGGGCTTTGCACGATATTGCTCTCCAGCGCCCGCGCCGCCGATGGCAACAGGGCGGGGGCCAGCAACGACAGCACCAGAAGCAGCCGGTTCAGCATGGCGCGCCGAATAGCAGATTTCCCCGGCGCTGTCGCCAAGTGCTATGCGGCTGCGGGTGAACGCCCCCCTGCCCGACCCATTGCTCCCCGATCCCGACCTTCCCGTCGCCGCCAGCCTGCCGGCGCTGCATGCGGTGCTGGCGGCCGGGCGCAACGCGGTGCTGATCGCGCCGCCCGGCGCCGGCAAGACCACGCTGGCGCCGCTGTCGCTGCTGGAAGCCCCGTGGCTCGCCGGCCAGCGCATCGTGATGCTGGAGCCGCGCCGCCTGGCCGCCCGCGCCGCCGCCACCCGCATGTCCGCCCTGATCGGCGAGCCGGTCGGCCAGACCGTGGGCTACCGCACCCGGCTGGACAGCGCCGTCTCGACGGCCACACGCATCGAGGTGGTGACCGAGGGCCTGCTGGTGCGCCGCCTGCTGTCGGACAGCACCCTGGACGGCGTCGGGCTGGTGATCCTGGATGAGATCCACGAGCGCGCGCTGGATGCCGACCTGGCGCTGGCCTTCTGCCTGGACCTGCAACGCCTGTTGCGCCCGGAGCTGCGGCTGCTGGCGATGAGCGCCACGGCCGACGGCGCCCGCCTGGGGCCGCTGCTGGACGCCGAGATCATCGAGAGCGACGGCCGCGCCCATCCCGTCGCCGTCGAGCACGCGCCGCGCGACCTGCCCCACCCCCGCGACCTGCCGGACGCCATGGCCCGCGCGATCCGCGCGGCGCTGGCCGCCCATCCCGGCGACATCCTGGCCTTCCTGCCCGGCATGGCCGAAATCCGCCGCACCGAGGCCGCCTTGTCCGGCTGCGGCGCCCTGGTGCTGCCGCTGCACGGCGAATTGCCGCCCGCCGAACAGGACCTGGCCCTACGCCAGTCCGAGGGGCGCCGCGTTGTGCTGGCCACCTCGATCGCCGAGACCTCGCTGACCGTGCCCGGGGTGCGCATCGTCGTCGATGGCGGGTTCCGCCGCGCCCCGCAGCTCGATCCCGCCACCGGGCTGACCCGGCTGGCCACGCTGCGCATCAGCCGGGCGGCGGCCGAACAGCGTGCCGGCCGCGCCGGGCGGCAGGGGCCGGGGGTGGCGATCCGGCTGTGGAGCACGGCGCTGCATCGCGGCCTGCCTGCCTTCGACCGGCCGGAAATCCTCCAGGCCGAGCTGTCCGGCCTGGCGCTGGACTGCGCCGCCTGGGGCAGCCCGCCCGCCGACCTGCCCTTCCCCGACCCGCCGCCGCCCGGCCCGCTGGCCGCCGCCGGCGCGCTGCTGGGCGAGCTGGGCGCGCTGGACGAAGCCGGGCGGATCACCGCGCTCGGCCGGCGCATGGCCAGCCTCGGCGCCCATCCAAGGCTGGCGGCGATGATGCTGGCCGCGGAGTCCCCCGCCGAGGCCGCGCTGGCCGCCGACCTCGCCGCCCTGCTGGAGGAGCGCGACCCGCTGCGCCCGCCGCCCGGACGCGGCGCCGAGGCCCCGGCCGAGATCGGGCTGCGGCTGGCCGCGCTGGACGGGCGCGGCGAGGGCGATCGCGGCGCCCTCGCCCGCATCCGCCGCACCGCCGGCCAGTATCGCCGCCGCCTCCGTCTGGGCGATGCCGCCCCCGAAGGCGACCCCGCGCGCCTGATCGCTGCCGGCTTCCCCGATCGCATCGCCCAGCGCCGCGGCGAGCCAGGCAGCTTCCGCCTGGCCGGCGGCGGCGGCGCGCGGCTGTCCGTGGCCGATCCGCTGGCCCGCGCCCCGTTCCTGGCCATCGCCAGCCTGGAGATGAAGACCGGCGCGCGCATCCGCCTGGCCGCCCCGCTCGACCCCGCCCGCCTGCCGCCCGCCGTCGCCGCCCGGGTGACCGTCGCGGTCGAATCCGGCCTCGACCCGGCCACCGGCTCGGTGCTCGCCCGCCGCCGCCGCCGCCTGGGTGCCTTGGTGCTGGAGGACCGCACCGAACCCGCCGACCCCGCCGAGACCGCCGCCGCCCTGGCCCGCGCCGCCACCCTGGCGCAACTGCCGTGGACCGAGGCCGCCCGCCAGTTCCAGGCCCGCATCGCCCTGATCGCCGCGCTCGAACCCGAAACCGGCTGGCCCGACCTGTCCGACCCCGCCCTGGCCGCCGACCGCGCCTGGCTTGTGGCCCATCTGAACGGAATGTCACGTCTGGCCGATCTTTCCAGGCTCGACATGGCCGCCGTGCTGCGCGCCGCGCTTGAATCCCTGCCCGACGGCTGGGACCGCACCCGCCGTCTCGATGCCGCCCTGCCCACCCACCTGCCCCTGCCGAAGGGCCGCGCGGCGGTCGATTACCTGCAACCGGTGCCGCTGGCCGAGGCCCGCGCGCAACACTTCTACGGCCTGCGCGAAACCCCCAAGCTCGGCGGCGGGCGCATCGAACTTCGCCTCGCCCTGCTCTCCCCCGCCGGGCGCCCGGTTGCCATCACGGCCGATCTCGGCGCGTTCTGGCGCGGCGGCTGGAGCGATGTGCGCAAGGACATGCGCGGCCGCTATCCCCGCCACGACTGGCCGGAGAACCCCGCCGATCAGCTATCATGACCTTAACTTGTTGCGCGCCCACCGCCGCCCCACTTTGGTCGTGCCGGTTGTTGCTGGAGATGCTCCGATGCCCGAACCCCTGATCCTTGCCCGCCGCGGCGCGCTGCTCGGTGCCGCCGCCCTGCTCGCCCTCCCGCGGCCCGCCGCCGCGCGCAGCGGCCCCGAAAGCTTCTCCCCGCTGGTCAAGCGGGTGATGCCCACGGTCGTCAACATCGCGGTCACCGAAACCGTGCCCGCCGGCAACGACCCGCTGTCGATGCTGCCGCCCGAAGTGCAGAAGCAGCTGCGCGAGCGCTTCCGCCAGCGCCAGCGCCAACAGGAGACCACCGGCGCCGGCTCCGGCTTCATCATCGACCCGGACGGCACCATCGTCACCAACCACCACGTCGTCGGCACCGCAACCCGCATCGTCGTCGCGCTGTCGGATGGCACCCGCCTGCCGGCCACCCTGGTCGGCAGCGACGAGCTGACCGATGTGGCGGTGATCAAGGTCAACGCGCCGCGCCGCCTGCCCGCCGCCAGCTGGGGCGACAGCCGGGCGGTGGAGCCGGGGGACTGGGTGGTGGCGATGGGCAACCCGTTCGGCCTGGGCGGCTCGGTCTCGGCCGGCATCATCTCGGCGCGCGGGCGCGACATCGGCGCCAGCCCGTTTGACGACTTCCTGCAGATCGACGCCCCGATCAACCCCGGCAACTCCGGCGGCCCGCTGTTCAACACCAATGGCGAGGTGGTCGGTGTCAACACCGCGATCTTCTCGCCCACCGGCAGCTCGGTGGGCATCGGCTTCGCCATCCCGTCGGAGCTGGTGGCCCGCATCGTCACGGAGCTGCGCGCCCGCGGCCGCATCGAGCGCGGCTGGCTCGGCGTCTCGCTGCAGGACGTGCCGGCCCAGGAAGGCGGCGTGGCCGGCGGCGTCGGCGTCGGCGCGGTCGAGCGCAACGGCCCGGCGGCGCGCGGCGGGCTGCGCCCGGGCGATGTGATCGTCGGCATCAACGGCGACGTGGTGGAAACCGCGCGCGCCCTGATCCGCATCGTTGCCGCCACCCCGCCCGGCGAGACCGTGCGCCTGGCGGTGCGCCGCACCGGGCAGGCGGTGAACCTTTCGGTGGCCGTCGGCCGCCGCCCGACAACGCAGGAGAACTGAGCCATGCGCATCCTGGTGGTGGAAGACGACAAGGACGTCGCCGGCTTCGTGGTCAAGGGCCTGCGGGAGGCCGGGCACGTGGTGGAGCACACCGCCAACGGCCGCGACGGCCTGTTCCTGGCCGCCAGCGAGCAGTTCGACGCCATCGTGCTGGACCGCATGCTGCCGGGCGGGGTCGACGGGCTGCGCCTGTTGGAGACGCTGCGCAGCCAGGGCAACGCCACCCCGGTGCTGTTCCTCTCCGCCATGGCCCAGGTGGATGACCGCGTGCGCGGGCTGAAGGCGGGCGGCGACGACTACATGACCAAGCCCTTCGCCTTCGCCGAGCTGCTCGCCCGCGTCGAGGCGCTGACCCGGCGCGGCAAGGGCGAGGGCCCGGCCACCCGCCTGGTGGTCGGCGACCTGGAGATGGACCTGCTGTCGCGCGGGGTGAAGCGCGCCGGCCAGAAGGTCGATCTGCAACCGCGCGAGTTCCGCCTGCTGGAATACCTGATGCGCCATGCCGGCCAGGTGGTCACCCGCACCATGCTGCTGGAAGGCGTCTGGGACTACCATTTCGACCCGCAGACCAACGTGATCGACGTGCATGTCTCGCGCCTGCGCCAGAAGGTCGACAAGCCGTTCGACGGCCCGCTGATCCACACCGTGCGCAACGCCGGCTACATGCTGCGCCCCGAGGCACCCTGATCGCGCCCGCGGTGGACACGCCCGCTTCCGAAGCCCCGGCCGCTCGCCTGGTCCGCGCGCCGCCGGAGGGCTTCTTCAGCCAGTCCGGGGTGCGCTTCGGCCTGATCTATGCCGCGCTGTTCGGCGCCAGCTCCCTGGCCCTGGCCGCCTTCCTGTGGTGGTCCACCGCCGGACTGCTGGACCGGCAGAACGAAACCGCGATCATGGTCGATGTCCAGGGCCTGGCCGAGCGCCTGGCCGATGGCGGCCTGCCCGGCCTGGTCGACACCATCGAGCAGCGCATCGCGGGCAACATCGACGACGACGCCGTCTATCTGCTGGCCGACAGCCTGCTGCAGCGCCTGGCCGGCAATCTGGAGGGCTGGCCGCGCCGCATCGCGCCGGACACCGCCTGGGCCGACCTGACGATCGACCGCGGCGGCGTGCGGGTGCAGACCCGGGTCCACCATGCCGAGCTGCCCGGTGGCCTGCATCTGCTGGTCGGGCGCGATGTGGAAGCGCGGGAGCGGCTGCGCGGCATCGTCGGCGATGCGATGCTGTGGGCGGCGGTGATCGCGGTGCTGCTGGGCACGGTGGGCGCCATCGCGGTCCGCAGCCTGTTCAGCGCCACCCTGGCCGACATCTCCGCCACCGCGGCTGCGATCGGCGCCGGCGACCTGTCGCGCCGGGTGAAGGTCACCGGCCACAGCGACGAGTTCGACCTGCTGGCCGAGACCATCAACGAGATGCTCGACCGCATCACCCGGCTGATGGACGGGGTGCGACAGGTCTCCAACGCCATCGCCCACGACCTGCGCACGCCGATCACCCGCGCGCGCATGCGCCTGGAAGACGCCGCGCACACCGCGCGCGACGAAGCGGACCTGCGCCAGGCGATCGAGCGCGCGCAAAGCGACCTGGACGGCATCGTCGCGGTGTTCCAGGCCCTGCTGCGCATCGCCGAGATCGAGGCCGGCGCCCGCCGCTCCGCCTTCAGCCGCGTCGATGTCGCCCCGCTGCTGGGCGACCTGGCCGAGCTGTACGAGGCCGCCGCCGAGGACACCGGGCAGACCCTGACCGCGCGCATCCCGCACGCCGCCCCGGTGTTCGGCGACCGCGACATGATCCAACAGGCGGTAGCCAACCTGCTGGACAATGCCATGAAGTTCTCGCCCGCCGGCGGGGTGATCCGCCTGTCCGCGCGCACGATTCCCGGCGCGATCGAGATCAGCGTGGCCGATGACGGCCCGGGCATTCCCGCCCAGGACCGCGCGCACGCCACCGAGCGCTTCTTCCGCGGCGAGACCGCGCGCAGCACGCCGGGCTCCGGCCTGGGCCTGGCGCTGGTGCAGGCGGTGGCGCTGCTGCATGGCGGGGCGCTGCGGCTGGAAGACAACGCCCCCGGGCTGCGCGCGGTGCTGCACCTGCCGGCCGGCGAGACGGCGGAGGCGCGCAAATGAGCCGCCGGCGCCCTGGCTGGGCCGTGCCGCTGGCCGCCGCCGCCCTGGCCTGCGCGCCGCTGGCCTGCCTGCCGGGTGCGGCCCGGGCGGGCGAGACGGTGCGGGTGATCACGCATACCCCGGAATACTGCGCCGAGCTCTCCGCCCGCGCCCGCGCCCTCGGCGCCCTCGCCCGCCCGCCGGAGACCGCGCAGGTCAGGGCCGAAGCCGGCGCACTCGTCGTCGAGGCCGACCGGCTCTGCGCCCAGGGCCAGTTCCGCCCCGGCATCATCCGCCTGCGCCGTGCCATCATGCTGCTGCGCGCTGAGGCCCGCCCAGACCCTGGCGGCAGATAGCGCGACTCAGATAGCCCGACTCCGGCGGGCATGGCATGACCTGCCGGCATTGACGGGTCGGGAGGGATTTGAGTGGCATCGGTGTCGATCGAACGGCGCGCGCAGATCATCGTGCTGGGCAACGAGAAGGGCGGCTCGGGCAAGTCCACCGCCGCGATGCACCTGATCGTCGGCCTGCTGCGCGACGGCTATCGCGTGGGCGCGATCGACCTGGACGCCCGCCAGGCCACCCTGACCGGCTATCTCGCCGCGCGCGAGGCCTTCGCCGCCGCCAAGAACATCCCCCTGCCGCAACCGCGCCACGCCGCCGTGCACCGCAGCGAGCACGACAGCCGCGCCGAGGCCGAAGCCGAAGAGAAAACCCGCTTCGCCGAGGCCCTGGCCGGGCTGTCCAAGGACTGCGACATCGTGGTGATCGACTGCCCCGGCAGCGACACCCACCTGTCCCGCCTGGGCCACGCCCATGCCGACACCCTGGTCACGCCCATCAACGACAGCTTCGTCGACTTCGCCATGCTCGCCCGCGTCGAGCCGGACCGCCACGACATCGTCAATCCCAGCATCTACAGCGAGATGGTCTGGGAAGCCCGCAAGCGCCGCTTCGCGCGCGATCGCGGCCGCATCGACTGGATCGTGATGCGCAACCGCCTGGGCGCCAGCGAGGCGCGCAACAAGCGCGACGTGGGCACCACGCTGGAGGCGCTGGCCAAGCGCATCGGCTTTCGCACCGTGCGCGGCTTCGGCGAACGGGTGATCTTCCGGGAGCTGTATCTGATGGGCCTGACCCTGATGGACGTGAAGGAAGCGGGCTTGGGCATCCACATGGGCATGAGCCACGTCGCCGCCCGCGCCGAGGTCCGCTCCCTGATCGGCGCCATCCGCAAGCCGCCGCCATCGCTGCAACTGACCAGCGACTGAACCCGAGATTGCAGCGATCCCGTCTTGGCGGTATACGCCCGGTCTGCATCGGATGCCGACGTAGCTCAGCGGTAGAGCAACTGATTCGTAATCAGTAGGTCCCCGGTTCAATCCCGGGCGTCGGCACCAGTTTTTTCAGTATCTTAGATCGGATCTAGTGGGGACGGACAGGCAAGTTCCCAGAACCTTTCCAACTGCCGTTGCCAAACTCTCGCGCAACAGATCAGCCATGGCGGTTGCAGGCCTCGATCCGAAGCCGGAGACGCGATGAGCACGGGCCTGGTTGCATTGCTGGACGACATCGTGGGCCTGGCCAAGATGGCCGCGGCCTCGCTCGATGACGTGGCCGCCCAGGCGACCAAGGCCGGCGCCAAGGCCGCCGGCGTGGTGATCGACGATGCGGCCGTGACCCCGCGCTACGTGGTCGGCTTCACCGCCGCGCGCGAACTGCCCATCATCCGCCGCATCGCCATCGGCTCGCTGAAGAACAAGCTGCTCTACCTGCTGCCCGCGGCGCTGGCACTCAGCTTCCTGGCGCCATGGGCCATCACCCCGCTGCTCATGCTGGGGGGCGCCTTCCTCTGTTACGAGGGGGCGGAGAAGGTGTTCGAGGCGCTGTTCCCCCACGCCGCCCACCAGCACGAGGTGAAGGTCGGCATCGCCGCCGAGGACCCGCAGGTGATGGAAGACACCAAGGTCCGCGCCGCGATCGCGACCGACTTCATCCTCTCGGCCGAGATCATGGCAATCGCGCTGGCGACCATCCCGGAGGCCGGGTTCTGGTCGCAGGCGGTGACGCTGGTCGCGGTGGCGATCGGCATCACGGTGGTTGTCTATGGCGCCGTGGCGCTGATCGTGAAGGCCGACGATGCCGGCGTCGCCCTTGCCGCCCAGCCCCATCCCGTCGCCGCGATCACCGGCCGGGCGGCGTCCGGCGCCGACCGGGCGTTGGCACCGCTGACCCAGGGGCTCGGCCGCGGCCTGGTGAAGGGGATGCCCGCCTTCCTGAAGCTGCTCAGCATCGTCGGCACGGCGGCGATGGTGTGGGTCGGCGGCGGCATCATCGTGCACGGGCTGGAGGCATACGGGCTGGGCGGCCTGGCGCACGCCATCCATGGCGCGGCCCTCGCGGTGGGTGGCGCGGTCCCTCCGATGGCCGCGGCGGTGGTCTGGATCGTGGAGGCGGCCGCGGCCGGCCTGGTCGGGCTGGTGCTGGGCGGGCTGCTGATCCCCATCGCCGAACATGTCCTGACCCCGCTCTACCGGCGGGTCCGCCCGGCGCAGCCCTGACCCTGCCCGTCACACGGCGATCGGGTATCATCCGACCGGAATTTCAGGACCCGCGCAGCATGACCGAATCCGCCATCCGCGCCCTGGTTGCATCGCTCAAGCGCGAAGTGCGCAACGGCACCATCTCCGCCGCCACGGAGCACCACCTGCGGCGCGAGTTCGCCACCATCGGCTGGGGCCGCGATCCGCTGCTGCATCTCGCCAAGCTGGAGGACGAAGTGCAGCGGCACGAGACCGAAGCGCGGGTGCTGCGGGCGCTGCGCGACGAAGTGATCGCGCAGACGGCCCCGCCGGCGGTTCCGTAAACCGGCGCCCTACTGCGCCAGCCACCCGCCGTCGATCACCAGTTCGGACCCGGTGACGAAGGACGCCTCGTCCGACGCCAGATAGAGCACGCCATAGGCCACATCCATCGGCACCCCGATCCGCCGCAGCGGCGTCTGTGCCGCTGCCAGCGCGCGCGCATTGGCATTGGTGCCGTGCAGCATCGGCGGCAGATAGCCCGGGTGAACGGTGTTCACCCGCACCCCGTGCGGCCCATAGCGCACCGCGGCGGCCTTGGAATAGATGCGCACCGCGCCCTTGGAGGCGTGGTAGCCGGGATGCCCGCTGTCGCTGCCGACGAAGCCGTTGATCGACGAGATGTTGATGATCGAACCCCCGCCGGTCCTCATCATCTCGGCCGCCGCCAGCTTGGTGCCCAGGAACACCGAGGTCTGGTTGACCGCGATCAGCCGGTTCCAGCCCTCGATGCCATCGGGATCGCCGACCGCGCTGCCGGAGATGCCGGCATTGTTCACCAGCACGTCGATGCGGCCATAGGCGGCCAGGGTGGCGGCGATCAGCGCCACCCACTCCGCCTCCTGCGACACGTCGATGCGGTGGAACATCGCCGTCCCGCCATCCGCGCAAATATCCGCCGCCACCGCCTCGCCGAGATCGGGCAACACATCGGCCACGACGACCCGGGCCCCCTCGCGCGCGAACAGCCGCGCCTCCGCCTCGCCCATGCCGTGGGCGCCGCCGGTGACGATCGCCACCTTGCCGTGCAGCCGCATGCCCGTCTCCCCTTCCGGTCATCGCCGGAATTTCCCGCGGGCCGGATTGGCCAGCGCGCGGCCACGATAGCCGCCCCGGGCGACCGCCGGCAACGCCGCCGCCGCGCACGATCAGCGGTCTTTGCGCGCGCGCCGGGATGCGGGATAGTGCGCGCAGGGGCGCGAAACTGCCCCGGGGGAACAGCCAAGGTGGATACGAACGTCGACCAGGCGTACGCCGAATTCCAGGCCGCGGCACAAACCCGCCGCACTGCCGAGGCGTGGCTCGCCCGCTTCGAAGCCGCGCTGACCGCGCGCGACCCGGCCCGCATCGGCGCGCTGTTCCACGCCGACTGCCAGTGGCGCGACATCCTCGCCTTCACCTGGCATTTCTCGCCCGCCGAGGGCCGCGAACCCGTCGCCGCGCGCCTGGCCGCCGAACAGGCCCGGGTCGGCGCGCACGGCTTCCACCTGCCGCCGGACCGCCGGGCGCCGAAGCGCGTCACCCGCCTGGGCATCGACAGCATCGAGGCGATCTTCGCCTTCACCACCGCCCACGGAAGCGGCGCCGGCCTGTTGCGCCTGGCGTCCGATGGCGCAGACGTCACCGCCTGGCACATCGCCACCACGCTCGAAGCCCTGGAAGGGGTCGAGGAGCAGGTCGGCGACAACCGCCCCACCGGCGCCGCCTATTCGCGCAACTTCGGCGGCGACAACTGGGCCGATGTCCGGCGCAAGGCCGCGGCCTACGACGACCGCGACCCCGCCGTGCTGGTGATCGGCGCCGCGCAGTCCGGCCTGGCGATCGCCGCCCGGCTCAACCAGCTCGGCGTGGACACGCTGGTGGTGGAGAAATGGCCGCGCATCGGCGACAGCTGGCGCCGGCGCTACCACTCGCTGGCGCTGCACAACTCGATCCACATCAACCACCTGCCCTACATGCCGTTCCCCCCGACCTGGCCGAAATACATCCCGAAGGACATGCTGGGGAACTGGTTCGAATTCTACGCCGACGCCATGGAGATCAACTGCTGGACCGACACGGAATTCACCGCCGGCAGCTGGGATGACGCCGCGCAATGCTGGACCGCCACGGTGCGCCGCGCCGACGGCACCGAACGCGTGCTGCGCCCCCGCCACCTGGTGATGGCCAACGGCGTCAGCTCCTATCCGATGATCCCGGAGATCGCCGGGCTCGACGATTTCCAGGGCGAGGTGATCCACTCCGAAGGCTTCGACAGCGGCGCCGCCTGGGCCGGCCGCCGCGCGCTGATCATCGGCACCGGCAGCAGCGCCAACGACATCGCACTCGACCTGCACAGCCACGGCGTCCACACCACGCTGGTCCAGCGCGGCTCCACCACGGTGATCTCGATCAACCCCAGCGCCCGGCTGAACGAAGCCGCCTGGAACGAGCCGGGCTCGATGGAGGATGCCGACCTGGTCGTCTCCGCCGCCACCCCGCCATTGATCGTCAAGGGCTACAAGGCGGTGGTCAAACGCATGGTCGAGCTGGACCAGGAATTGATCACCGGCCTGAAGTCGATCGGCTTCAAGCACGATATCGGCGAGGACGAGACCGGCCACCAGATGAAATACTACCGCCGCGGCGGCGGCTACAACCTGGACGCCGGCAGCTCCGCCCTGATGATCGCCGGCGAGATCGGCCTGTTGCAGTTCGACCGCATCGACCGCTTCACCGCCGAAGGTGCCCGGCTGCTGGACGGCAGCACGGTGCCCGCCGACCTGATCGTGCTGGCCACCGGCTACTTCCCGCAGGTCGAGCTGGTGCGCCGCGCGCTGGGCGAGGCGATGGTGGCGCGCATCGGCCCGGTCTGGGGTTTCGGCGCCGATGGCGAGCTGAACAACATGTACAAGCGCACCCCGCAACCCGGCCTGTGGTTCATCGCCGGCGGGCTGGCCCCGTGCCGCATCTATTCGAAATACCTCGCACTGCAGATCAAGGCGATGGAACTCGGCAAGCTCGGCCCGCTCTGATACCTATCCGCGCCCGCCGATGATCTCCCGGCGCAGGCGGTGGGAGATGGCGTCGATCACCGCCACGGTGGCCAGGATCAGGATGATGATGAAGCAGGCCTGGTCCCAGTCGTTGATGCGGATGCGGTCCGACAGCAGCTGCCCGATGCCCCCCGCGCCCACGACGCCCAGGATCGAGGCGGAGCGGGTATTGGACTCGAAGAAATACAGGATGTTGGAGATCATGACCGGCAGAACCTGCGGCACCATCCCGAAGCGCTGGGTCTGAACCGCGCCGGCCCCGGTCGCGCGCACCCCCTCGATCTGCTTGCGGTCGGCGTTCTCGATCGCCTCGCCGAACAGCTTGGCCAGCACGAAGATGTCGGCCGCCGCGATGGCCAGCAGGCCGGCGAACGGCCCGAGCCCGACCACGTTGACGAAGATCAGCGCCCAGATCAGGGTGTCGATGCTGCGCATGCTGTCCATGCCGCGCCGGATCAGGAAATGCGGCAGCGCCAGGCGCACCACGTTGCGCGCCGCCAGGAAGCCCAGCGGGATCGCCAGCAGCACGGCCAGGAACGTGCCGAAGAACGCCATGGCGAGCGTCTCGGCCAGGCCTTCCAGATATTCCAGCAGCATGCCGCCATGGCTGGGCGGAAACATGAAGCCCACCAGCCAGCCCAGCCGCTCCGTGCCAGACCAGATGCGGGCGAAATCCAGCATCCCGGTCCGCCACATCGCGCCCACCACCGCCAGGCCGAGCCCGGTCCAGGCCAGCCAGGTCAAGCCCACCTGCACCGCCGTCGGCCCGCGCAAGGCGGGGTTGGCCGCCAGCAGCGCAGGCAGCGGATCGCGCGGCACCGGGCGGATCATCGCAGGGCTCCTTGGCCGATCAAGGCGTGGCGCAGGAACTGGCTCAGAAGGTCGATCAGCATGACGGTCGCCATCAGCATCAGCACGATGGCGCTGATGTCCTGGTAGATGAACTGGCGGATGACCAGATAGAGTTCCTGGCCGATGCCGCCGGCGCCGACAAAGCCGATGATGGCAGCCCCGCGCACATTGATCTCGAAGCGCAGCAGCGCGTAGCTCAGGAAGCCGGGCAGCACCTGCGGGATCACCGCGAAGCGGATGTTCTGCACCCAGCCCGCGCCCCCCGCGCGCAGCCCCTCGCGCGGGCCTTCATCGATGTTCTCGATCACCTCGGCGAACAGTTTGCCCAGCGCCCCCACCGTATGGATCGCAATCGCCAGCACGCCCGCCAGCGGGCCGATGCCGAAGGCGAACACGAACATCAGCGCATAGACCAGCTCCGGCACCGACCGCGCGACTTCCAGCACCCGCCGCGCCAGGAAATACGGCACCGCCCCGGCGCCCAGGTTGCGCGAGGCAGCCAGCGCCAGCCCGAAGCCGCCCAGCGCGCCCAGCACGGTCGCCAGGAACCCGATCACGATGGTATCGCCGATCAGCCCCAGCCACTTCCAGAAACCCCAGTACCATTCCTGCAGGTCCGCAACCAGGCCGCCGCCGGTCGCCTGCGGCAGGGTCCGGCCGACATAGTTGAACAGCCCGTCAATGCCCTCGATGAACCGCCCCGGCTTCACCTCGCCCACCTCGACGGAGGCGGCGAAGGCGAGCAGGAACAGGATGGCGAACAGGATCGTGCGGTTCCGCCGCGCGCGGGCCAGGCTGTCCCACTGCGCCTCGACCCGCCTGACCGCCGCCTCGGCGCTGGCCGACATCGCTCAGGCGCCGCGGCGCGCCCTTTGATTGGCCTGCACCATGCGCACCATCGGCTCGTAGTCGGCATGGGTGACATCGCGGTAGCCGCCGGTCTTGCCGTCGGTCAGCGACTTCCAGGCATGGGGGTCGTCGGTCTTCATCGTCATGAAGCTGTCGCGCACCAGGGCGCGGAACGAAGCCGGCGCGTCGGTGCGCACGGTCAGCGGGCTGGAGGGCAGGCGCGGCGACTTCCAGATCACGCGCACCGAGTCCTTCGGGATCATGCCCTTGTCCCACATGCGGGAGTAGTTGGTCCGCTGCTCGTTGTTCCACCAGGTGGCGGCGCCGTCGAAGGTGCCGTTCAGCAGCGCGATGATGCTGTTCTCATGGCTGCCGGAGAACGCGGTGGAGCCGAAATGCTTGGCGGGATCGTAGCCGGCCTCCTTCATGAAGAACGACGGCGCCTGGAACCCGGAGGCGGAGTTGGGATCGGCGAAGGCGAACCGCTTGCCCTTCAGGTCGTCGATCGTCTGGAACGGGCTGTCGGACTTGACCACCGCGACGGAGAAGTAGCCGAAATCCCCGGCAAGGTCGACCGAGCCCAGCAGCGGCTCGACCTTGCCGCTGGACACGATCCAGGCCTGGGCATAGGCGGCCGGACCGAAATGGGCCACCTGGATCTTGTTGGCCACCATCGCCTCGATCACGCCGGCATAGTCGGTGGCGTTGCGGAAATCGACCTTCACGCCGAACTTGCGCTCCAGATAGGCCACGACCGGACGGTAGCGGATGACGCGGTCGGCCTCGTTCTCCGAGGTGACCACGCCCATCGCAACTGTCGGATAGGCCGCGCGCCAATCCGCGCCCTGCGCCATGGCCGGGGCGGCGGGCAGCGTTGCGGCGGGCACGGCGATCGCGGGCAGGGTGGCGGCCAGCATGGTGCGGCGGGTGATCATCGATCGATTTCCTGTCCTGAGTGCTATTCAGCCGCCACCGGCAGCCCGGTCGACGTCACGGATTCGTCAAACGCCCCGTCCTCGACGCCCCCATCGCCCACGCCATACACGGCGCGGGCTTCGGCCGCGGTCAGCCGCTCCGGCGGCCCGTCGAACACCACCTTGCCGCGGGCCATGGCGATCAGCCGGTCGCAATAGGCGCGCGCCGTGTCCAGCGTATGCAGGTTCGCCAGCACCGTGATGCCGTCCTCCCGGTTGATCCGGCGCAGCGCCTCCATCACCACGGTGGCGTTGCGCGGGTCCAGCGAGGCGATCGGCTCGTCGGCCAGCCGGATGCGCGGCCGCTGCATCAGCGCGCGCGCGATGGCCACGCGCTGCATCTGCCCGCCGGACAGCGTCTCGGCCCGCTGCAACGCCTGGTCCACCACATCGAGCCGGTGCAGCGCCCGGATCGCGTCGTCGCGGTCCTGGCGCGGGAAGCGCTTGATCAGGGAGGGCAGCAGGGCGGTCGCGTTGAGCCGGCCCAGCATGACGTTGGTGATCACGTCCAGGCGCGGGACCAGGTGGAACTGCTGGAAGATCATGCCGCAGCTGGCGCGCCAGGCCAGCAGCTCGCGCCCGCGCAGCGCGGTCACATCGGTGCCGTCCCACAGGATGCGCCCGGCGCTGGGCTCGATCAGCCGGTTGATCAGGCGCAGCAGCGTCGACTTGCCCGCGCCCGAGCGGCCGATCACGCCGACAAACTGCCCGGACCCGATCGACAGGCTCACCCCGTCCACGGCGCGGACCGCGCCGAATTGCTTGTCCAGACCTTCAAGTGTCAGCATGCTGCGGTCGCAATGGCCCCCGTCCTCGCAATGGCGCAAGATAGGGACGGGGCATGACCGACGTATTGCGGTTCGGTGACCCTCTGATGAACGCATCGATCGCGCGCGCACCACGACGGCGGACAATGCCATACAGGCGCCCGGCGCACCGGCTCGCCCATGGGCCCTTGAGGAGAACGAGAGCATGTTTCCAGTGGGGCAGCTTGTCTGGCACCGCGACGGCAAGCGCCGCGGCCGGGTGCTCGAATGCGCCGGCGGGCGGGTCTACATCGAACAGGACAACGGCTCCGAACTTGACTTCGCCGCCAGCGACATGACCGCCACGCCCCCGGCCGGCGCACAGGGCTCGGACACCCCCGCGCGGGGCGGCGCGGCGCCGCCGGCGGGATATGCCATGGCGAACCGCCACCTGATCGCCGCTGACATCACGCCGGAGCACATCCGGGTGCTCGGGCTCATCCCGGTGCGCACGGTCCAGGCGGTCGCGGCGCTGTACGAACGCCGGCCCGGCGCGCGCAAGTTCAGCGCGCTGGACGTCGCCGGCAAGCTGAACCTGATCGCCGAGAGCACCGCGGTGCCCTATCGGACCATGCGCGAGTACCGCGACCGCCCCGGCGAGCTTGGCCTGCTGATGGGCAAGGGCCTCGCGGACAGCCAGAAACAGGCGCGCTGACGGCCGAACCGCGGCTTGACGCAACCGACGCAAGCCGCCACGGTCCCAATCAGCGTGGCGCAGACCACGAAGATGGCGAGCAAGAACAAGGGAGGACATCGTGAAGACACCACGCCTCAGCCTGACCCGTCGCGGCCTGGCCCGTGCCGGCACCGGCGCATTGTTCATTCCGTTCTCGCTGGCGTCCGGCCGCGCCCCCGCGCAGGGCGGCCGCAAGCCGTTCGACGGCGTCACGCTGAACGTCTCGTGCTGGAGCGCCACATACCCGACGCTGCTCGCCCAGTACCTGCCGGAGTTCACCGCGCAGACCGGCATCAAGGTCAACTACGACACGCCCGGATTTCCGGTCTACAACCAGCGCGCCGACCTCGAGCTGTCCACCAAGGGCAGCGGCTATGACGTGCTCAACGTCACCTTCATCTTCACCAGCCGCTGGATCGGCGCCGGCTGGCTGACGCCGCTGGACGGCTACCTCAACGATCCCAACAAGACCCCGGCCGATTGGGGCTTCGCCGATCTGCTGGCCGGCTCGGTGCAGCCGATGCGCAGCAAGACCGGCGCGATCTTCGGCATCCCCTGGATCTCCGACGTCCTGATGTCCGCCTCGGGCCGCTTCGACCTGCTGAAGGCCGAGGGCCTGGGCATGCCCGACACCTTCGACGAGCTCGATCGCGCCATGGCGCTGGTCAACAAGAAGGACAACGTCGCGGCCTATGTGGTGGAGAACCACTGGGGCTGGACCTTCATCCCGTTCCTGCAGGGCTTCGGCGGCAACGTCTTCCGCAACGCGCCGGATGACCTGATGCCGACGCTGGATACCCCCGAGGTTGCGCAGGCCGCCGAGTTCTTCGCCAAGCTGATCAATTCCTATGGTCCGCAGGCCGCCGCCGGCTATACCTATGATCAGGTCAACGAGGCGATGCGGGCGGGCAAGACGAATTACTCGCCGACGAATCATGCCTTCGCGGCGCTGCTCGGCACCGAGGGCAGCAAGGTGACGGCGACATCGAATTTCTCGATGATCCCCCGGGGTCCAAAGGGTCGCTTCCCCGGCGTCGCCTCGCATGGCTGGGGCATTCCGGTCGGGGCCAAGAACAAGGATGCCTCGTGGGAATTCATCAAATGGGCGATGTCCAAGAAGCTGGTCGGCCGCATGGTGGATACGCACGGGCTGGGCTCGGTCACGCGCACCTCGCTGCTCAACTCGCCGGCCTACAAGTCGCGCATGGTCATCAACGGCGTCGACACCGGCAAGATGTTCCTCGATTCCATCGCGCTGTCGGAACAGGGGCACATGAAGTACCGCACCGTGCACGTCTATCCGCAGGTCAACGCGCAGATCAACCAGGCGGTCAGCCGCGTCGTCTCCGGCCAGATGAAGGCCAAGGAGTCGTTCGCCCTGGCACAGACCAACGCCATCGCCGATCTCCGGCGCGCGGGGGTGCGGTTCTAGGCCGCACGGCGGCGATGTTGCGGCCAGGCCGCACGGCGGAGATG
>JBIPLY010000475.1:0-3253 GCA_044369385.1 Acetobacteraceae bacterium | reverse complement strand
ACCACGGTGGCCGGCCGCATCAGCCGCCCCTTGTGCCCTTCCGGCGGCGCCACCGCCCTTGCCGCGTCCACCCACGGCATCAGCAGCGCCGGCACCCCGCCCAGCAGCCCCAGCACCAGCAGCGCGAACACCGCATCCACCGTCCCCAGCACCGAGGCCGCCACCGGGGCCGCCACGAAGGTCACCTCGCTGAGCGTCGCCGCGATCCCCAGCGCCCGCGGCATGCCGCCCGCCGCCACCAGGTGGTTCAGCACCGAGCGCTGATAGCCGAACGCCGCCCCGTTCACGCTGCCGGCCAGCGCCGCACAGCCCATCAGCGCCCAGAGCGGCGCCGCCGCCGCCGCCAGCCCCGCCACCCCCAGCAGGGCCGCGGTGCGGATCACCACCAGCAGCCGGAAATACCCGACGGCATTCCACCCGCGCCCCCAGCGCGCCACCGGCACCGCGCCCGCCACCTGCGCCAGCGTCAAGGCCAGCACGATCGCCGCGCCATGCGCCGGATCGCCGGTCAGCGGCAGCACCAGCAGCGCGAACACGATCGGCCCCGCCGCCTGCGGCACCCCGAACAGGCTGCCCGCCAGGTACCACCGCACCAGCGCCCGCCCGCCGCCCGCCGCATCCGGCTCGCCGTTTCCCTTCATTTCCCCACCCTGCCGGCCGCCGCCGTATCCCGTGCTGGCGACGGTGATGTCGGGCTGACTCTAGGCCCCGACCACGCTGGCCCGCAGGAACGGCTCCGGCAGCGGCAGCGGCGCGCCCAGCTTCTTCGCCGCGTGCAGCGGCCAGGCCGGGTCGGCCAGCAGCGCGCGGCCCACCAGCACGATGTCCGCCCGCTCATTGGCCACGATCTCGGCCGCCTGCTCCGCCGCGGTGATCATGCCGACAGCCCCGGTGGCAATCCCCGCCTCGCGCCGGATCGCCTCGGCGAACGGCACGTGATAGCCGGGATGGATCGAGGGAATGACCTGCGCCGCCGAAATCCCGCCCGAGGAACAGTCGATCAGGTCCACTTTCCCTGTCGCCTTCAGCATTTTCGCGATGGCAATGTTGTCCTCGATCGTATGCCCCCCCGGCGTCCAATCGGTGCAGGACAGCCGCACCCACATCGGCAGCTCGTCCGGCCACTCGCTGCGCGCGGCGTCCACGACCTCCATCAGCGCCCGCGCCCGCCCGGCCAGGTCGCCGCCATACTGGTCGTTGCGCGTGTTGGACAGCGGCGACAGGAAGGAGTGCAGCAGGTAGCCGTGCGCGGCATGGATCTCAAGCAGCTTGAACCCCGCCAGCCGCGCCATGCGCACGCTGGCGGCGAACTGCCCGACCACCTCCTGCACCTCGGCGACACTCAACGCATGCGGCACCGTGGCCGTGTCGTTGGCCGCAATGGCGCTCGGCGCATGCGGCACCCACCCGCCGGCCGCCACCGGCACCGGCTTGCCCCCTTCCCAGGGCCGCTGGGAGCTGGCCTTGCGCCCGGCATGGCCGATCTGGATCGCCGGCACCGCGCCGCCGCGCGCGATGATCGCCGCCAGCCGGCCCAGCAGATGCTGGTGCGCCGGATTGTACGCCCCCAGGCACCCCGCCGTGATCCGCCCCAGGGCGGAGACATGCGTCGCCTCCGCCATCACGACCCCGGCCCCGCCCATCGCCTTGGCGCCGAGCTGCTGGACATGCCAGTCATCGCCCAGCCCGTCGGTGGCGGAATACTGGCACATCGGCGCCACGCAGAGCCGGTTGCGCGCGGTGACGGAGCGCAGGGCGATCGGCTGGAACAGCTTCGGCACGGACATCGCAACCTCACGGGAATTTCAGCCCCCGTCGCTACAAGCCGCCCGCCACCCTGGCAAGACCCCGCCCCATCGCCTAATCATCGGGGCATGAACATCCTGTCCATCCAGTCCTGGGTTGCCTACGGCCATGTCGGCAACACCAGCGCCGTCTTCCCCCTCCAGCGCCTGGGCGCGGAGGTCTGGGCGGTCAATACCGTGCAGTTCTCCAACCACACCGGCTACGGCGCCTGGACCGGCGACGTCTATACCGGCGCGCAGGTGGCGAAGGTGATCGAGGGCATCGAAGCCCGCGGCGCCTTCGCCCGCTGCGATGCGGTACTCTCCGGCTACATGGGCGACCACTCGATCGGCGAAGCCATCCTCTCGGCCGCCGCCCGGGTGAAGGCCGCCAACCCCGCCGCGCTCTATTGCTGCGACCCGGTGATCGGCGACGACGACACCGGCGACTATGTCCGGCCAGGGATCGCCGATTTCATGCGCGACCACGCGCTGCCCGCGGCCGACATCCTCACCCCCAACCGCTACGAGGTCGAGCGCCTCACCGGCATCGCCATCCGCACCATGGCCGACGCCCGCGCCGCCATCGCCGCGCTGCAATCCCGCGGCCCGCGCACGGTCCTGATCACCAGCCTGCGCACAAACGAAACCCCGGACACCGCCATGGACATGATCGTGGGCGAGGCCGGGCGCTTCTTCCTCCTGCGCACGCCCTTGGAGGACATCCACGTCAACGGCGCCGGCGACGCCATCTCGGCCCTGTTCCTGTACCACCGCCTGGCCACCGGCGATGCCGCCGCCGCGCTGTCGAACGCCGGATCCTCGATCCACGGCCTGCTGCGCCGGACCGCCCAGGCGAAATCGCGCGAAATCCTCACCGTCGCGGCGCAGGAGGAATTCGTGAACCCGACGAACCGCTTCCTCGCGGTCGAGGTGTGATGGGCTTCTTCGCCACCTATCTCCGCGTTCTCGGCGCGCTGCGCCACCGTAGCGGCCTGGCCGCGGCGCTGGTGGCGGCCAATGTGCTGGTCGCCTTGCTGCACTTCCTCGACCCGCTGCTGTTCGGCCGCGTCATCGACCTGCTGACCCGCTCCGCCGCCATGGACCCGGCCGCGCTGTGGCGCGAGGGCGCCATCCTGATCGGCATCTGGGCCGCCATCGGCCTGGCCGGCATCCTGGCCAACATGGCGGCCTCGGTCCACGCCGAGCGCCTGGCGCACCGCAACCGGCTGGAGGCGATGGCGCGCTATTTCGGCCATGTCCTGACCCTGCCGCCGGAATTCCACGGCGACGCCCATTCCGGCCGGCTGATGAAGGTGATGCTGGGCGGAGCGGATGCCATGGCCTGGATCTGGCTGAACTTCTTCCGCGAACAGCTCGCCACCTTCGTCGCCGCCCTGGTGCTGCTGCCGCTGACCCTGCTGCTGAACTGGAAGCTCGCCCTGCTGCTGATCGCGCTGGTGGCGGTG
>JBIPLY010000113.1:0-10417 GCA_044369385.1 Acetobacteraceae bacterium | reverse complement strand
GTCTGCTCCTCCTGACCGGTGCGGGCCTGTTGTCTGTTGCGGCACTTGCCTTCCTCGCGCGGTCGATCTTTCCGGCGCGCTTTCGCTAC
The DNA here is from genome assembly GCA_044369385.1 of Acetobacteraceae bacterium. GTDB lineage: Bacteria > Pseudomonadota > Alphaproteobacteria > Acetobacterales > Acetobacteraceae > CAMDGX01. The sequence continues at coordinate 10,328 of JBIPLY010000113.1, read as the reverse complement.
CTTGCCCCGGAAACCGAGCTGCTGGGGTATGCAAGGGACCTGATCCAGGACGAGAGCCAACCGGGCGCCGAACCCGCCTTGGCGGCGCTGCGCTCGACCCTCGCCGAGCAGTATGCGGTTGCAACCCAGCACAATCGAAGGATCAACAGCCATCGCCAGTGGTGTCGCTCGATCGCGGGACTGCTGACATTGTGCTCTGTACTTGCTACGTTGGCCGTTGCAGCGCTGGCGCTGTCGCCCTAAATCCGATTTTGGTGCCGGAGGTTCGATATGGATGGTGCGGCGAGCAGGCCGGACAAGGGAGGCTACCTCCCCAAAGATGCGCCGGCCGCCGGAAAGGCTGTGGACGTGCGCCGCATCGCCCCTGACATGCGCGTGGTGACCAAGGGGTGGTGGACCCACCGCGAGGTGCGCCAGCCAGTTGAGGCGCTGGAAAGGCAGGATTCGGATGAGCAGCGACACCGGAAAGCCTGAGCCGTCGCCATCAGCAGCTCCGCCGAGCCCCCCGCCGGCAACGACTCGACCGCCTCCGTCCATGCAGGCTTTCACAAAAAGCTTGCCGGCAGGCGATCTGCAGAAAGGCTGAGCCCTTGCCGGTGCGCCGCCGAGCGTCATGCCCAGTGACCGCGCGATGGCGGTGAGCTTGTCGATCGCCTCCGGGATTGCTGTCATGCCCCGATGACGGCCGCCCTGCCGATCGCGCTGCTGGCCACCGCCGGGTTCCTGTCGGTGGCCGGGATGCGGATGACCGATCCGCTGCTGCATGTCATCGCCACCGATTTCGGCACCACGGTTCCGGCGCTGGCCATCGTGGTCGCCGCCTTCACCCTGCCGTACGGCCTGTGCCAGGCGCTGCTTGGCCCGCTGGGCGACCGGTTCGGCAAGCTGCGGGTGATGGCCGTGGCGCTGGGGCTGCTGACGCTGGCCAATATCGCCTGCGCGCTGTCCGCCTCGATCGAGGGGTTGACGCTGGCGCGCATCGCCGCCGGGGCGGCCAGTGCGGCGATCGTGCCGCTGGGCATGGCCTATGTCGCCGATGCCGTCGAATACCGCGACCGCCAGGTGATGCTGAGCCGCTACCTCAACGGCACGGTGCTGGCGCAGGTGATGGCGGGGCCGCTGGGGGGCGTGTTCGGGCAGTTCCTGGGCTGGCGCGGCGTGTTCCTGGTGCTGGCCGTCGGCACCGCGGCGATCGGCGTGCGGCTGGGAATGCGCATGGCCGCCCTGGCGGATCGGCGGGGCGGGGCGACCTTCTCGGCCGGCAACTACCTGGCCATGGCCCGCTCGCCCATCGCGCGCGTCGTGCTGTTCGCGGCGATGATCGATGGCGCGGTGCTGATGGGCAGTTTTCCGTTCCTGGCGCCTTACATGCACGAGGCGTTCGGCCTGCCCTATGCCGCCGTGGGCGGGGTGCTGGCCTGTTTCGGGCTGGGGGCGCTGGCCTATGTGCGGCTGGCCCGCGTGCTGGTGCCGCGTCTGGGCGAGGCGCGGATGGTGCTGCTGGGCGGGGCGGTGATGGCGGCATCGGTTGCGGCCAGCGTGCTGCTGCCGCCCGATCCGGCGATGATCGCCGGGCTGGTCGCCGCCCAGCTCGCCATCGGCATGGGCTTCTACCTGCTGCACGGCGTGCTCCAGGCGCGCGCCACCGAGATGCTGCCGCATGCGCGCGCGACGGCGGTGGCCAGTTTCGCGCTGATGCTGTTCATCGGCCAGAGCATCGGCGCGCTGGCGATGGGCGGGCTGATCGCCTGGCTGGGCTATCGCGGCGCCTTCCTGTGCGACGCGGCGGCGATCCTGCTGCTGGGCGCATGGCTGGCGCGGGTGCTGCGGCGCAGGGCGGACCCTTGCGCGTAGCGTGGCACGGGGCTAACTCCGCGCCTTCCACAGGCAGCCGGAGAGGGCCGCGGACATGCGCGTGAAGGATGTGAAAAAGGTTGTGCTGGCCTATTCCGGGGGGCTGGACACCAGCGTCATCCTGCGATGGCTGCAAACCACCTACAATTGCGAGGTGGTGACCTTCACCGCCGATCTCGGCCAGGGCGAAGAGCTGGAGCCCGCCCGCAAGAAGGCCGAGATGATGGGGATCAAGCAGATCTTCATCGAGGACGTGCGCGAGGTGTTCTGCACCGACTTCGTGTTCCCGATGTTCCGCGCCAATGCGCTGTATGAGGGCCAGTATCTGCTCGGCACCTCCATCGCCCGCCCGCTGATCGCCCAGCGCCAGATCGAGATCGCCGAGATGGTCGGTGCCGACGCCGTCGCTCATGGCGCCACCGGCAAGGGCAACGACCAGGTGCGCTTCGAGCTGGCCTATTACGCGCTGAAGCCCGACATCAAGATCATTGCCCCCTGGCGCGAGTGGGAGCTGACCAGCCGCACCCGGCTGATCGAGTTCGCCGAGACCCACCAGATCCCGATCGCCAAGGACAAGCGCGGCGAGGCGCCGTTCTCGGTGGATGCCAACCTGCTGCACTCGTCCAGCGAGGGGAAGATCCTGGAGGATCCCGCCATCGAGGCGGATGAGATGGTGTATCAGCGGACGATCCGGCCGGAGGATGCGCCGGACAAGGCGACCGTCATCTCGATCGATTTCGAGCGCGGCGACCCGGTGGCGATCGACGGGGTGAAGCTGTCGCCGGCGACGTTGCTGACCAAGCTGAACGCGCTTGGGAAGGCCAACGGCATCGGACGGCTGGACCTGGTGGAGAACCGCTTCGTCGGCATGAAGTCGCGCGGGGTGTATGAGACGCCGGGCGGCACCATCCTGCTGGCCGCGCATCGCAGCATCGAGAGCATCACGCTGGACCGCGAGGCCGCCCACCTCAAGGACAGCATCATGCCGCGCTATGCGGAGCTGCTGTACAACGGCTTCTGGTTCGCCCCGGAGCGCCGCATGCTCCAGGCGCTGATCGACGAGAGCCAGAAAAGCGTCACTGGCCGGGTGCGCATGAAGCTGTACAAGGGCAATGTCACCTGCATCGGGCGCGAGAGCCCGAACAGCCTGTACTCGATGAAGGTGGTGACGTTCGAGGACGACCAGGGCGCCTATGACCAGTTCGACGCCCAGGGCTTCATCAAGCTGAACGCGCTGCGCCTTCGCCTGGGTGCGATGGCCGGCCGCAAAGGGGGAAACCTGTGATGGCTTTTTCGATGTACTCGGCCAGCGTGCCGATGATCCGCACCCTGCTGGGCGGGCTGTCCAACGTGCTGGACAAGGGCGCGGCCCATGCGGCGGCGAAGAATTTCGACCCGGCGGTGCTGGCCGGCGACCGGCTGGCGCCGGACATGTTCCCGCTGTGGCGCCAGGTGCAGATCGCCTGCGACATGGCCCGCGGGGGTGCGCTGCGCCTGGCCGGGCGCGACGTGCCGAGCCTGCCGGACGTGGCGCCGAGCTTCGACGCCATGAAGGCGCGCATCGCCGAGACCCTGGCGGTGATCGAGGGCATCCCGGCCGAGGAGATCGAGGGCAGCGAAGAGCGCCAGGTGGTGCTGAAGATGCGCGCCGGCGAGATGGAGTTCACTGGAGAGCGCTACCTGGTGGGGTTCGTGATCCCGAACCTGACCTTCCACTGCGCCACCGCCTACAACATCCTGCGCCACAACGGCGTGGAGATCGGCAAGCGGGATTTTCTGGGCAGCTTCTAGGCAAGAAAGCGGTTCTTTTTTGAAAAAAAGAACCAAAAAACTTTTACCCGTTGGCACCCGGCCTCCCCGGGGGAGCCGGGTGCCAACGGAAAAAGTTTTTTTGCTTCTTTTTGTTCACAAAAAGAAGACTCTTCCCTACCCTTTCGGCGCCGGCACTTCCGTCGGCCCCTCGGCCTTCTTCCACGCCGTATAGCCGCCGCCGACATGGGCGACGTTTTCCAGCCCCATGTCCTGCGCCGTCTTGGCCGCAAGTGCGGAGCGCCAGCCGCTGGCGCAGTAGAACACGAAGCGCTTGTCCTCGGCGAAGACCGGCTTGGCATAGGGGCTGTCGGGGTCGATCCAGAACTCCAGCATCCCGCGCGGGCAGGAGAAGCTGCCGGGAATGCGGCCCTCGCGGGTGATCTCGCGCGGGTCGCGCAGGTCGACGAACACCACGCCGGGATCGCCGTGCAGGGCCAGCGCCTGGTCCACCGGCACGGTCTGGATCTCGGCCTCGGCCTCGGCCAGCAAAGCCTTGTAGCCTTTTTTCATGATGGGTCTCCCGCGCGGTTGGGCGGCGATGCTACCACGGCGACGCATTTGCGCATCACCGAGGGCAGCGCCTCGTTGTCCAGCGCCGTGACGGGGCGCAGGAAGCCTTCCCCGACGATCGCCGGCACGGTGGCGGCATAGAGGGCGATCGACAGCTCGAAATGGGTGAAGCCGTGGCGGGCCTGGCCGGCCGGGCGCCAGTCGGCGGGCTGCGGCGCATGGCCCAGCGCCTCGGCTTCGGCCCAGCTCTGCTCGCGCCAGGGTGTGCCGGGCAGCTCCACCATGCCCCCCAGCAACCCGCGCGGCGGGCGACGGCGCAGCAGCACCTGGCCAGCTTCGTCCACGAGCCAGAAATGCACGCCGTGGCGCAGCGGGCGGGCGCGCTTCGGCGCCTTGCGCGGCAGCTCGGCGGCGATCCCGCGCGCGCGGGCCGCGCAGCCGTCGCGCCAGGGGCAGAGGGCGCAGGTCGGCGAAGTGGGGGTGCAGACGGTGGCGCCGAGATCGAACAGCGCCTGGGTGAAATCCGCCGGGCGGGCGCGGGCGGCCGGGTCTGCGCCCAGCGCCTGCGCCCCGGCCGCGATCGCCGCCTTGGCACCCGGCAGCGGGGCTTCGATGGCGAAGGCGCGGGCCACGACCCGCTCGACATTGCCGTCCACCGGCACCACCGGGATGCCGAAGGCGATCGAGGCGATGGCGGCGGCGGTGTAGGGGCCGATCCCCGGCAGGGCGCGCAAGCCCTCGACCGTGTCGGCAAACCCGCCGCCACCAGCCATCACCGCGCGGGCGCAGGCGTGCAGGTTGCGCGCCCGGGCGTAGTAGCCCAGCCCGGCCCAGGCCTGCATCACCGCGTCTTCCGGCGCGGCCGCCAGGGCAGCCACATCGGGGAAGCGCGCCAGGAAGCGTTCGTAGTAAGGTATCACCGCAGCGACCGTCGTCTGTTGCAGCATGATCTCGCTGAGCCAGACCCGGTACGGATCGGGCGCCTCGCCTGGCCGCGCCCGCCAGGGCATGGCCCGGCGATGGCGGTCGTACCAATGCAGCAGCGCGGCGGCAGGGAGCATGGAGCCGGTATGGTGGCGGACGAGGACGACGGCAAGCAGATTACCCGCCACGTCTATGGCCCGCGCGCCGTGGGCAGCCTGGTGCCCGCGCTGGTCAAGCCGGCCTTCCGCAAGCGCGCGCCGGCCACGGCCCAAGTGCTGGCGGATTGGGACGCCATCGTCGGCCCGGCCATCGCGGCGGTCAGCGTGCCGCGCAAACTGTTCTCCGGCACGCTGGCGATCGCCTGTTCCGGCCCGCTGGCGCTGGAATTACAGCACCTCGCCCCCCAGTTGATCGAACGGATCAACCGCCATATGGGCAAGATCGCCGTCACCCGGCTGCGCTTCGTCCAGGATGCCCCGCCCGCCCAGGCCCCGGCCCGCCCGCCGCGCCCGGCCGCCATCGCCCAGGCCCGCGCCGCCGTCGCCGGCCTGCCCGATGGGCCGCTGCGCGATGCGCTGGAGGCGCTGGGCCGGGCTGTGCTCTCGGTCCCGCGGCGGTAGACTGCCCTCTCGACGCTGTCCGCCTGAATCGGCTAGAACACCACATATAGAGGTCATGATGATGAATTCACGCCGTTCGCTACTAGGGATTGGGGCCGGTCTGGTGGTCGCCGCCGGCGCCGGGGCGCTGTGGTACAGCCGCGGCGGCGCCTCCACCCTGGCCGGCGCCCCCGCCGGCGCCCAGCCGGCCGCGGCACCCGATGCCGGCGAAGGCCCGATGGCGGAGCGCGCCATCGGCCGTGCCGACGCCCCGGTGGTGATCCGCGAGTTCTTCTCGCTGACGTGCAGCCACTGCGCCACCTTCCACCGCGAGACCATGCCGCAGGTGAAGAAGGACATGGTCGACACCGGGCGCGTTCGCTTTGTCTTCCACGATTTCCCGCTCGACCAGATCGCGCTGACCGCCGCCGCCGTTGCGCGCTATCTGCCCCCGGCCAGCTACGATCCCTTCGTGACCGCGCTGCTCGCCTCGCAGGACCGCTGGGCCTTCGCGCGCGGGGTGAACACCACCGAGGAGCTGGCCAAGATCGCCGCCCTGGCCGGGCTGCCGCGCGCCCGGTTCGACGCGGCGATCGCCGACGAGGCGCTGAAATCCGCCATCCTGAAGGCGCGCGACGACTCCGGCCGGCTCTACAGCATCGATTCCACCCCCAGCTTCGTGATCAACGGCCCCGGCGCCAAGAACCAGAAGCTCGCCGGCGCCCGCCCGTACACGGAGTTCGCCCGACTCGTGCAGCAGGCGGCAGGATAGCGGTCACTCTTTCCAGGAACCCATCGCCTTGCCCGTCAGCTTCTCGCGCCTGCGCATCGCCGGCTTCAAGAGCTTCGCCGAGCCGGCGGTGGTCCACATCCTGCCGGGCCTGACCGGCGTCGTCGGGCCGAACGGCTGCGGCAAGTCCAATGTGGTGGAGGCGCTGCGCTGGGCGATGGGCGAAAGCTCCGCCCGCTCGCTGCGCGGCGGCGAGATGGACGACGTGATCTTCGCCGGCACCGCGGCGCGCGCCTCGCGCAACCTGGCCGAAGTGACCCTTTACCTTGAGGAGACCGCCGGCATCGCCCCGCCGCCGTTCCACCAGGCGCCGGAGCTGGAGATCAGCCGCAAGATCGAGCGCGGCAATGGCAGCACCTATCGCATCAACGGCCGCGAGGCGCGCGCACGCGACGTGCAGACGCTGTTCAACGACCTGGCGACCGGCGCGCATTCCTCCGGCCTGGTCAGCCAGGGGCGGGTCGGCGCGCTGGTCAATGCCAAGCCCGCCGAGCGCCGGCTGTTGCTGGAGGAAGCCGCCGGGATCACCGGCCTGCACGCCCGCCGCCACGAGGCGGAACTCAAATTGCGCGCCGCCGAGGCCAATCTCGGCCGCGCCGAGGATTTGCGCGGGCAGCTCGAAGCCCAGCTCGAATCGCTGAAGCGCCAGGTGCGCCAGGCCAACCGCTACCGTGCCATCTCCGGCCTGGTCCGCGGTGCCGAGGCCGAATTGCTGGCGATCCAGCGCGCCCGGGTCGAGCATGTCCGCGCCGTCGCCCGCCGCGCCCTGCATGAGGCCGGCAGCGCCGTGGCCGCCGCCACCGCCGCCGCCGCCGCCGCGGTCGCCGCCGCGACCACCGATGCCGCCGACCTGCCGCCGCTGCGCACGCGCGAGGGCGAGGCGCGCACCGGGCTGGAACGCCACCGCATCGGCGCCGAACAGCTTGCCGCCGAGGAAGCCCGCGCGCGCGAGGCGCTGGCCGCCGCCGCCGCGCGCCTCGGCACGATCGAGCACGACCTGTCGCACGCGAGCGCCCAGCAGCGCGACGCGGCCGCCGCGGTCACGCGCCTGGCCGACGAAGACGCCCGGCTGGCCGCCGAGGACGAAGCCCATCCGCCGCGCCTGGCCGCCGCCGAGCGCCGGGCCGCCGACGCCGAAGCCGCCGTCGCCGCCGCCGAGGCCGAGGCCGACCGCGCCACCGAACACGCCGCCGACCTGGCCGCCCGCCACCGGGCCCTGTCCGACGCCCTGACCCAGGCCGATGCCCGCGCCCGGCGCCTGTCCGAGCAGCGCGCCCGGCTCGACCAGGATGCCGCCCGGCTGGCGGCGCTCAGCGTCGATCCCGCCCGGCTCGAACAGGCCGAAGCCGCCCGGGCCGCCGCCGCCGCGCGCGCCAGCACCGCCCAGGCCGCGCTGGCCGATGCCGAAGCCGCCCGCGCCGCTGCCCTGGGACAGGCCGCCAGCGCCCGCACCCAGGGCCTGGCCCACATCGCCGAGTCCCGCGACGCCGCCCTGGCCGAGGCAGCCCGCCAGCGCGCCGCCGCCCTCGAAGCGTCCGACATGCTGCGCCAGTCCGCGCAGGCCGAGTTGGCCGAGGCCCGCGCCGCCGCCGCCGCCACCGGCTCGGCCCGCGCCCGGCTCGGCGCGGAAGCCTCCGCCCTGGCCGAGGTGCTGGGCGTGCGCGACGGGGAAAAATGGCCGCGCATGGTCGACCAGCTCGAGGTGCCCGCCGGGCTGGAAGCGGCCCTCGGCGCGGCGCTGGGCGAGGAGCTGGACTCGGCGGCCGACACCTCCGCCGCGCGGCACTGGCGCACGCTGCCGCCGCTGGAGGGCGCCGCGCCGCTGCCGGCCCCGTCGCTGGCCAGCCTGGTGCGCGCGCCGGCCGCCCTGGCCCGCGCGCTGGGCCAGATCGGGCTGGTGGAGCATGAAGGCGAAGCCGCCGCCGCCGCGCTGGCGCCGGGGCAGATGCTGGTCTCCCGCGCCGGCGCCGTCTGGCGCTGGGACGGCTACACCATCAAGGCCGGCACGCCCACGGCGGCGGCGGTGCGGCTGCAACAGCGCAACCGCCTTGCCGCCCTGCGCGCCGAGCTGGCCGCCGCGACGCAGGTCGCGCAGGCCGCCGCCGCCCGCCTGGCCGCCGCCGAGGCCGCCGACGGCCGCGCCCGCCAGACCGCCGACACCCAGGCGCAGGCCGCCCGGACCGAGGCCCAGCGCGCCGAGCACGCCGCGCGCAGCGGCGCCGACGCCCAGGAACGCCGCCTGCGCGCCGAGGCCGATGCCGCCGAGCGCGCCGCCACCGCCGCCGAGCAGCAGGCCCGCGCTGAACGTCGCGCCGCCGATGCCGCGCTGGAACAGGCCGCCGCCGCCGCCCGCCAGCTCGCCGCCCAGGCCGCCGACACCGCGGCCAAGCGCGCCGCCGTCACCGACCAGACCGCCCGCCTGGCCGCCGAACAGGACGAGGCCGGCGCGGCCCTGGCCGCCGCCCGCGCGGCCCTCGCCGAGCTTGCCGATCCCGCCGCCGGCCGCGCCGCGATGGAGGCGGCCCGCGCCCGCCTGGCCATGCTGCGCCAGCAGGACACCGCCGCGCGCGCCGAGCGCGAGACCCTGCTGCGCCAGGGCGCCGGCCGCGCCCATCGCCGCCGCAGCATCGCCGCCGAGCGCCAGGACTGGACCGCCCGCGCCGCCGACGCTGCCGGGCGCCTGGCCGACCTTCAGGCCCGTGCCGCGGCGGCCCGGGCCGAGCGCGACAGCCTCGCCGCCGCACCCGACGCCATCGCCGCACGCTGGGCCGCGGCGGTCGACGGGCTGGACGCCGCGGAGGCGGAGCACCGCGCCATTGCCGAGCGGCTGACCCGGGCCGAGCAGCAGGCCCTGGCCAGCGACCGCGCCGCACGCGCCGCCGAAGCCGCCCTGGCCGGCGCGCGCGAGCGGGTGGTGCGCGTGGAGGGGGAGGCGGCACAGGCGGAACAAGCCTGGGGCGTGGTGGCCGAACGCATCGTCGAGCGACTCGGCGCCACTCCGGCCCTGCCGGACGCACCGGCCGATCTGTTCGCCGAGGGCGACGGCCAGGTTGCCGAGGAAAAGGCCCGGCGCAAGCTGGAGCGCCTGCAACGCGAGCGCGAGGAGATGGGCCCGGTCAACCTGCGCGCCGAGGTCGAGGCCGCCGAGATCACCGAGCAGGTCGATCGCATCACCCGCGAGCGCGGCGAGCTGACCACCGCCATTGCCAAGCTGCGCGGCTCGATCGGCCATCTCAACCGCGAGGGCCGCGAGCGGCTGGCCGCCGTTTTCGCCGCCGTGGACGGGCATTTCCAGACCCTGTTCGCCCGCATGTTCGGCGGCGGGCGCGCCCATCTCGGCCTGGTCGGCTCCGACGATCCGCTGGAGGCCGGGCTGGAGATCTACGCCCAGCCGCCGGGCAAGAAGCTGGCCACCCTCTCGCTGTTGTCCGGCGGAGAGCAGGCGCTGACGGCGCTGTCGCTGATCTTCGCGGTGTTCCGCTGCAATCCGGCGCCGGTCTGCGTGCTGGACGAGGTCGATGCGCCGCTGGACGACGCCAATGTGGAGCGCTTCTGCCTGCTGCTGGATGACATGGTGCGCGAAACCGGCACCCGGTTCATGGTGGTCACCCACCACCCGATGACCATGGCGCGCATGGACCGGCTCTATGGCGTCACCATGCAGGAGCGCGGCGTCTCCCGCCTGCTCTCCGTCGATCTGCACGGCGCGACGGCGATGGTGGATGGCGCGGCGCCGGCGATGGCGGCGGAATGAACGCCCGGGTTGCATCCTTGCGGCTTGACGGCGGGGCCCCCCTTCGCCATAAGCCGCGCTTCCGAACGCTGCCCGCCGACCGGGC
>JBIPLY010000474.1:0-3266 GCA_044369385.1 Acetobacteraceae bacterium | reverse complement strand
GATGTGCAGCGCGTCGGGTGCCGCGTCCTCGATGATCCGGTTCAGCCGCCGCGCGGGGAACAGCGACAGCCGGATGTCGGGATAGGTCGGACAGGGCAGGGTCGGGAACCGGTCCGGCCCCACCACATCCACCGTGTGCCCCATCGCGGTCAGCTCGCCGGCCACGGTCTCCAGCGTGCGCACCACGCCGTTGACCTGCGGCCGCCAGGCATCGGTGACAATCATGATCCGCGCCGGCATCGGCCCGACCGCGCACAGCCTGTCCCAATATGGCGCGGCGGCGACCTCAGACAGCTTGGGCCACCGGTGCGCCATGCGGCGCGGCAAAGGAGAACCGGTTCAGCGCCGCCCAGTCCAGCAGCTCCAGCCGCCCGTCATGGTGCTCCACCAGCGCGGTGCAGCTTTCCACCCAGTCGCCGTCGTTCACATACAGCACGCCATCGACCATGCGCATCTCGGCGTGGTGGATATGGCCGCAGATCACCCCGTCCAGCCCGCGCCGCCGCGCCTCGCCGGCCAGCGCCGTCTCGAACCGGTCGATCGCCTTCACCGCGCCCTTCACCTGCCGCTTCAGCCAGGCCGACAGCGACCAGTACGGATAGCCCAGCCGCCGCCGCACGGCATTGAACCAGCGGTTGACCACCAGCGCCGCCGTATAGGCCCAGTCGCCCAGCAGCGCGAGGAAGCGGGCATAGCGCACCACGCTGTCGAACTCGTCGCCATGCATGATCAGCATCCGGCGCCGGTCGGCGGTGACATGCACCGTCTCGCTGCGCAGCCTGATGCCGCAGACCTCCAGGTTCATCGGCAGCCAGGTGCGGAACATCTCGTCGTGGTTGCCGGGGATGTAGGTCACCTGCGTGCCGTTGCGCGCCTTGCGCAGGATCAGCTTCAGCACCTCGTCATGCCCGGCATCCCAGTACCACGACCGCCGCAGCCGCCAGCCATCGATGATGTCGCCGACCAGGTAGAGCTGCTCGCTGCTGGTCCGGCGCAGGAAATCCGCGAGGAAATCGCTGCGGCAGCCGCGCGTGCCCAGATGGAAATCCGAGATGAAGATCGCCCGATAGCGATGCTGGCCGGAGCTGGGGTCGTGTGTCGTGGCGTTCATGCGGCGGCCATCCGATGTCCGCGCGCACCAGAACCGCCCCCCGCCGCGTCGCGCACGTGAAGTTTCCATGACCCGGGCCGATTGCCGGCCGCGCGGCAAAGATCATCGGATTGACATGGCAACGTCATCACCCGGTCACCGCCGGCGTGGCAAACGACTCTTTCCCGCCGCCGCACCGCAAAGGGGCCGCCGCACTTGGACCGCATGCTCGTCATCTACAATCCCACCGCCGGCCGCCGGCGCGTGCGCATGATGTGGCGGGTGCTCGACCTGCTGCTGCTGGCCGGCAAGCGGGTGGAGCTGGCGCAGACCGGCTGGGCCGGCCACGCCACCGAACTCGCCCGCCGCGCCGCCGCGGACGGCTACCGCAGCGTGGTCGCGGCCGGCGGCGACGGCACCATCGCCGAGGTTGCCGGCGGCATCGAGGGCACCGGCTGCCAGCTCGGCATCATCCCGCTCGGCACCGCCAACGTGCTCGCCCACGAACTCGCGCTGCCCTTCTCGCCACAGGGCGTGGCCGCCGTGCTGGGCCTGGCGCGCACCCGCGACATCTGGCCCGGCGTTGTCCGCGCGATCGACGGCACGCCGCAGCCGCGCCGCGGCGTCTTCGTGCAGATGCTCGGCGCCGGCTTCGACGCCCAGGTGGTGCACCACGTCTCGCTGCCGCTGAAGCGCCGGCTGGGTGCTGCGGCCTATGTGCTCCAGGCCGGGCGCGAGCTGGGCCGATACGGCTTTCCCACCCTGCGGGTGCAGGTCGACGACGCCTGCCACGAGGCCGCCAGCGTGATCGTCACCAAGGGCCGGCTCTATGGCGGCCGCCACGTGCTGGCCCCTGACATGGCGCCCACCCATCCCGGCTTCACCGTGGCGCTGTTCGACCGCGCCGGCCCGCTCGCCGCCCTGCGCTACGGCCTGGCGCTGCCGCTGGGCCTGCTGCCGCGCCTGTCCGGGGTGCGGCTGCTGCCGGCCCGGCGCGTGCTGATCGAAGCCTCCACAGTGCCGGTGCAGACGGATGGCGACATCGGCGGCCGTGCCCCGCTGGAAGCGCGCGACGCCGAACGGCCGATCCCCGTGCTGGTGCCGTAGCCCGCGGCGGATTCACCGGATTGTCTCCGATCGGACCCGGCTCTGTCATGTACCGCTGATAAAGCCTGCGGCCTGACCAACGGCCCGGGGCGGATCGATCGATGGCAAACAGTCTCAACCTCTCGAACTATGTCCGCATCGGTCGCTACGACCTGCCGGAACCCACCCGCACCGTGGCCCCCAAGGGCAACCTGCTCGGCCAGGAAGTGTCGGGCGTCACCTTCAACCATGAGACCGGCACGCTGTTCATCGTCGGCGACGGCGGCACCTCCGTGACCCAGGTCACGACCAAGGGCGAGCTGATCGACACCATGACCCTGTCCAAGGGCAGCAGCCCGCAGGGCACCGAGTTCTACGACCCCGAGGGCATCGCCTGGGTCGGCGGCCTCGCCTTCGTGATGGTGGAGGAACGCGACCGCCAGGCGGTGTATTTCACCTACAAGGCCGACACCACGCTGGGCCGCGGCGACACCAAAACCGTGGTGCTCGGCACCGATATCGGCAATGTCGGGCTGGAGGGCATGAGCTTCGACCCCCTCTCGAGCGGCTTCGTCTTCGTCAAGGAGACCGACCCGCAGGGGATCTTCGCGACCACAATCGACTTCGAGGCCGGCACCGCCAGCAACGGCTCCGCGACCACGGCCAACTCCACCAACCTGTTCGACACGGCCGGCATGAAGCTGGGCGACATCGCCGATGTGTACACCCTGGGAAACCTCGAGTCCTTGTTCGGCAAGGGCTTCGGCTCCAACCTGCTCGTGCTGAGCCAGGAAGACGGACGCATCGTGGAGGTGACGCTCGACGGCGAGGTGATGAGCACGCTGCAGCTGCGCACCGACGTCGGCAATCCGCTGTCGCTGGCCGACCAGCAGCACGAGGGGCTGGCGATGGACAATGACCTCAACCTCTACGTGGTCAGCGAGAATGGCGGCGGCAGCTTCGACCATCCGCAGCTCTGGGTCTATGCGCCGGCCAGCGCGCCGAACACCGCGGCCACGCAGGTGGTGGTGCAGAACGAGCTGACCGCGATCGAGGAGAACAGCGACACCGCCGTGCGACTGGCGCTGGG
>JBIPLY010000473.1:0-3269 GCA_044369385.1 Acetobacteraceae bacterium | reverse complement strand
CCCCAGCCGCAGCCGCGCCACCAGATGCACCAGCGCCACTTTCGAGGCATCGGTCGCCCGGCTGAACATGCTCTCGCCAAAGAACGCGCCCCCCAGCGCCACGCCATACAGCCCGCCCACCATCTCGCCGTCCTGCCAGGACTCCACCGAATGCGCCTCGCCGCGCCGGTGCAGCTCGGTGAACAGCGCCTCGATCTGCGGGTTGATCCAGGTCTCCTCCCGCCCTGGCGCCGGGGCGGCACAGCGCGCGATCACGCCGGCGAAATCCTGGTCCGCGGTCACCGTGAAACGCCCGGATTCCACCGTCCGCCGCAGCCGCCGCGGCAGGTGGAACCCATCCAAGGGCAGAATCCCGCGCATCTCCGGGTCCAGCCAATACAGCCGATCGGCCGCGCGCGTCTCCGCCATCGGAAAGAACCCGGCGCGATAGGCCCGCACCAGCAGGTCCGGCGTGATCTCGCTCCCGCGCCGCCGCACGGCCTAGCCCAGCACCCAGTCCCGGAACAGCGCCAGGTCGATGTTCCCGCCGCACAGCACCAGCCCGGCCCGCCGCCCGGCCATCCGCGCGCGCTCCTGCAGCAACGCCGCCAACGGTGCCGCCCCGGCCCCCTCGGCCAGGTTGTGGGTATCGGTCCAATAGGCCCGGATGGCGGCGGCCACCTCGTCGTCGCTCACTGTGACCACCCGCGCCGCCCCGGCCCGGATGATCGCCAGCGCCTCGGCATCCGGCTGGCGCGTGGCCATGCCGTCGGCCTTGGTGTCGGCGCGGTCGGTCTCCACCACATGGCCCGCGGCGAAGGACAGCGCATAGGCCGGCGCGCCGGTGCTCTGCACGCCGACGATCTCGGTGGACAGCCCCAGCAGGTCGCGCACCCGGATCGCCCCGCAAATCCCCGATCCCAGCCCGATCGGCACGTAAAGCACATCCAACGTGGGCGCCGCCCGGAACAGCTCCAGCGCCCAGGTCGCCACCCCCACCACCAGGTCGGCATGGAAGCTGGGCGCGAACAGCATCCCCTCGGCATCGGCCAGCGCCTTGGCATGGCCGCGTGCCTCGTCGAAATCGGCGCCATGCTCGATCAGCCGGGCGCCGAAGGCGCGCATCGCCGCGTTCTTCTCGGCTGAGTTGCCGTGCGGGACCACGATGGTCACGGCCACCCCGGCCCGCGCCCCGGCATAGGCCAGGGATTGCCCGTGATTGCCGCGCGTGGCCGAAACCACACCGCCCGCGGGCGCCCCGCGCCGGGCCAGGCGGTCGAAATAGGTCACCCCGCCGCGCACCTTGAAGGCGCCGGTGGGGGTATGGTTCTCGTGCTTCACCCAGACCTCGCACCCCGCCCGCGCGGCCAGCAGCGGCCAGGTGTGGGCGGGGGTGGCGGGGAAGGCGGCGTGGACCAGGGCAAGCGCTGATTCCAGTTCGGCCATCGAGAACATGGCGATCTCCGCAAAAGAAAACGGCTCCGCAAACGAAAAGGGCCGCCGCGACATAGCGCGGCGGCCCCGATCAGGATTGCCGGGCGCGGAGGCTCCGGGCGATCAAGCCAGCTTCAGGTTGGTGGCGGCGGCCTTGCCGCGCTCCATGGCCACGTCGTAGCTGACCTTCTGGCCGTCATTCAGCCCCTTCAGGCCGGCGGCCTGGACCGCGGTGATGTGGACGAACACGTCCTTGCCGCCGTCCTGCGGCATGATGAAGCCGAAGCCCTTGGTGGCGTTGAACCACTTCACGGTACCGATAGCCATGCGGATGCACTCCTGCGTTCAGCCGCGCGCCAGCGTGGCTGTTGGTGAGGGACTGGTGGTGAGGGATAGGCGAAACGCCAGGCGCCGTGCGCCGGGTGCGAGGCACCTGACATCCGGGCTGCTTGCCCTGCGGCGCGCGTCAGCACGCGTCCATGCAAAACTCCGGATGCCGCGGGGGCATCCGGTTTTCCGGGGACACCCGGCGGGACGATGGTGATAGTCACCAATCGTCCCGGCCGGGGCACCGATCATCGCGATGGTCTGCAAGGCGCCGCCGAAAACGCGTGCCTTAGGCCAGCTTCAGATTGGTGGCCGCGGCCTTGCCGCGCTCCATGGCCACGTCGTAGCTGACCTTCTGTCCCTCATCCAGCCCACGCAGGCCGGCGGCCTGGACGGCGGTGATGTGGACGAAGACGTCCTTGCCGCCATCCTGCGGCATGATGAAACCAAAACCCTTGGTGGCGTTGAACCACTTAACAGTACCGATAGCCATAGCTGCGCCAAACTCCGTACAGGCACCGCGCCGGATGACGCGGGTATTTCGAATCAATCGGGAATGTCGCTGGTCCAGAAGCCGGCTGTTTGCTGCGGGCCGGGCGGGGAACCATCGTCCCCGGGCGGGTGCGGCAAGCCGGCCACGCCTGGGGCGTCACCAAATCACGATTGCGACAACAATCTCGCGCAGAAACACGCGCCCGAGTCAATCATTACTGCTATCGCCGCATTCGCTGGCGGCAAAAAAACCGATCCCGACAAGCCCCACCGCGTCATTGCCAGCCATGCGCCAAACGAAACCGGCCCCGATGTCGCCATCGGGGCCAAGGGCAAAACGAAACCGGCCCCGATGTCGCCATCGGGGCCGGTCCTTGTCACGCTAAGCTGGTCAGCGGAACGCTGGACTTAGAAGTCCATGTCGCCCATGCCGCCCATGCCGCCGCCCGGAGGCCCGCCGGCCGCAGCCTTGCGCTCCGGCTTCTCGGCGATCATGGCTTCCGTGGTCACCAGCAGGCCGGCCACCGAGGCGGCATCCTGCAGGGCGGTGCGCACGACCTTGGTCGGGTCGATGATGCCGGCCTTGACCATGTCCTTGAACTCGCCGCTCTGCGCGTCGAAGCCCCAGTTGTACTCGTCCTTGTCCAGCACCTTGCCGGAGATCACCGCGCCGTCTTCGCCGGCGTTCTCGGCGATCTGGCGCAGCGGGGTCAGGACCGCGCGACGCACGATCTCAACGCCGACGCGCTGGTCGTCGTTGTCGACCTTCAGCTTCGCCAGCACCAGGGACGAACGGGCCAGAGCCACGCCGCCGCCGGGGACGATGCCTTCCTCAACCGCCGCACGGGTCGCGTGCAGGGCGTCGTCCACGCGGTCCTTGCGCTCCTTCACCTCGACCTCGGTCGAGCCGCCGACGCGGATCACGGCAACGCCGCCGGCCAGCTTCGCCAGCCGCTCCTGCAGCTTCTCGCGGTCGTAGTCGCTGGTGGTATCCTCGACCTGGGCACGGATCTGGTTGCAGCGGCCGGTGATGTCGG
>JBIPLY010000471.1:0-3297 GCA_044369385.1 Acetobacteraceae bacterium | reverse complement strand
GGATCGAGCGGCTGGTGTTCACCGGCAATGCCACCGGCACCAGCTACGGCCCCGGCATCCATGGCGGCGATCTGGGCGACGAGCTGACCGGGCTGGACCAGAACGACACCTTCGTCGGCAATGGCGGCGCCGACGTGCTGATCGGCGGCAAGGGCGACGATTCGCTCACCGGCGGCACCGGCGCCAACATCCTGGACGGCGGCGAGGGCCACGATCTCGGCAGCGCCGATTTCTCCGACCAGACCGGCGCCGTGCTGGCGCTGAACTATAGCAAGGCCGGGGTGCTGTACCAGTTCACCGTCGGCGGCGCGAAGCACGGCTCGGCGACCGGCATCGAGCTGATGACCGAGTTGAAGGGCGGGTCGGGCAACGACACGCTGGGCGGCGCCTATGACGTCACCAAGCAGTTCGCCACCATCCATGGCGGGCTGGGCGACGATACCGCGGTGGTGGACCTGTCGGGCGATCCCGCCGTCATGGTCGGCGGCGGCATCCCGTCCGGGCGCATCTACAACAACAATACCGGCTACTACATCGACCTCGTCGAAATGGAGCGGCTGGACTATCTCGGCAGCGCCACCGGCAGCTACGGCACCGCGGGGATCACCGGGGGCGCGCTGGATGACCGGCTGGAGGGGCTGGACGCCAACGACGTGTTCGACGGCGCGGCCGGCAACGACATCCTGATCGGCGGCAAGGGCGATGACCGGCTGATCGGCGGGCTGGGCGCCAATACCCTGGACGGCGGCGCGGGATATGACATCGGCGGGGCGGATTTCTCCGACCAGACCGGCGCCGTCATCGCGCTCAACGACGGCGTCGACGGGGTGACCTATGCCTTCACCGTGGCCGGCAAGGCGCATGGCTCGGTCACCGGCATCGAGATGATGGTCGATCTGAAGGGCGGCTCGGGCAACGACACGCTCGGCGGCGTCTATGACGTGACCAAGCAAAGCGCCACCATCGATGGCGGGTTGGGCGACGACACCGCGGTGGTCGATGTCGCCGCGGACACCGGCGGCGCCTATGGCGGCGGCAACACCTATGGCTGGATCTACCACAATACGACCGGATACTATGTCTACCTGACCAGCATCGAGCGGCTGGACTTCATCGGCAACGCCAACGGCACCTATCCCGGCGGCGGGATCACCGGCGGCGCGCTGGATGACCGGCTGGAAGGGCTGGACCAGAACGACACCTTCACTGGCGGCGACGGCGCCGACACGCTGATCGGCGGCAAGGGCGATGACCGGCTGCTGGGCGGCCGCGGCGCCAATACGCTGGTCGGCGGCGAAGGCATGGACATCGGCGGGGCCGATTTCTCCGACCAGACACTCGATGTCGATGCGGTGAACGGCGGCGCCGAGGGCGTGACCTATGCCTTCACCGTCGGCGGCAAGGCGCATGGCTCGGCCACCGGCGTCCAGCTGATGGAAGACCTGCGCGGCGGGTCGGGCAATGACCGGCTGGGCGGGGCCTATGACCTCACCGGGCGCTATTTCAACCTCGCCGGCGGCGACGGCACCGACCACGCGGTGGTGGACCTGTCGGGCAACACCGCCGGGGCGTTCAGCGGCGGGCCGCAGATCGGCATCATCTACAACAACATAACCGGCTATTCGATCACGCTGAGCGCGATCGAGCGGCTGGACTTCATCGGCAACGCCACCGGCACGGTCTATACCGACGGGATCGAGGGCGGCAGCCTGGCCGACCGGCTGGAAGGCCTGGGGCTGAACGACACCTTCAAGGGCCTGGCCGGCGACGACACGCTGATCGGCAATGGCGGCAACGACCGCCTGGATGGCGGGCTGGGTGCCAACGTGCTGGATGGCGGCGCGGATTTCGACCTCGGCGCGGCCGATTTCTCCGACCAGACCGGCGACGTGGTGGCGGTGAACGGCGGCGTGCCCGGCGTGGTCTATGGCTTCACCGTGGCCGGCAAGGCGCACGGCTCGGTGACCAACATCGAGATGATGACGACGCTGACGGGCGGCAGCGGCAATGACCGGCTGGGCGGCACCTACCGGCTGGAGAGCTACAGTGCCGAGATCCTCGGCGGCGAGGGCACCGACACCGCGGTGATCGACCTGTCCGCCGACACCAGCGGGGAGCTGAGCGGCGGGCTGGCCGCCGGGATCATCTACGCCCCGGGCACCGGCCGGTCCATCACCTTGGCCAGCATCGAGCGGCTTGACTATGTCGGCAATGCCAACGGCTTCGCCTTCGACGGCGTTTCGGGCGGCGCGCTCGACGACCGGCTGGAAGGGCTGGGCGCGAACGACCGCTTCCATGGCGGCAACGGCAATGACACCCTTATCGGCCGCGCCGGCAACGATACGCTGTTCGGCGATGACGGCATCGACACCGCCGTCTTCGGCGGCAAGTTCGCCGCCTACACCATCACCCATCCGGCCCTGGGGCGGACCGACATCACCGGCCCGGACGGGTCGGATGCGCTGTTCGACATCGAGATCCTGCAATTCGACGACGGCCAGGTGGAGGTGTTCGGCGGCAAGGTCGGCAACAGCTTCACCCTCGCCGCCCTGGCCGCCACCGTCACCGAGGGCCATGCCGGCACCCAGGGCGCCACCTTCACCCTGGCGCGCACCGGCCCGGCGCTGATCGCGCAGACCATCGCCTGGACGGTCGCCGGCAGCGGCGGCGCGCCCGCCAATGCGGCGGATTTCCCGGGCGGCAAGCTGCCCTCCGGCGTGGCGACGCTGGCCGTCGGCCAGAGCAGCGTGGTCATCACCGTGCCGGTGGCCGGCGACACGCTGACCGAGGCCACCGAGGGCTTCACCCTCAGCCTGGGCACCGCCCCGATCGGCACCACCCTGGCCGTGGCTTCGGCCGCCGGCACCATCACCAATGACGACGCCACCCTGTCCATCGCCGCCACGTCGGTGAACAAGGCCGAGGGCCAGGGCGTCAGCTCCGCCCAGACCTTCACCGTCACCCGCAGCGGCGACACCTCGGTGGCGCACACCGCCACCTATGCCGTGACCGGCTCCGGGGCCGCGCCGGCCACCGCCGGCGATTTCGTCGGCGCCGCCCTGCCCAGCGGCACGGTCAGCTTCGCCCCCGGGGCGAGCAGCGCCACCATCACGGTCAAGGTGGCCCCGGACACCACGGTGGAGCCGGACGAGGACTTCACCATCACCCTGTCCGGCGCCTCGGCCGGCGCCACGATCGGCACCGCCACGGCCACCGGCACGATCGTGAACGACGATGCCCGCCTGTCGATCGCCGCGGCCGCCGCCAGCAAGCTGGAGGGCCAGTCCGGCAGCACCG